>NZ_JAVFHM010000274.1:0-641 GCF_041954005.1 Priestia sp. BR_2 | reverse complement strand
AGATAGTACTTCTCAAAAAAGCACTCAAATATAAACGAAATGAGATATTGAGATAAAATAGGCTATCTATTCATTGGGGAAAATGATTTATCTTTCAAATTAAATTGTTTTCTCTTTTTTATGTAAATAGACTTTTAATCTTTAGAACGAAATAAAGAAATAATAAGTACGGGAATAAAAACTACACCTAAGGTACCTAGCCGTGATGGTAATTGACTTCTTTTTAGTTTATATAAAAGATATTGGGAAATTGATCACATGAATCTTAGCATTAGAGGAAACATTGTAATGTAATCATTTGTTTAACCTCATCACTATGTGATGAAATTTTATTAAAAGTTTCTCTTAATCGAGGGGAACACTTTTACATAAGAAAAGGCAGACTTAGCTTCTTTCCTTAGATCCGTAAAGCCAACTAAGTCTTTTAATAAAGAAATGATGTTTCATATAAATATTGTGAATGTTAATTTTTTGCAAAAATGATCGGTAGATTGCTAAGTTGATTATAGGGAATGATGTTTCCTTTTTAGTTTGTTATAATAAAGTTACATATAATACGGAGGGACAGAGGATTTAAATATGATACTTATTAAGAATAGGGAAGAAGTAATAAGAGAAGCAAAGTATCAACTTCACTTGAC
>NZ_JAVFHM010000273.1:0-541 GCF_041954005.1 Priestia sp. BR_2 | reverse complement strand
CTACCAATTGAGCTACACCGGCGTATAAAATTATAAAAGGTACATGGTGGCTCGGGACGGAATCGAACCGCCGACACGAGGATTTTCAGTCCTCTGCTCTACCGACTGAGCTACCGAGCCATAGAGCTCATTTCGGACTTTGACGAATCCCATATCGGATACGCATCTCATCCCAAAGTCATCTATGAAACTTGTAAAAATGGCGGAACTGACGGGATTCGAACCCGCGATCTCCTGCGTGACAGGCAGGCATGTTAGGCCTCTACACCACAGTTCCACGAGGCACTATCGCTATTGCGATATAAATTGGTTGCGGGGGCAGGATTTGAACCTACGACCTTCGGGTTATGAGCCCGACGAGCTACCGAACTGCTCCACCCCGCGTCATTAAAAGGGTTGCTAATATGGGGTCCCCGAAAAGTAATCGGAATTACCTGCGAAGCGTGAGCTTCACTTTATGGGGATGAATTATGGTGGAGGCTGAGGGGATCGAACCCCCGACCCTCTGCTTGTAAGGCAGATGCTCTCCCAGCTGAGCTAA
>NZ_JAVFHM010000272.1:0-1342 GCF_041954005.1 Priestia sp. BR_2 | reverse complement strand
GTCCAATAATGAAATACAGCTAATTTTTGAAAAGTATTTTTTCTAAATCGGCAATGCTCCCGTTAATGTATAAACAGCGAGGTATATAAATAGAATTGGCCAAGCATATTTTATATATGTTTTTTGAAAGTCTATAAAGTTTGTTTCGGTCGAAGCAACTAACATATATAGAGCTGGAATAACCGGTGAAATTAAACGAAACGCCTGTCCCACCATAGAAGCTACCGCAGCTTCACCAGCAGAAATTCCATATTGACCCATAACATCTGATATAACTCCGGCTATTCCAAAGTAAAAGGCATCTTGTGGTAAAAATGTAATTGCAGGTGCTGCAATCAACGCGTAAATTGGTGCCATATTTGATCCTAATGATTCTGGAATAATAGCTGTAATAGATGTTGCCAAAGCACTTGACATCCCACTACCTGTTAAAACACCAGAAAAAACGCCAGCAGCCAAGGTTGCCAAAGCTGGTGCTAAAGCATCTGCTGCTAAAGCATCGAGTCGTTCGTTGATAAGACTTGATGACTTATAGTTTACCGTAAGTGCAATTGCTGCACCTATACTAAACAAAACACCACCATGTGCAACATCCATCACAAGCATAACTAAAATAATAAGTGTTAAAATTAAATTAAAAGCATATAGTTTAGGCCTCTTTAATTCAGGGTCTTTTAGACGAATAGCGTTTAACATGCTTTCCATTTGCTCTGGGGAAATGTCTTTAGCAGTTTTAGGATCAAATTTTAAGCGCTTTCTTTCTTTTATACCAATAAAATAAGCCATACAAATTGCAAATACTTCAGCGACTAGCATACCTGGTAATAAATCTGCAAACAATTCACTAATACTTACACCCATTGCTGTGCTTGCAGCAATGGTTGGGCCTCCCCATGGTAACTGATTAAAAATTCCAATAGGCGTAACAATAATTACGGCTAAATAAATTAGCTTAATATTCATTTGTTTATAGAGTTGAAGGAAGGCAGCCACACAAATAATAATAGTTGTAGTAGTATCACCATTCATAGTGACTACTGTCGCAGTTAAAACTGTTGCCATTGTAACTTTTAATGGGTCACCTTTTGCTTTTTTAATAAAGAATTCACACAAAGGATCAAACAAACCGACATTAAGCATTAAACCAAAGTACAACACCGCAAACAAGATAACAATAGCTGGTGAAATAACTCCAGTAGAAACCTTTCCTGTTTCTTCATTTACACTAAATAAAACACCTTCTTTAATCCACTCAAAGAGGTCCAAAAAAGAAGCACCTGTTACAAAGGTTGCAATTGCTCCAAAAACAAATGGAACAATTGTCAATGCTCCGAATACAGAT
>NZ_JAVFHM010000271.1:0-2471 GCF_041954005.1 Priestia sp. BR_2 | reverse complement strand
ATCTTACTCCATGGCATTTTAATACAATAATATCCGTACTTTTAGATTATGTACCTGATGAAGTAAAGAATAAACCTAATGCTAAGTCACTCTAAGCGGGTGGCTTTTTATTATATGTACACTATATAAATTCAAATATATAGCGGATAGCAAAAAGTAAGGTAGACTGCTAACATGAATGATATTGAGGTTGTGAGCTTGAGTCAATAATTTGGACACATCCCAGTTTAGGGACCTAATTATATGATATCCGTGAAACTATACTTAAAGGGTTCTTGCATGAAAGGGAATTTACTGTTATATTAAATTCAATTAAATATTTTCTTATTTCAATATTTTTTGAAGTGAGGATAGAGGTGCAAAGATCATAAGTATACAATTTGAGGAGAATGAGATCCAATGATAATTGTGGAAAGGGGTATTTGCCGAAGCCGAAAGAATCTCATATTCTTGAAGCTGGTTCTGCTGTTGAATAAATACAGAACTGTCATATAGGAAACTATATGGAGGGCTATCTTATGCACGGAAACTATTTTTGATAAATATTGTTTCTACTGCAGCAACGAATCCCTCGTTGCTGCTTTTTTTGTGCTTCTTATGAATGGCCCTAACCCCTCTAATTTAAAAATTTTTATAAAGGGCGTGTAGTTATGAAATTTGGCCAAGTATTAACAGCAATGGTTACGCCGTTTGACGATAATGGTGAAATTGATTTTAACGCGACGAAAACGTTAGTTGAGCATTTAATTACAAATGGCACAGATGGCTTAGTTGTAGCTGGTACAACTGGAGAGTCTCCAACATTAACCACTGAAGAGAAAATTGAATTATTCAAATGTGTTGTAGAGGCTGTTGCGGGAAGAATCCCCGTCATCGCTGGAACTGGCTCAAACAACACGAAAGCTTCGATCAGCTTAACAAAACTTGCAGAGGAAACGGGAGTCGATGGTATCATGCTAGTTGCTCCATACTATAATAAGCCATCTCAAGAAGGGTTGTACCAACACTTTAAAACGATTGCCCAGTCAACCTCTTTACCAGTTATGCTTTATAATATCCCAGGACGAAGCGTAGTTAACATTTCCGTTGAAACAATTGTTCGTCTATCAACGATCCCCAATGTTGTGTCAATTAAGGAAGCAAGTGGCGACTGGGATGCCATGGCAGAGATCATTAGCAAAACACCTAGTGTCTTTACCTTATATAGCGGCGATGATGGGTTAACAATACCAGTATTAGCAATTGGCGGAGCAGGAGTTGTTTCAGTTGCTTCCCACATCATTGGCAATGATATGCAAGAAATGATTAATGCCTTCAAAAATGGCGATGTCCAAAATGCTGCTGCTGCACATCGCAATCTGCTTCCACTTATGAGAGCATTATTTATTGCGCCAAGTCCTTCACCGGTAAAAGCTGCATTAAATCTAAGTGGCACCCATGTTGGTGGTGTTCGCTTGCCAATGGTTCCTTTAAGCAATGAAGAGCAAAGTGCACTAGAAAAAGCTCTGCAAACTAGCGGTATTAACGTTACCTGTTGAAATAAATAAAAATAGATTAGGAGAGAGAGCATAGCTAAAACGATCGATTCAATCGACGCATTAAGACAAGATTATGCCAAAAGCTCAAGATGGATGAATCCTCGTTTAGCTAACTCTTTAAAATAGAAAAACTCCCTTAACGTACTGGGGGAGTTTTTCTGTTTTTTTATATGTATGTATACTATATACATCCTCCGTTACCATACAAAGGAAGACCTATTTCACTATATGTTGGTTCTTCTGTCGGTATTGGTGCAAAAAACTTATATCTTAGTCAACACGACTCCGCATAAAGTAAGAATAATTCCTATTAATTGATATTTTTTAAGTCTTTCTTTAAAGATAATTAAGCTCCCAATTAAAACAACAATACAATTTAAACTAATGATTGGATAAACCACACTGGATGGACCTTCCTTTAAGGCGAATAGATAACAGCTGTAACCAATCGTACTTAATATACCAACTAGTATACCTATCTTTATTTCGATTTTATGTGCAGTTAATTTTTTAAATTCTTTCCGAGCTAATAAACTTAAATAGACAGCTCCTCCGCCGTAAATTGAAACAAGCATTTCGCCCATGCTAAAGTGTTGAAACGTGCTGAATTTCATAACAACACCAACTGTACCGATAGATAGAAGAGCTAAACAGCAGCTTAAAATCCATAATTTATACTCTATGTGTGCCGTTTTGTTTGGTTGATACTGAATAATACAAGCTGCCAATATAATAATGACGATACCAATCCAATTTGTTAAAGGAATGGATTGAGGAAATAATAAGGATGTAGCTATGACAACGATGACTGTATTCATCGCAATAATGGTAGATGTAATACTCGCAGGTCCTTTCTCAAAGGCTTTTGTCATTTGGATATTGCCATTGGCATTTAAGATACCGATTATTGCCCCCGTTAAAACAGGTAAAACG
>NZ_JAVFHM010000270.1:0-784 GCF_041954005.1 Priestia sp. BR_2 | reverse complement strand
ATCTTATGTTAGTTAAAAGACAAGTCGGTATATCCTTAGATACAGGCCTCTTCTACTATTTAAGAATTTGTTCATTTCTGCATTATTAATATTACAACTTTAGATAGAAAAATTTATTAATGAAGAATTAGATCTCCATTTTTCAACTAAATAAATAGTAAAATGACGAATTTAAAACTTTTTTAGCCTAGTTGGTTTAAAGAGCCTTTTTAAAAGTTAGTAAGCCAGCAGAAACAGTGCCTAACTAAGTACGAGAGCTCAACACCACCGAACCTATAAGCAAATAACAAATATCCCTCTTTAGTTAGCTCCCCATACATCTTGAGCAATTTGAATTACATGTTTAATTTTATTCCACTGTTCCTCTTCTGTTAATTCGTTTCCTTCTTCGGTACTTGCAAATCCACATTGAGGACTCAATGACAAGTTTTCTAGAGGAATATATTCGCTTGCTTCTTTAATTCTTTGCTTAATAATCTTAGCTTCTTCTAATGTAGGAAACTTAGATGTTATTAACCCCAATACAACGGTTTGATTGTTGCGGGTAAAGCTTTTTAACGGTTCAAAATCTCCTGAACGGTTATCATCATATTCAAGGAAAAGTCCATCTACATGTAAGTTAGCAAAGATAGCATCAGATATAGTATCGTAGCCGCCACTTGTGATATACGTAGATCTGAAGTTTCCGCGACAAATATGCATGGTAATGAGCATATCC
This sequence comes from Priestia sp. BR_2, assembly GCF_041954005.1. Classification (NCBI taxonomy): domain Bacteria; kingdom Bacillati; phylum Bacillota; class Bacilli; order Caryophanales; family Bacillaceae; genus Priestia; species Priestia sp. BR_2. Next base: position 66 of record NZ_JAVFHM010000270.1, on the reverse strand, counting down.
TCAGGCTTTTTAGAAATAGCATCGTTTAAGCAGCTTACTCGTGTATCAATAATATCCTTTACGTCC
>NZ_JAVFHM010000269.1:0-536 GCF_041954005.1 Priestia sp. BR_2 | reverse complement strand
CTAAGTAAAGTATGATACCATTTCCAAGGTTTTCTCCATCTAATTAAATTTGTCTTTTTTTCTGCCCAAAGTTCGATTAAAAACAGTGGAAAGATGAATAAAATAATTTTATATATGATAACTAAAGGTTTATCGTTTTTTGTTAGCTTGTTGATGATAACCGAGACAGTTGGATATAGCAAAAAGTCAAATAAAACATGTATCTTAAACTCTTTTCGAAAATAGCGTACTGGATATTTAATCAGCTTATGAGTAATAACAAATCTGTCAACTATCCCGTTGGTGTACCCATTAAGAAGAAAAGTCAATATTGTGTCTTTCACAGGAGGCTTTCTTAATAAAAAAGGTAAACCCGATAGAGTTAAAATAAAGAGAACCCTTAAAAAACGTTTTTCAAATTTATTATTCAATTGGTTTTATCTCCTTAACTATACTGGAAGTATCTTTTTGTATATTGTGAGTAGTTTCTCTTAAAAGACTATCCTGTATTCCAGAATTAATTTGGTGCTGCTTATAAACGTACATATGTCCACTGC
>NZ_JAVFHM010000268.1:0-941 GCF_041954005.1 Priestia sp. BR_2 | reverse complement strand
CCATAAGAAACAGCTTCTAAGCCTATAAATCCGAATGTTTCTTTCCACACACTAGGAACTACTAAAACATCGATCTCCGAAAAGATAGTTTTTAATTCATTATGAGTATACCGACCATGAGCTGAAATATGACTTTCATCCTTTTCTGATAGATCTAAAGAACGATCGTCTCCATATAAATGAAGATGCCAATTTTTTTTATCTTTTTCCAAAAGCCTTAATAGACTTTTTCTCAGAAGTGGAAACCCTTTATATTCATCCAGCGGACCTATAAATCCAATTTTTAAAGGCTCATCCTCGTTGTAATTTTTCAACATACGATTATCCTTAATATCACTATGGGTAATATGAAGTATTTCACCTCTTGGCAATATATGTTTTGCATATTCAAGTTTGGAAACCTCACTATTAAAATGAATCTCATCAAATATATGTAAGATTTCAATATAGTAATTACGTAACCTTACATATTCTTTCTTCAAATCTAAATCTTCTTTGTTTCTGGGTACTTTACTATTTTTTATTGTTCTAATGGAATTCCTTGTCTTTTTCTTTTTACTTACTCTTAGCTTTTTTACAACTTTATTTTCTTTTAAAAATTTATATAAATGCGACTGCATCCCATAGATTAGGGGTAGACTATAGGCGTTTGTATTACAAGTTACACATTTTTCTCCACCTCTAAAATTTTCACATATATTTCCAGAATCATCAATTAAATTGACCTTAGGACAAATACCAAAGTAATCATGTGTTGTAAAAATTATAGGAATACTCCTGTTTTTTGCGATTTCAAAAAATTCTTTATGGATTCCCATTAAAGTATGTACATGAATTATATCTGGTTTTACTAAGTCTAAAAATGAATCATATACCTCTTTACCAATAGCTTTTTCCATAAAAGATGATGGTTTTTTCACTCCACCAAGTAATGATACTGG
>NZ_JAVFHM010000267.1:0-1423 GCF_041954005.1 Priestia sp. BR_2 | reverse complement strand
GTCCAAAGATGCTAGGATATATGTCGGCAGCTATTACCACTGGGCTAATTATCGGGCCAGGCGTCGGTGGCTTCTTAGCTGAGATTGGCACGCGAGTACCCTTTTACTCAGCTTCAGTCCTTGGATTTGTTGCTGCAATCTTATCTGTTATGCTTTTAAAAGAACCAGCGTCTTCTCAAGAGGAAATAGAAGTTGAGCGACTAATAGAGAAGAAGCGTGGCTTGAAAAAGATATTCATGCCTATGTTCTTTATTGCTTTTGTGGTCATTTTTGTATCGACATTTGGGTTAACAGCATTTGAGTCATTCTTTAGTTTATACGTTGATCATAAATTCGCGTTTAGTCCATTGGACATTGCTATTTCAATCACAGGCGGTGCCATTATAGGTGCAATATTTCAGGTTGTATTATTCGAACCGTTAGTAAAGCATCTGGGTGAAATTAATATGATTCGTTGGTCATTGGTATTATCTGCGATTTTAGTTTTCACAATGACATTAGTGAGCTCGTACTGGACGGTTATGATAGTCACATTTACCGTATTTATAGGTGCGGATCTCATTCGCCCAGCCGTAACAATGTACTTATCACGCATCGCGGGCAACGAACAAGGTTTTGTTGGAGGAATGAACTCTTTTTTCACTTCCCTAGCCAACGTATTTAGCCCCATCTTAGGTGGCATTTTTATTTGATATTAATATTAATTATCCCTACTATTTCAGTACGGTTGTCATTATCATTGGTTTAGCCATCACTGTACTATGGAAAAAACCTAAAACTGAAGAGTTAAACCTATCTAAAAAGAGTACCTTGTAAACCCTTATATTTAATTCTGGTTTCTTATCTATTTCATAAAAAATGGGCTATTAAGACAACCACCAGCATATAACAACCCCTTACTTCTTACATAATTAGCTACCCCTTACTTACTGCGGTAAGGGTTCTTTTTTATTTTTCTATTAGGCAGGCAAGCTTACTGCAGTAGCTGCATAGTATCTAAAGGCTATCTACTTCGTTAGTGTTACTGCGTTAATACAGGCTTTATGTATGTATTGGAGCTAATTTCGGCAGGAGGTTATTGTTAATTTGTTTTTGATAATAGTTTTGATAACAAATCATCAAAGATTTTACGATCACAAAATGAGAAAATAAAAATTATCAAATCCATTCGTTTGTGAGATTGGTAACACAGAAAAAATGTCATTCTTCAACTTACTTAAGGTGGCTTTTTATTTCGAGAACCGAATATTTAAGAAACTCGCTTGATTGTTGAAGATCATTGCAAAGCCTTATTGAACAAAGGCTTCCTCCACCTTCTAATAATTAAGTGATTAAAAATTTTTAGCTTTTCTATACTAGGGATCACGTCACCAAAAGTAAAAAGTTACACGTTTAGATACATTTTATCCGGTTACCTGTATGT
>NZ_JAVFHM010000266.1:0-1053 GCF_041954005.1 Priestia sp. BR_2 | reverse complement strand
ATATAATTCCTTCTCAATTAAATAAACATCCAGTTATTAAAAAAATTGGAATGGAAATGAATGACTCTACAAACGGTATATTTTTACCTATACCTTCTGACGATGTTAGTAGTCTATCTAGACATAGAGGCTTTCATAGCGTTTATAACAATGTTGTAAGAAAACAGCTTGATAAAATGGATGTTAATCAAGATATAGCAGTGTTAGAAAAACAAGTATATGAACTACAACAAAAGCTAAAAAAGGGAGTGGAAAATGGATTACCGTTATATAAGACTAAAATAAATAATATCGAGGAATTTTACAAAAGTGGTAAAAATAAAAAACTGCCTGTTTGGAACAGAGGCGGTGGAGCAACCGAAGAGTTATGGGAAAGGTGGTTATCTAAATGAAATTTGGTGAAAACACTAAATTAGTAGAAGAAGTAATGGATTTTATTCGTAATGATAAGATGTTTAATAAGAATAACTTTCATGTAAATAACTTAGAGGTAATAAATGATTTCAATGAAGCCCAAAACCTTGCCTGGTCTCAGGACTCAAGTGAAGTCGATACTGTATGGGAATATGTTAAATCACAGGAAGCAGAAAGTATTGTTGAAAAGGTATATGATTTGGATTTAGTAACTCAGCAAGATGATTTATATGATTTTTTTAGTGACCATGACAATTACTCGAATGACTTTCTTCCTTTTGATTATATTGATATTAATGAGGAAGTTGAGGGAGACCTCACGATGTGTGCATTAAATCGATTAGTTAATGGGAAAACAGATAATTTTTATGAAAAAATCTTTGAAGTTTATAAGCAAGGAGGTTGGCCTTGTGGGTGGAAGGGGACATACCCTATTGGTGAAATTATTGTGTATGTGTCTTAAATTAAATGAATTTCAAACCTTGATGGCAAAGTGCCTTTCAAGGTTTCTTTTTTGTGGTAGGGCCCCCTAGTGACTCATAGTTCATTTTTTATTCAGAGAATATAAGTAACTCCTTAAATCCCCATATTATGTTTTTACGAATTATATAGGACGTACAACACCTTTTAAACGTATGC
>NZ_JAVFHM010000265.1:0-777 GCF_041954005.1 Priestia sp. BR_2 | reverse complement strand
ATATACATACAGGAACTATTTTTAACTTTATAAAAAATGTCTGCTGACGTATGGGATTATAAATAAAGAGGGGATGTTCATGTTATTAAGAAAAATAAAGTCTGAAGAATTGGCAGAAGTCTATCAAATGGGATATGCGGCATGGCCTAAAGGCAGGACGTACAAAGAGTATGTTAGAGATAATCAAAAAGAAGAAACATATGGAATTCGGTATGTATACGTAAATGAAGAGAATCAAATTATTGGTTCATTTATTTTGCTTCTTTTACAAGCTCCTCGATTAAAATTTGCTTTGCACGGTATTGGGTCCGTTGTTGTACATCAGCTTTACCAACGAATGGGGTATGGCCGAGATATGCTTGAAGACTTTTTTAAAAAGATGAAGATGGAGAAGCGCAGCGCTATTTTTATGCTTTATAGCGATATTCTTCCTGAATATTATCATCAGTTTGGGTTTAAGGAGCTCCCTTCTCATTTACAGCGTTATCCTCAATCCATTGCTATGGTAAATTGCAGCGAGTCACAATATGAATACTTAAGTAAGCAATCCATAGAAGACATACCGCCCTATTTTTAAAAGGTATGTCTTTTTTATAGTATTTATCGACACAATCGTTTACAATTTTATGTAAGCGTTTTCTTAATTGGGGAGATGAATGGTTTTATTCGGCCTCATAACCGTAGGCAAATCGTGCAGTTAATATAAATTTTATTACATAAAACCTTGCTATCATCTTACTAATAACTCTTATTCATTTCCATACCATACCGATATGT
>NZ_JAVFHM010000264.1:0-521 GCF_041954005.1 Priestia sp. BR_2 | reverse complement strand
CCATCCTTTTTATAACCAATCGAAACTGTATGTGTTACCTGTTGAGTCTTACTTCATACTGTAAGGGACGTCTCCCATAACATCAGACTGGTTGCAAAAAAAGACTGTTCATCGGTAAAGATGAATCAGCTTTTCTTACCTTCACCCCAACTTCTGCACTCTCCTTTTTTATTTTCCACCATTTTTTCTTTTTTCTCCAAATTGGAAGCAACCTAGAACATTTAAACTCTTTACCCCTGTAACTATCTTTCACATTTTTCCTTGATTTCCACATATATTCCATGTAACATAAACCCTATCATCTATTTTGGAGGAGCGTAATGAATAAATTAACAAAAACAAGCATCATGTGTGCCGTTTTAGTCTCTGGCCTTGCTGCTTGCGAAAGTGGAAAGAAAGAAAACGAAGTAACCGTAGAAGCACCTACCCCAAAACATACCGCTAGCCTTGAGCACGCAACAAACGTTAAACCGGCAGAAGGCAGCCTATCTTATCATGAAAAATCTAAACACCATAAATAC
>NZ_JAVFHM010000263.1:0-528 GCF_041954005.1 Priestia sp. BR_2 | reverse complement strand
ACATCTACATTCCTGTAAAAAAACAGGCTGTTAAGGCATAAAAAAGAAAAGCATTCCAATTAGAAATTTACTTATAATGTTGAACATATTCCTATGCAAAAGCCCAATCTCTAAGCAATTAAATTCAAGAGAGGGCTTTTTATTCTTTTGCATTGGGAATTTTGGAATCAACCAATTTGAATATTCACTTCATTTTTAGTTATCATAATGCACGATATCGGTAATAAAAACATCAGATATACAGAGAAATACGATGTGCTTTCTCTCCAATTACTTAATTCTTAAAACAATATCTTCTGATCTATCACTGGATATAAAGTAATACTAGCTGACCCGCTTTGATCTTCTTCTAAAAACTCTAAAGAAGCCTCGGCTTTACTTTAACATTCAACTAATGCGACAAAAAGAAAACAAAATTAGATACATTTACTATCATTTTATTTTATGTATTTTCCTCACATGCATATTTTTTACATTTTATAGGAATGATAACGTTACTAGTTGTATAACGAATATTCACTCATATAA
>NZ_JAVFHM010000262.1:0-791 GCF_041954005.1 Priestia sp. BR_2 | reverse complement strand
ACATTATGGTAATTAACTTTATATGAAATATATATATATTCTTGTGAAGTTTTTGATATATACTTTAATTAAAAATGTATATAGAACCCCATGGAGGTCTTATGTTAAAGAATTTATTTAAGAAAAAAATCACTGAAAAAGAATTCTGGTCTTGGTTTGAAAAAAATAGCGAAGAGTATTTTCAATTAGACGAAAATAATTATGATCTTTTATTTAACAAATTGGGCTTACAATTATCCAAGTATCATAAAGATTTAACTTTTGAATTCAGTGTAGAAATGAACCAAGGAAAAAGAGAATTTATTATCAGTGCAGAAGGAATGGTTTCAGCATTTCCTGCTGTCATAAAGCTGGTGGAGGAAGCTCCCAGCCTCGAGAAATTTAACGTTGTAGCATTTAGACAAAGACAAGATAGTGAACAAGAAATTTATTTTGAAGATATTGTTTTAAATACAGAAGATATTTTCTTTACGTATAGAGAAGATAAACAAATGGATTGTTTAGATATTGTTATTTACATTAAAGGATATAGCGAAGAAAATGATCAGTTTATTGCTGCAGCATTTATTATGCTTGATAGTTTAATTGGTGAATATGATGTAGGTGTAAAACTTGGTGAAATAAATTTTGAGCCATATCAAGAAGAAAAAGAGGCAGAGCCTATTCTAAACTTAGTTTCTCTAGTTGATAAATTGTGAGTAGGAAGAGCGTAAGTTTTTGATAAGCTTAACGCTCTTTTATTTCCGATAATTGGTATTATGTTAACTATGGATGTATAGCGTATGCAATAG
>NZ_JAVFHM010000261.1:0-878 GCF_041954005.1 Priestia sp. BR_2 | reverse complement strand
ATATACAATAGTAATATCGCCAGGGCAAGACATCAGCTTATGATTATCATCGATTGTTATACCATATTTTTGTCTCCATTTTTTTAATATCTCTTCAAGTTCTTGATATGTTGGAGATGTCTTATCCATTTCTCCTCGACTTTTCATAACGTTCGAAAAGACCTCTTCATCAATAGCAAACGTTGTGCAAGAAGATATTTTAGGTATCTTTAATATACCAGCAATAATCCATCCTGCGGCGAAATTATTATCATAAATAACGTAGTCGTACTTTTCATCCTTTATGTCCTCTAGAACAATTTCTATAACTGTATCCGCAGAGTGTACCATATATAATAGCAGTTCAAGAGGGTCCATTCTTTTTGCCATTTTTTTCACTAGATCTGCATTGCGTGTGAAATTTTTATAAGGACGAAATGTAGCTCCTGTTTTCTCAATTTTATTTCTATATTCCTCTATACAGTAATAGACAACCTCTTCACCCTTTTTTATTAGTTCTTCCACTAATGCAATTGTAGGGTTGACGTGGCCTTCTCCAGGATAATTAAGGAGTAAAACTTTTCCCATCTTAATTCCTCCTTTTATAATATAAATAGTTCATGTCATTATACCATTTGTTGTTTTTCCGCACCTTATTAAATCTTTTTTAAGGTCAGTTTAATAAAGAAAAGAATTAGAATTAACAACTTTTTAAAATAGGAGAAATAAGAAGACAGCCATTTAATTTAAATAGTGGCTGTCTTTCTATGTATATATGAACCGAATAGATAGCAGGGTAAGGTCATTTATTTAAGTACGATTTTATAACTTTCCATCCTAAAGGACATAGAGCGATACTTAAGCATCTTAGTTAGTAAAAAGAGTACGAGCTGTTTGGA
>NZ_JAVFHM010000260.1:0-846 GCF_041954005.1 Priestia sp. BR_2 | reverse complement strand
CTCTCCCGCTGCTGCTGTTGCATCGTGTATTTTGGCTATGGGCTCTGTTGTCGGAATCCAGATCGTGGAAGGGACAATCACTGGAGCGAACGTGGCCTGTGGATCCTTGTCCGGTTACTTGATCGCCGAGGGATCCATTGAGATGAAATCCCCTGCACCGGATGCGTCTGCAGCGTTCGATCTGTATAACGGCTCGGTTACAGGAAGCCAGATCGCTGAAGGGACTATCACTGGCGCGAACGTGGCCGAGGGATCCTTGAACGGTTCCCTGATCGCCGAGGGATCCATTGAGAGCAAACACCTCGCACCGGATGCCTTTGATAACTTTACGCTGGCCGAGGGCTCTGTTTCAGGAAATCAAATCGCTGAAGGGACCATCACCGGCGCGAACGTGGCCGAGGGATCTTTGAACGGTTCCCTGATCGCCGAAGGATCCATTGAGAGCAAACACCTTGCACCGGATGCTTTTGACGACTTCACCCTGGCTGACGGCTCTGTTACCGGAAGCCAGATCGCTGAAGGTACTATCACTGGCGCGAACGTGGCCGAGGGATCTTTTAACGGTTCCCTGATCGCCGAGGGATCCATTGAGAGCAAACACCTCGCACCGGATGCTTTTGACGACTTCACCCTGGCTGACGGCTCTGTTACAGGAAGCCAGATCGCTGAAGGTACTATCACCGGCGCAACCGTGGCCGAGGGATCTTTGAACGGTTCCCTGATCGCAGAGGGATCCATTGAGAGCAAACACCTCGCACCGGATGCCTTTGATAACTTTACTCTGGCCTCTGACACAGTTTTAGGAAGCCAGATCTCGTAAGGTACTTTCACTGTCCCCAACGTGGC
>NZ_JAVFHM010000259.1:0-28437 GCF_041954005.1 Priestia sp. BR_2 | reverse complement strand
TCCAGAGCGACACGTTGGTCCGGTGGCATGTAGTGCGACGGGGCAGTAAGTGGCGACGGAGCGGACGGGGGTAACAGGAGCAACCGGAGATACAGGAGCAACAGCAGCGACAGGAGGAACCGGAGTCACGGGAGTAACAGGAGTAACAGGAGCAACGGGAGCAACAGGAGCAACAGGGGCAACCGGAGGAACAGGAGCAACAGGAGTAACTGGGGCAACGGGAGTCACAGGAGCAACGGGAGCAACGGGAGCAACAGGTCCGGCAGGCCCGACGGGTCCAACCGGGTCTACTACCCTCGTGGGCGGTAGTGTGATCTATGCCAGCAATGGAGTCATACAAAATGTGGCCACCAACTCGCCGGTTACTTTTTCAACAAGCACACTTCAAGGTGTAACCTTTAACGGTACCACGACGCTGACCATCGTGACAGCTGGCTTCTACTACTTTGACTGGCAGATATCGCTTGAAACGGGTTCGACGGCGCCTAATACTTTCGGAATTGTTGTTAACGGTAATACGACAAATACGGCGAACATGAACTCGAATTCAACCAACGCCGAAGTATCAGGATCTGCCGTCATCAATTTAAGTGCAGGTAATACCGTTGGGCTCTATAATTTATCGCCGGTCAGTAAATCGATAACGGCACCGCAAACCGCTGCAAGGATTTCTATCTTTAGAATTGGCTCATAGCCCAGTATTGTATACTTCAGTGTCAATTTTTTTAATATGGTTGATGCATCGTCTCCTTCGGTGGGTAATATGTATCTGGAGAAACACTTGAGATTACTGGGAGGCATCTTGTCATGACAGAACATCGACAACAACAGGAAGCAAAAATAGAAGAAACAAACCATACTGAAGTTCAATTCCAAACGGTAGACGACATCCTGGAATACTATGGCAAGCGCCACAAAGGCTTGCATGACTCGAAAGAAAGCGTAAATTAAGTTCAGCCTAACCGCTTCCGGCATGATCTTCATGCTGGAAGTGGTTTTTTAAAGACCAGTGAGCGTTGAGCGGGTTTATAGATGAGGGTGTAAAGATAAAACACTTGATTCAGTCAGCAAAATATGTTACTATTTCTTTTGTTGTGAATACGGTGGTCCGCTGCGGATAATGAAGGAAATACATAGAGTTTCCGGAAGATGCAAGAACACCTGTGTGAGAGGAGGGAGTCCTAGATGAATATCGTTCAAGCGATTACTCAAGAACAACTTCGTAAAGATATTCCGAGCTTTCGTCCTGGTGATACTTTAAAAGTACACGTTAAGGTTATCGAGGGAACTCGTGAGCGTATCCAGTTGTTTGAAGGTGTAGTAATTAAACGTCGCGGTGGCGGAATCAGTGAGACTTTTACCGTTCGTAAAATTTCTTACGGTGTTGGTGTGGAAAGAACTTTCCCAATCAACTCGCCTAAAATCGATAAAATCGAAGTGGCTCGCCGTGGTAAAGTGCGTCGTGCGAAGCTTTATTATCTTCGTGAACTGCGCGGTAAAGCAGCGAGAATTAAAGAAATTCGTCGTTAATTACAAGGCGGTAAAAGGGGCTTGTGCGTATATACAAGCCCCTTTTGTATATCCAAAAATCGTTATCATGCGAAAGCGATCTATAGGGAAGGACGGTGGATTATGGAGAAAGATCAACACCAGGAGGCCATTGAAACCAACGTGGGGAAACCGGCCAAAAAGGCTAAGAACGAGCTTGTAGAATGGCTGAAGGCTCTTCTCATTGCGCTGGTTCTCGTCGTTCTCATTCGCTGGCTTCTCTTTAAACCGTTTATTGTGCAGGGACCATCGATGGAACCTAACTTTGTTTCGAATCAGAAGCTGATCGTCAACGAGATTTTATATGATATCCGCAAACCCGAGCGTGGCGAAGTTATCGTGTTCCATGTTCCTGATGAGGGCAGGGATTTCATTAAACGCGTGATCGCGGTTGCCGGTGATACGGTTAAAGTGGAAGGCGATAAAGTGCTTGTCAACGGGGAACCTGTGAATGAAACCTACATACAGGAAGCAATTGATCAAGCCCATGCTGAAAATCGATTATACAATAACACGGATTTTCCGAACTCGTTTGTTCAGGACGGCGTTGTCCCGGAGGGCCATGTGTTCGTGATGGGGGATAACCGCTCCAACAGTACCGACTCCCGAATGATAGGATATGTTCCTTTGGGGGATATTATCGGTCGAGCAGACTTGATTTTCTGGCCGATTAAAGACATAGGGCTCATCAACCATTAGCCAGCCGCATGGCGCTATAGAAACGATGACAGTTTGCAGAGCAAAGAGAGGTGACGACGTTTGACAATACAATGGTTTCCTGGACATATGACCAAAGCGCGCCGTCAAATTCAGGAGAAGCTGAAGCTGATCGATGCCGTTATAGAACTGATCGATGCGAGGCTTCCGCTCTCAAGCCGAAATCCGATGATCGACGAGATTTTGCAGGGCAAGCCGCGGCTAGTTATTATGAATAAAGCCGATTTGGCCGATCCTGAGGTTACAAGGCAATGGCAGGCCTATTTTAAAGAAAACGGACTGACGGCTTTTCCCGTCGATGCATCCACGGGGACAGGCGTTAAGGATATTCCGAACCAGATTAAGCTGCTGCTGAAAGAGAAGATTGACAAACAAATCGCCAAGGGCATGAACCCGCGAGCGATGCGCGTGTTGATTGTCGGCATACCGAATGTTGGCAAATCCACGCTGATTAACCGGCTTGCCGGTCGTAACATCGCGGAGACGGGAGACCGTCCAGGCGTCACGAAAGGGCAGCAGTGGATCAAGGTGGCCGGCGGTGAGATGGAATTGCTGGATACCCCCGGTATTCTGTGGCCGAAGTTCGAGGATCAGAATGTAGGATACCGCTTAGCGGTAACCGGTGCCATCAAAGAGGAAATATTGAACGTAGAGGATATTGCCTTTTTTGCGATCAAATATTTCGCCAACTATTACTGGGAAACGATGAGCGAGCGCTTTGACCTGAAGGAGCGCCCGACGGATCTGGACAACCCGGATGAAATCGTCGCGGTCATGGAGGCAATCGGAAGAAAACGCGGCTGCATCGTAAGCGGCGGAAGAGTCGATTTGGAAAAAGCCTCAAGCTTATTCCTGCGTGAGCTTCGCGCAGGGAAGCTTGGGCGGTATTCCATGGAATCGCCTAATTGATTCGTTTAAGGGAGAATGCACTGTCTCTCCCACCCCATTAAACCGAAAGAACCGTTCAGCCGAATACCGGCAGAACGGTTCTTTTTTCTTAAAAAGGATAAAACTAGTCTGTTTTTTCGGTCGATGCCCTGAAGATCGGCTTGGTTTGGATATGGGTGACTTGATAGGGCAGCGCCGGCTCTTTCACCCGGGACAACAGCATATTAGCCGCAGCAATTCCCATTTCATCGCTATAGATATGTACCGTTGATAAATGGGGTTCAACGATGCGCGATTCAGGCGCATTATCAAAGCCGCATACGGCAATGTCGCCGGGGATGGCGATATGGCTATTCTTCAAGGCTTTCATCACATTGACCGCAATAAAATCATTGGCGCAGACAAAAGCGGACGGCAACTGTTTCATCTGTTTCAGCCGCTTCTCCATCCAGTCGGACTCGGAGAAAAACTCGCGGTCCGGGTTTAGGACACACTGTTCCGGATTCAGCCGGACCCCCATCTCGGTCAAAGCCCGATTAAATCCCACCCAGCGTTCGTTAAAGCTCTTGCAATGCCGGATGTCCCCGATGAATCCCAAAGATGCGTTTCCCTGCTCGATGAGCTGCTTGGTCATATGACAGGTGCTGTGTTCATTCTCCATCAGAAGCAAATCCGCCTGCAAGTCCGGGTAGAACATGTCAGCGGCACAATCGATAAATACGGTAGGCAGGCCCAGGCTTGTGAGCTCCTTGCTGTAGTCCATATCAAATAACTCGATACATATGATGCCATCCACTTTGGAGGATTCAAAATTGTTAGGCAGCGTCCGAGAGCTTCGATCGATGTCACGGACAATATGAATGGACAGGTTATATCCTTCCGCGCTGATTCGTTTCTCAAGCCCGCTGATTAATCGCGAGCCAAAATGGGAGGTGCTTGGGAGATTCGCCGTCAGAAGAGCGATGTTTCCCGGGTTTTTGGTCAGCAGATTGTCCGTCTCCATGAAAGCAAACTGTTTGTATTTCAGTTCAATCGCTTTTCGGATAACCTTGCTGCGCGTCTCGTCCGGAATACTTTCGCTTCCGTTCAGAGCCTTGGATGCCGTGTTTCTGGAGATCCCCAGTGCATCGGCAATATCTTGAATTGTGACTTTTTCTTTCGTCATGTATCTGATTTCACCTCAAATGATCAAGTTCATGCGAAGGTCCGCTGTTTCTTCCAGTCGCTTATGACCTCTGAATATCTTAAATCAAATGTATAATAGATTAGCCCAAATAGCAACCTTGACTTTACAAATGCACAATACATTTAACATTTAAACAGAAGAGGTTTTGTCATTTTCCTGGTTGCCATTTATTTATATTGGCTGGAACATCATCTAACAAGGAAAAAAATAATAAATCCTTCCAACTTTATAAGGAAAAGAGCTTCTGTTGCTCATTTTTATGAATGGAAGAGGAAATAAATGAACAAATAATGTTGTCAATTGCACAAATTAAATTTTACAAATACTATTGACTGATGTTACATCATTTGATAAATTGTAAAAGCGACATTCAACATAAGTGAAAAATGAAAGCCTTTTCTGTAAGCAATATGTAAACTTCTCTAGAAAGAACGGGGGGAACAGGTTTGAGACATTCAGTGGAACCAGCCAATCAGGGGGCAGGGGTAATCAGGGGACGGAGCTCCGCAGGTCGAACGCTCACTTTCATCAAGAAAAACTATTTTCTGTACATACTGCTGGCCCCGGCGCTTATATTGACCCTTATTTTCAAGTACGTTCCGATGTACGGTGCCGTTATCGCATTTAAGGATTTCAGCCCGATTAAAGGAATCCTCGGGAGCGAGTGGGTCGGGCTCAAGCATTTTGAAAAATTTATCGCCTCGCCAAATTTTGACGTCATTTTTATGAATACGCTTAAATTGAGTTTTTTTGGTCTTATCTTTAGCTTTCCGGTGCCGATCCTGCTTGCGCTCATGTTAAACCAGGTTCGCAAAGCGGCAGTCAAGAAAAATATTCAATTGTTCCTGTACGCGCCCAATTTCATCTCGGTGGTCGTCATTGTCGGGATGCTGTTTATCTTCTTGTCCCCGACGGGGCCGATCAATCAATTGGTCATTTGGATGACGGGAAGTCCGCTGATGTTTATGTCGCAGCCGGAATACTTCAGGTGGATTTATATTCTATCAGATATATGGCAGGGTGCCGGATGGGCCTCCATCATCTATGTAGCTGCTCTTGCGAATGTGGACCCCGAGCTGCATAACGCGGCCAGCCTGGACGGAGCTAACCTTCTCCAGCGCATCCGACATATCGATCTGCCTACGATTAGGCCGATTATGGCGATCGTCTTCATACTGGCGGCGGGTGGCATTATGTCCATAGGCTTTGAAAAGGCGTATCTGATGCAAACCTCGATGAATCTTCCTACTTCGGAGATTATCGCTACCTATGTGTACAAGGTCGGCTTACAGTCAGGCGATTATGCGTACTCGGCAGCCGTTGGTTTATTCAACTCCGTCATCAATGTCATTTTGCTCGTAACGGTGAACTTTATTGTCAGAAAACTCAATGAAGGCGAAGGCCTCTACTAGGAAAGGAGTCATACTCATGGCCGTCAAACATTCACGCTTCGACCGCTTTCTGTTGTCATTAAACGCGATCTTTTTAACGCTTGCCGTACTGGTCGTTGTCGTTCCCTTGGTTTACATTGTGGTGGCCTCGTTCATGGATCCCACCGTGCTGCTGAATCAAGGACTATCTTTTAAAATCTCCGATTGGAGCCTGGAAGGATATCAGATGATTCTGTCCAATCCCGCGATGCTCCGCGGATTTGGCAATGCCGTTTTGTATTCGACGGCATTTGCGCTTCTCACGGTAACGGTTTCGGTCTGTGCGGGATACGCGCTTTCGGAGAACCGGCTGGCCGGACGCCATTTTTTCATGACGTTGTTCATTATCACCATTTTTTTCGGAGGCGGACTAATCCCTACGTATTTGCTTGTAAGGGAGCTTGGCATGCTCAATACGGTATGGGCCGTGATCATCCCCGGCGCGGTGAATGTGTGGAACATCATTTTGTCACGAACCTTCTTCAAAGGAGTGCCGAATGAATTGAAAGAGGCAGCCAATGTGGATGGGGCTTCCGATATGAAAATCTTTGTCCGGATCGTACTGCCGCTATCCAAGCCCATTATCTTTGTGCTCGCGCTGTATGCCTTCGTGGGCCAGTGGAACGCATTCTTCGATGCCATGATCTATCTGGACGATCCCAAGCTGCACCCGCTGCAGCTCGTTCTACGATCGATTCTCATACAAAACCAGGCTGCGCCGGGCATGATCAGCGACCAGCTTGCGATGGCGGAACTGAAACGGCTCTCGGAAATGATTAAATATTCGGCGATCGTGATCTCCAGCCTTCCGCTATTGATTATGTATCCGTTCTTCCAAAAGTACTTCGAGAAAGGTGTTATGGTAGGCTCTCTCAAATAGCGGGCCGCTTCAACATAGTTATCCAAATACAGGATTCGGGAGGTCATTGATATGAATACGAAGAGATCCAAGAAACATAACCGTAAAAAAGCGGTAACCCTGACAGCTCTGGCAGCCGTGCTGCTCTTGTCCGGGTGCGGCAAGGGCGGGGAAGCCTCAAATGAGTCGCCGGACGGTAAAGTCACCTTGAACGTCCTGACGCAAAGTTCGCCGCTGGCTCCTGCCGACCCTAACGAGAAGCTGATCAACAAGCGCCTGGAGGAGAAAACGGGCATTCACATCCAGTGGAAGAATTATACAAGCGATGTATTTGCGGAAAAACGCAATCTGGCCGTAGCGAGCGGAGATTTGCCCGATGCCATCTTCGATGCGGGGTACGGAGATTACGATCTGCTGAAGCTGGCAAAGGACGGAGTCATCATTCCCGTGGAGGATTTAATCGAACAGCATATGCCCAATCTGAAAAAAGTGCTGGAGGAAGCACCGGAATACGTCAACATGATTACGGCGCCGGATGGGCATATTTATTCCTTTCCATGGATCGAGGAGTTGGGCTCAGGGAAAGAGCGGATTCAATCGGTGGATAACTTCCCATGGATTAACGTGGAGTGGCTCGACGCCCTGGGGTTGGATATGCCAACTACGACGGAAGAGCTGAAAACCGTATTAAATGCGTTCAAAACCCAAGATCCGAACGGCAACGGGCAGGCTGACGAAATACCGCTTTCCTTCATTAATAAGCCGGGCGGCGAAGATCTGACATTCCTGTTTGCTTCATTCGGCTTGGGCGAGAACTGGGATCACACCGTTGTTACGGATGACGGCAAGGTGGTGTTCACCGCCGCAGAGGAAGGATATAAGGAAGCCATAGCATTCATTCACGAATTGTATGAAGAGGGATTAATCGACATCGAAGCATTCCAGCAGGATTGGAATACCTACCTGGCCAAGGGAAAAGACCATCGGTACGGCATGTATTTTACGTGGGATAAAGCCAACATCACGGGCATGAATGATACGTATGATCTGATGCCGCCGCTTGCAGGGCCAACCGGCGAGATCAATGTAACGAGGACGAACGGAATCGGACTGGACCGGGGAAGATTGGTCATTACCAGCAGCAACAAGAAGCTGGAAGAAACGGCAAAATGGATAGATGCCATGTATGAACCGCTCCAATCGGTTCAGAACAACTGGGGAACTTACGGCGACGATACCCAGCAGAATATTTTTGAGCTGGATGAAGCCAAAGGGATGCTGAAGCACCTTCCGCTTGAAGGCACGGCTCCGGTAGAGCTTAGACAAAAAACAAGCATCGCGGGGCCGCTTGCGATCCTGGACGAGTATTATGGAAAATACACCACGATGCCGGATGATGCGGCGTGGAGGCTCAAACTCATGAAAGACGTCATGGTACCGCACATGAAAGCGGAGAATACATACCCCAAAGTATTCTTCTCCATCGACGAGTTGGATCGCTTATCCACGATTGAAGCGGACTTGTTCCCTTACGTGGAAAGAATGCGCACCGAATGGTATCAGAATGGAAAAGTAGATCGGGAATGGGATGCTTATCTGAAGGAATTGGATCGACTTGGGCTTCAGGAGTGGCTGACGATCAAACAAACGGGATACGACAGAAACATGAAGTAACCGAGTGGAATCGAGCGGCCGTTCCTGCATATCGTTGAAGTACGGTCGTAAATCCATGATAACGATAATGAAGGAGATCACAAATGACGAACACGGAACAGCAAAACTATCGGAATGCCTACCATTTTTCACCTCAGAAGAACTGGATGAATGATCCTAACGGCATGGTCTATTTTAATGGGGAATACCATTTGTTTTATCAGCATCACCCATTTGGCACCACATGGGGACCCATGCACTGGGGACATGCGGTCAGCAAGGATCTGGTTTCCTGGAAAGAGCTCCCCATTGCCTTAGCGCCGGATGAGCATGGCACGATCTTCTCAGGCAGTGCGGTTGTGGACTGGGACAATACCAGCGGATTTTTCGACGAAGAGCCCGGGCTTGTGGCGATCTTCACGCACCATCATGATGTGCCGGGCGCTCAGCAAATGATGCAGTACCAAAGTCTGGCGTACAGCAAGGACGAAGGAAGAACGTGGACGAAGTATGACGGCAATCCGGTCCTTAGCCATGACAGTTATATTGATTTTCGGGATCCCAAAGTGTTCTGGCATGAGCCGTCGTCGCAGTGGGTGATGATTGTGGCATGCGGGCAGACGGTATGTCTCTATCGATCTTCAAACTTAAAGGAATGGGTATTTGCCAGCGAGTTTGGAGAGGGCATCGGATTTCATGATGGGGTCTGGGAATGTCCGGACCTGTTCCCCCTTGCAACGGAAGACAGTGGAGTGCGATGGGTCATGCTTGTCAGCATTGGGGATGATCCGGCCTTCGTCGAGGGCTCCAGAACGCAATATTTCATTGGAGATTTTGACGGGACAACGTTTATGCCGGATGAACGCTCCAAAGGTGAAGTGCGGTGGCTGGATTACGGCAGAGATAATTATGCCGGGGTCAGCTGGTCGGACATTCCGGCAGCGGATGGCAGAAGGCTGTTCATCGGCTGGATGAGCAATTGGAAATACGCAAACCTGACGCCAACGGATGGTTGGAGGGGAGCCATGACCTTGGTCCGGGAACTCAAGCTGGAGACGCTGGAAGGCGAAGTCATGCTAACGCAGCAGCCGGTTCGAGAAATGGAAGCGCACCGCACCGAGTTGCTTTCCTTGCATGGTATCGCTGTGGATGAAGCCGCTGTCCGGTTAGCCGATCTGCAGTTGGAGAGCAGCGAGATCCTTGTCCGCTTTGATGCTGCATTTTCGCTTGGTTTGAAAGTAAGGACAGGATTAGGGCAAGAGACCTTGGTTGGCTGGGATGCAAGAGCTGCCGAGGTTTACGTGGATCGCAGCCGTTCAGGGCAGGCGAATTTCCATAAGGATTTCCCGGGCAAGCATTCGGCACCGCTGCAGACATCGGGCTCTATTCTGGAGATGCGGATTTTCGTGGATCGTTCGTCCGTGGAACTGTTCGCGGATCGCGGGCAGGCGGTGATCACGGATTTGATTTATCCTGATCCTGCTTCAACGGGAATAACCGTATTTGCCGATGATGGCCGGAAGGTGATAGAGTCCCTGCAAGTCTATGAGTTTTCTTCATCTAGTGGCCAGTAAAAGTACGATGAATGAGTAATAAGGAGATTCGGCGTTATGCGTATTGGAGCAGTGGAAGCGGGCGGCACCAAATTTGTCTGCGGTATCGGGAATGAAAACGGAATCGTCGAGGATCGCATCAGCTTTCCGACAGGACCGCCGGAGGGCACATTATCCAGAGCCATTTCCTATTTCCAGGATCATGAGGTGGAAGCCATTGGCATCGGATCGTTTGGACCCATCGATCTGAAGCCGGAGAGCCCGACATACGGGTATGTAACGTCAACACCGAAACATGGTTGGTCGCAGATCAATGTCCTCGGTAACATGAAGTCGCATATGGATATTCCCTTTGGCTGGGATACGGATGTCAATGCAGCTGCTTTGGGCGAGGCGACTTGGGGAGCGGCCAAGGGGCTGGACAGCTGCGCTTATTATACGGTGGGTACAGGTATTGGGATCGGCCTTTATTCCGAAGGCCGGCTGGTTCATGGATTGGTACATCCGGAGGGCGGGCATGTTCCCGTGAAACGCCATCCCGAAGATGCCTTTGGAGGAACCTGTCCTTACCATGGCGATTGTTTGGAAGGATTGGCAGCTGGACCGGCGCTTGAAGCCCGATGGGGGTTGAAAGGACATCTGCTGCCGGCCGACCATCCCGCTTGGGAAATCGAAGCCTATTATATAGCGCAGTCCATCACCGGACTGATTCTGACGAATTCCCCGGAGAAGATCATACTGGGCGGCGGCGTTATGCAGCAGACTCAGCTGTATCCCCTCATTCGTGCAGAGGTGAGGCGCAATTTGAACGGATATGTGCTTGCCGACGAAATTGTACATGATATCGAACATTATATAGTTCCCCCAGTATTAGGCACTCAGTCCGGGTTATGCGGAGCATTGGCTCTGGGAATCCGGGCATGGCAAGATTCGCAATCCTAAACAGGTCTGTCATCAGGAGATCAGCCCGATTGTTCGGGCTGTTCCTTCCTACCTATATAACGTGGGGTAAAGAATCGAAAAGAGGTGGATATATGAAATTACCGCAGGGTGTACATACAAAGTTGCTGCGCACGATGTCTACGATCACGATGACCTTGTTGCTGGCGACAAGCGTCGTTCCGGATTCGGCATGGGCGGCGTCAGCGATCCATGAAGAGAATGCAGCTTTGAAGGGGAAAGGAGAAAACGACATTTTTGAAAGCGCATCCAATGTAAATACCAACCTCGAGGGGTGGGAGTTGAAGGGCAACGGCAGGATGGAACAAACGGCAGAAGGTTTACGGCTTAGTTCCGATTCAAGAGAGAACGCAGCGGCGATCTCCGCAACCAGAGCGGATGATTTTGTCTATGAAGCCGATGTGATGATTACGGATATGCAAGCAGATGCTTCGCTGGTCTTTCGTTCAAGTGTTGACGGCTGGTCATCGTATATGCTGCAAATCGTGCCCAGCGCAGGCTTGGTACGCCTCAAGGATGCCCGCGAAGGGAATGGAGGATTGAAGGTGGAAAAAGCGGTCGCGTTGAGTCGGGGGGACATCGTTCACCTTAAGGTCAAGGTGGTAGGCAGCAATATCAAGGTATATTGGGGAAGCCAATATGAACCGATGATTGAAGTCGATGATACGGCTTATTCCACAGGATACCTGGGTCTTCATGTGTGGGACGGTTCCGCCCTGTTTCAAAATATCAAGGTGAGCGAGTGGAAAGGCAACCTGTTCGGACCGGCAAATACGAGCGGGGACTGGCAGCCTGACATCAAAGGGCTTAAGGGATCGGCATCGAAGGGGCTCGAAGCCTACAGGATCTATAAGAATGCGGCTGCGGATTATGTGCTGGAAGGCAATATCACCTTAGGGGGACAGGCTGAAGCCGGGTTCTATTGGAGAGGGAACGATCAAGGAACGGAGGGATACGAAGCCGTATTCAGGAGAGAGGATGATCAGGTCCGGGTAACGCTGGAAACCTCGGATGGAAAGGTGATTGGCGCATCGAGCCGTACCTATCCAAGCCTGCCAACAAGTGCGCATCATGTGGAGATCCACGTCTCCGGAGACAGTATTCAAATGGTTGTAGATGGTTACGAACCCGCTGCGATCCGCGTATCCGACGGAAGTTACGCGGGCGGATCGATCGGGATGAAGGTAAAGTCCGGAACGGCTTACTTTCAGGACGTTTACGTAACCCCGATGGCGGATTATTATACAGAGGAATATCGCCCGCAGTATCACTATAGCCCAATGCGAGGCTCGGCAAGCGATCCGAACGGATTGGTCTATTTTGAGGGGGAATATCATCTCTTCCATCAGGACGGAGGCCAGTGGGCGCATGCGGTCAGCCGGGATCTGGTGCATTGGAACCGGCTGCCGATCGCACTGCCTTGGAACGATCTCGGACATGTCTGGTCGGGTTCTGCCGTAGCCGATACAACGAACGCTTCAGGCCTGTTCGGGGATTCTGGAGGCAAAGGGCTCATTGCCTACTACACATCCTTCAATCCTGATCGGCCGGGCGGGAATCAGAAGATCGGACTTGCTTACAGCACCGATCACGGACGGACCTGGACGTATTCGAAAGAACGGCCGATCCTCATCGAGAACCCGGGCAAACAGGGCGATGATCCGGGAGGATGGGATTTTCGCGATCCTAAAGTGGTACGGGATGAAGCCAACAACCGCTGGATCATGGTGGTATCAGGGGGAGATCATATCCGTTTCTTTACCTCCGACAATCTGGTCGATTGGACCTTAACGGACCGTTTCGGGTATGGGGAATATATCCGTGGAGGCGTGTGGGAATGCCCGGATCTGTTTCAGCTTGCCGTGGACGGCTCCGGTCAGCGCAAATGGGTGTTGATGATCAGCAGCGGCGCTAATCCGAACACCCAAGGCTCCGATGCGGAATATTTTATCGGCGATGTGACGCCAGACGGCAAATTTATGAATGATCATACGGCGGGGACCGTGCTGAGAACGGATTGGGGCAAGGAATTCTACGCCTCCATGTCTTTCTCCGACCTACCGGACAATCGAAGAATCATGCTGGCATGGATGACGAACTGGGATTACCCCTTCAGTTTTCCGACTTCGGGCTGGAAAGGTCAACTGACCATCCCTAGAGAGCTGTCGCTCAGAACGACGAGTGAGGGGATACGTCTGCACCAGTCTCCAATCTCTGAGCTAGAGACCCTCCGGAATACGGTAATCCATGTGAATAACAGGCAAGTGACGGAGACCTCGCAGAATGTGTTAAAGGGGATTCAGGCCGGCGCGTTTGAAATCGAGGCGGAAGTCGAGATTCCGACAGACAGCAGCGAGCTGGAATTCGGCTTCCGGCTGCGGGAAGGCGGCGGACAACAGACGGTGGTCGGTTATAACAACTCCGCGCATCACATGTTCATTGACCGTTCGGCATCGGGAACCACGGATTTCTCCAGCCTGTTCTCGACCGAACACAAAGCTTTGCTGCACCCCGTAGATGGAGTGGTCAAGCTGCGTATTTATGTCGATGAATCTTCCGTCGAGGTGTTCGGCAATGACGGAAACATTGTGTTCTCGGACGTTATTTTTCCGGATCGGGCCAGACGGGGGATGAGCTTTTACACTCTAGGCGGCCAAGTAAAGCTGAAATCCCTGAAGGTGCATGAGCTGGATTCTGTGTGGAGGCCTCTTGATCCATCGGAGCCTGCTTCCCGCATCCTGTTGGATTCATACGAGCTGGACCTGTCCCGGGGACAGACCGAATCGTTGTACGCTGCCATGGATCGTGTCCCGGGCAACGGGAAGAAACCTTTGGTATGGACATCCAGTCATCCCGATACGGTCCGGATTATTTCATCCGATGAGACCCATGCCGTATTGAAAGCGGCGAATGCGGGAGAAGCCGTCATTACGGCCTCAACCCCAAACGGAAAAATATCGGCGAGTACCCGCGTGTTGGTCTCAAGCGGAACATTCAAAACGAATCTGACGGGATGGAAACCGGATCTTAAGGCCTCGAAGTGGGTCCTTACCGAGCATGGAATCCGGGGCAGCCATTCGAGTGATGCTAATTATATGGCGCAAGAGAGGGCAGGAGACTTCACGTTCGAGGGAGACATGCGGCTTGGGGAAGCAGGCGGTGCCGGATCCATGCTGTTTCGGGCAAGCGGGGACGGCCGCAGCGGATATTATCTGAATTTGGATCCTGGTTTGAAGTCGATTCGGCTCTTCTACATGGTCGAAGGTCGATTCGAGGAACGTCAAGTCCTGGCCAGCGTCCCCGGCTTTATCCAAGGGGGAAGAGCCTATCACCTGAGGATTGAAGCGAAAGGTCCGCATATTCAAGTCGGCGTGGACGGGAAGACGGTAATCGATGTGATGGACGGGACATTTGCCGAAGGACATTTTGGGGTCAATGTGTTCGGCGGACAGGCTTCCTATCAAAATGTCTACGTCCGTCATTCGTCTGAAGCTCGACTGACGAAAACCAGCTTCACGAACGAAGCCATGAACAAGGCGATTCATACCGAGAAATCCGTAAACGGCGAACCCGTTACCGTGAAGGAATCAACGGGTACGGGCAACCTGCTATGGGTATGGGTACCGACAGGAGAAGAAGGCACGTATTCCATTCGCACGCCGGAAGGGAAGGCTTTGGATGTGGATACCGGGCAGAACCGGATTCAGTTATACACGTATCTCGGTTATAACAATCAGCGGTGGAGAGTAGAACGTCAGGAAGATGATACGGTAACCATCCGATCCGTCCACGATGGACGGGCGCTTGCCGTAAAGGCTGACGGTTCGGGGCTGGAATTGAATGAGCCGGATGCCGCTTCGGATCGTCAGCGATGGCGGCTTGGGCTTTGAAGCCAAGGATCGATAAATCGAATAAAGGGAAGAGCTGCCGCTGTCGGCGGCTCTTTTTTTCGGGGAGTATAACCGATGGTTCGCCGATGGACGAACCCATTCCTGCCGGGATGCGGAACGGGATAAAAGGGTGACGCTCCCTGGCGAGTATGATACTCTAGAAGAGTTACTAGATTGATAGAATAGATGCGATACACCGTGTGAACGAATAGGCAACAAACGGTAATTCGGAACCAAAGGGGTTAAACCTATGACAGATTTATTAATGTACGAGCGAGAGTATTGGAGCCGTTATATACATATTGCAGGCATCGACGAGGTCGGCCGCGGTTGTTTGTTCGGCGATGTGGTCGCTGCGGCGGTCATTATGCCGGAGGGGCTGGTCATTGAAGGAATTAACGATTCGAAGAAACTCAGTGCCAAGAAGCGGGAAACCCTATACGACCTTATCATGGAGCAGGCGCTGGCGGTCGGCGTCGGTTTGGTGGATGCGGAAACGATTGACCGCATTAACATTAAACAAGCGGCAAGACTTGCGATGAAGAAGGCGATCGAGCAGTTGGCGGTTCCCCCACAGTTTCTGCTTGTTGATGCCGAGAAGGTGGATTGCGATATTCCCCAGCGTGCCATCATTAAAGGGGACGCCAACAGCCAGTCCATTGGGGCAGCTTCCATTATAGCCAAGGTCACCCGCGATAGGCTGTGCGAGGGGGAATGGGAGGCGCGTTATCCGGAATACGGAATCGCCGTACATAAAGGCTATGCTACCAAGTTTCACCGGGAACAGCTGCAGCTGCACGGACCTACCGCCATGCATAGAAGAAGCTTTTTGAAAAATATGGAGATTGAGCAATTGTCCTTGTTCTAGATTTCGATGCAGCCCGCCCTCGTCAAAAGGCGGGCTGCTGCCGATATATAAGGTAAACAGAAGGTGTGGGAGGAACTATCGTGAACATCGGATCGTTGATTCGCGGACTCCTGGGCGAGCAGAAGCCGGGAGACGCCAAGACGTTGGAACTTAAGCCGGGTCAAGTCGTTCGCGGTGTCGTTATGAACGTATCGGAGGACGGGCAGGAAGCGGTGGTGCAGATCCAGGGCGTTCAAGTGAAAGCGAAGCTGGAAACGCCGCTCCGAGCCGGGGAAACGGCTCTGCTGCAGGTTCAGCCGCCGGGAGAGGGAGGGACAGCCGTGCTTAAGCCTCTCAGCCAAACGCCGGGACAGCCGTTGTCCCCTTCATCCATGGCTGAGGTGCTGGATTTTGCGGGTCTACCGGATACGAAGGAAAACCGCGAAATGATCCGGGGCATGCAGAACGCGGGAGTTCCCCTGACGAAGGACAATATTGCCATGTTCCGAGAGGCTTTGGCCGTAAAGCCTCCTCAGATCCCGGCTGCGGAATGGGCGGAGTCGGCTGCGATCGCGTTTCACCGCGGACTGCCGATTAGCCCTGAAAGCGTAAAGGGACTGCATCAGGCCGTATTCGGACCCCAGCTGCATCAGCTGTTGCAGTCGCTGGAGCAGCAGCTGACGTCTGCTCTAAGCAACGGTATCGGAGGCGCAGCGGCTGCCGGGAAAAATGCAGCGTCCGCTGCGCCTTCGACGGCAGCTGGCGCAGAGGCTACCGCTGCCGCGCAGCAGCAAACAGCAGCGAACAATGCTGCCGGCGTTGCCGTGCAGGCCGGCTCAGGTCAGCAGGCGCTGCTGACCAAGCTGCAGGGCCTGTTGCAGCAGCTGCGCGGCGAGCTCGCGCAGCCATGGGCCAGCGGCGGCACGCCAGCTCTTGGCGAAGGGGCCGCAGGCCCTTCGCCAAAGCCGCCCACCCCCGGCGCGGAGCCGTGGGTGGGGCGGCTCTTGAAGCTGCTCGGTGCGGAGCACGAGCAGCAGGCCCTGCGCGGGGCCGGGACGGGCCCCGCGGGTGAAGCGGCGCGCGCGGGCAGCACCGCGCCGGCAGCGCCAGCCGGGCAGCCTGCGGCGACGCCCGGAAGCGGCACGGCCGCGGGCACGGCTCACGGCGCCGCCGCGCCCGGAGCGAATGCGGCCGTGACCGCATCGGCAGCTGCTCCAACGGCAGCAGGCGCGGCTGCACCGGCTTCGGCCGCAGCGCAGCCAACCGCTGCTGCGGCAGCCCAAGCTTCCCTGCCCGCCACTCCTGCCTCTGGCAGCGGGGGCGCAGCAGCGAATATGCCAGGAGCCTCCGCCACGCCAGGGAATGCGGCTAACGCGAACCAGCAGGCGCCGGGTATTCCGAATGCTCAGACCGGCGCCGCGAATCAGCCGGGCTTGACGCACCCGGTAACGTCAACCGTACAGCAGCAAATAACCCAAGGCGTGCATCCGGCCGCCATGGCTTCAGGGCCATCGGGGGATTCGTCGCTTGCCCTGCAGGATACCCTGAAAGGGGTGCTGCTTCAGGTGCTGTCCAGCCAGGATGCGCCTCCGGCGCTGAAGGAAGCGGCCCAGCAGGTCATTCAGCATTTAACGGGCCAGCAGCTCTTGCTGAATACCGATGGAACGGCGCCGTTCGCTCAGATCACGCTGTTCATACCTTTGCATGGCGCCGACGGGGAACAGACCGCGTCCGTACATATTCAATCCCGCAGAGGCCGTAAAGGCGAGCTGGATGCAACCAACTGCAGGCTGTTGTTCGACCTGGATATGAAGTTTCTGGGGCAGACCCTGATCGATGTGCAGGTTGTTGACCGGATCGTCAGCCTTAACTTTCGGAATGATCGGCCATTTGCCGCGGAGCTGTTCGAAGGGACCAAGCAGGAGTTGGCACAAGCCGTTTCGTCGATCGGCTACCAATTGCTGAGCGTCAAAACAGAACCGCTGCCCCTGGATTCGCTGCCGGCAGCAGAAGATTCCGTGCAGGGAACGGCAGCCGAATACACCCCTCAGGTTTATAAAGGGGTGGACATGCGGATATGAGCAAGCTAGAGAAAGAGGAAGGGTCAATCACCGCCATGAAAAAGGCGGTTGCGCTTAAATATACGCCCGGCGAAAGCGAAGCGCCGGTCGTGGTTGCCAAGGGACAAGGCAAACTGGCGGAGTCTATATTGGATAAAGCCAAAGAGCATGGCGTTCCCGTGCAGGAAGATGCTGCCTTGGTGGAGATTCTCTCCAAGCTGGATCTGGATCAGCAGATTCCGGAGGAGCTGTACCAGCTGGTTGCGGAAGTGCTGACGTATGTTTATCGTGCGGATCGTCAAGCGAAGGACGGAGGGATGATGCCGTCATGACCTCGCCATCCGGAAAAAAGGACAACCGCAAGAAAAAAGGAGCGGCTGCCGAAGAATTGGCGGCCGCCGCCCTGATTAAAAAAGGATACCGGATTCTGGACCGGAACTGGCGCTGCCGTTTTGGAGAATTGGACATCGTGGCGGAAACAGGGGAGACTCTTGTGGTGATCGAGGTAAGGAGCCGAAGCGGTACGACCCGCTTCGGCACGCCCTCCGAGTCCGTGAACGCCCGCAAAGTGATGCAGGTCCGTAACACGGCCCAGCAGTATGTTCACCAGAAGCGTTATTACGAACGGACGATACGTTTCGACGTCATTTCGGTTATGCTCCGGGAAGACATGACGGCAGATTCGATGGATCATATCGAGAATGCATTTTAAGTTGGATCTGATCCGAATCGATAAGAATAACCATAGAAACAGGTGAGGGCTCCTTGATCCCTCACCTGTTTCTGCATAATGGCCGTTCTCTTTAATACGAGCATACTTCCAGACAATTGTCGTCCAGGTCATAGAATGTAAAATAGGTTGCGCCGTATTCCAGGATGGTATCGACCCGTACGTTTTGTTTCCTCAGATGCCGATATGCGTCCTCCACGTTCGGAACGAAAAAATTAAACAGGGCATGCCGGCGCTCAAAGTATCTCTCTTCTTCTGTTGAGAAAAGGGTAAGGGAGGTTTGTCCGAACAGAATGCATTGATACTCCCCTTGCTCGCTCTCCCAGCCGATTCTGCCCCCAAGAACGCCTGTGTACCATTCTTTAGCGGCTTTTATATTCCTCGTGGGGACAAAGACGGTGTCAATATGCTGAAATATGGAAACGCTCATGCTATCCTTCCTCTCGGCTTTTTTCTTGCTCCAAATCATAATATGCTCTTGTTGCCCTGTATCGGGATCCACGGTTTCTTCAAGGCGTTCAAAACCGTTCTTCGCGTAGAAGCGGAGTGCCCTTTGGTTATCCGCATATACCCGAAGCTTCAACGTATCCCGAAGGTCCATGGCATAGCGAAGAAGGGCTTTCCCCCATCCTTGATTTTGGCGGCTTGGATCGATGAACAATGCCGCTAAATCCTCGCCTACAAGGGAAACAAAGCCCCGGACTTGACCTGATTCCTCCAATAGATAAGTTTCGGCCATCGGGAGGTATACCTCCCGCATGTCCTCCTGCTTGGATTCCCAATACTCGGCGGGTATAAAATGATGCGCCTCTTTGGAAGCGGCCAGCCATATTTCGATAAGGACATTTAGATCTTCATTGGTCATCTGTCTGATCATCATAGGGTATCGACTCCATTTCATAAACGGTGGGTTTCTTCGGTTGCTATATATTGGCGATCCAGTTGTCGGTATTGAATCGCTTCGGCGACATGCCGGCTTTGAATGCCGTCGGATGCCTCGAGATCGGCGATGGTTCGGGCCAGCTTCAGGATTCGGTCATATGCGCGCATGCTCAGGCCCAGCGTATCGATGGTTGCTTGCAGGAGCTCTGCCGACTCCTTGTCCAGGCTCGCATGTTTTCTCAGAAAGCTGCCGAACAGTTCGCTGTTCCAGCCGAATGGCAGCCCGTCATAGCGTTTCAATTGAATTGCTTGTGCCGCATAGACCTGATCCCGCATGTGCTCGGAGGATAGGGGCGGCGTGCTTCCCGGCCATTCCTTGGGGCGAGGCACGTCCACTTGAAGGTCGATCCGATCCATCAAGGGGCCCGAGATTTTCGCCCGGTATTGGGCGATCCGCGAAACGCTGCAGGTGCATCGCTGATGAGGATGGTCGCTGCCGTAGTAACCGCACGGACAGGGATTCATCGAACAAGCCAGCATGAAATGCGCCGGGAAGGTAAAAACCGCCCGGGCTCTGCTTATGGTCACCTCACGATCCTCCAGAGGCTGACGCAGCACCTCCAGCACATGCCTTGAGAACTCGGGAAGCTCATCAAGGAACAGAATGCCTTTATGGGCCAGACTGACCTCTCCCGGCTTCGGAATGGTTCCTCCTCCGATGAGGCCGCCGGCTGAGATGGTATGATGGGGAGACCGGAAGGGACGTCTTTTCATCAGCCCATCGGATGGTTTTAGCTTCCCGGCAGCGCTGAATATTTTCGTCGTCGTCAACGCTTCTTGGTCGGCCAGCGGCGGAAGTATGGTGGGAAGGCGCTTCATCAGCATCGTTTTACCGGTACCGGGGGGCCCGATGAGAAGGATATTGTGCATGCCGGCCGCGGCGATGGTCAGGGCGCGTTTGATATGCTGCTGCCCGATCACGTCTCTATAGTCTTCAAGCTGTTTGCCCTGATCGCTGCTTTCTTGCGATCTGCTTGCATTCATCGATCGGTCGTACCGGAGCTGTGAGAGCGAAACGGTAACAGTGCCATCTCCTGCTGCTTCACTACGGCGAGTGGTTTCTGCTGGTGGATTCGGGACGAGCTCATTCAAATGACCGAGCCCATAGACCTCGATTCCTCCGATTAAAGCAGCTTCCGCCGCGTTTTCCCGCGGAAGAAGAACGCCGGCATACCCTTCTTTTTGGGCTTGTTCCACCATCGGAAGAACTCCCGTCACGGGCCTGAGCGTGCCATCGAGTGCAAGCTCGCCGATGATCAATATTCGATCGGCATTCGAGAAGGCCCACTGCTCGCTTGTCAGCAAAATGCCGACGGCGATCGCCAGATCGAAGGAGGAACCTTCCTTGCGCAGGTCAGCAGGGGCAAGATTGACGGTCACCCGTTTCAGTGGATAAGTAAAACCGCAGTTTTTAATCGCCGCCCGTACTCGCTCGACGGATTCGCGGATGGAGGAATCGGGCAGCCCGATGATGGCGGTTTGCGGCAGCCCGTTAGCGAGGTCCACCTCCACTTGAATGATGACGCCGTCAATGCCGTGCAAGCAGGCGCTATGAAGTTTTCCGTACATAAGAAAAGCACCTCTTTTCAGATATCAGTGGATTGTAACAAGAACGAACATCCAAGATTCGAAAAGGGTGCTTCCTCATTTTCGCTGGGTGATTCTAGTCCGTATTGTAAAAGTTTCCCTCCTGTCTGTCAATTCGCGAGTATATACTAAAAGCCCCGTCTTACAGGCAGAAACCCGGACAGGATGCGGAGTTTCGGCGATGAATGTACCGTATTTCAGATGATTGCCACTTTTTCAGATTCTGAGGTCTGGCCAATAACGGGAAGGATTGTGAATGGTCAATGAGCGGCTCCGGCAGGTACAATCAAATCCGTAAACGTCAAGACGGGTTGAGCGTCGAGCGTTACATAATCATACATAAGGGAGAGGGTTGCGTGAAAATTTGGAACCGAAAGCTGGGGCTGGCGGCATTGGCTGCCGTCATGACCGGCGCATTGTTGAGCGGCTGCTCGAAAGATAACGCGGCAAACGAGGGGAATCATGAAAGCGCTGATACTGGGAAGGAAATCACGTTAGAGATGATGACCTTTTCCCATACGAATTGGCCGTACAAGGAGAATTGGCCGATTTATAAGTACTTAAAAGAGGAAACCGGCATCTCCTTCAAGGTGCAACCCGTCATGAGCGATTACACCACCACGATGAACCTGGCGATATCCTCGGGCGAGATCCCGGATCTCATGATGGTCAACAGCCTGAATGCCGCCAACACGCACGGGGCCAGCGGCGCGTTCGTCGACTATTTCGAGCATCTGGATCAGATGCCGAATTACAAGAAGTTTCTTGATGATCATCCGGAGGTAAAGGCCGCTATACTGTCTCCCGAGGGAAAAAATTATTTTATGCCGTTGTACGGACTTGAGCAGCAATCCAGGCGTTCCTGGCTTTACCGGGACGATATATTCAAGAAACACAATCTGACGCCGCCCACGACTTACGACGAGCTGTATACCGTTGCGAAAAAGTTGAAGGAACTGTACCCGGACAGCTTCCCGATTGCCGTGTTCAACGGATTGAGCCCGCTGGTTAATATGGCACCTGCGTTTAATACCAACAGCAGCTATTATTACGATTTCGAGAAGAACGAATGGCGCTACGGACCGACAGAAGACAACTACAAGAAAATGGTCGAATATATGAATAAATTTTACGCGGAGGGCTTGGTTGCGCCTGACTTCATGGCACATAAACGCAAGCAATTTAACGATCTGCTGCTTCAGAACAAATCGTTTATCGCCAGCGACTACATCGGCATCATGGATGAGCTGCCGTTGATGCTGGGGGATGCATCGTCTGAGTTCAGTCTTGATTACATGGTTCCGCCTATCGGCACGCCGGATGGCAAGTCCCATAACGTGTTTGCCGGATTGCAGAGTGACGGCTTTGCCGTAGCGTCAAATTCCAAAGAGCGGGATCGACTGCTGCAGTACCTTGATTTCCTGTTCTCCCCCGAAGGGATTGAGCTGGCAACCTGGGGCAGGGAAGGCGAGACGTTCACGACGGAGAACGGGGTTCGCACGTTCAACGATGATTACAAAGAGTTTGGCGACTTAAGAACCAAAACGGGAATTGCGACGATCGGCGCTCACATAGTATTGGACATGACCGCATACGAGTCCATGTATTCACCAAAAATGCGGGAAGCGATGAAAATCGCACCAGACCATGAAACGATGCCGCAGCCAAGGCTTGCGTATACGAATGAAGAGAATGAAGTGCTGAGCATGGTCGGCGAAACCGTGAAGAAATTCCATGAGGAGCAGATTGCGAAATTCATTTTGGGACAGAAACCGATGGATGAATGGGACACTTACGTGCAAGAAGTGAACAAACTTGGCGTGCAGCAGGTGCTGGATGTTCATCAAAGCGCTTATGAACGGACGCAGAAATTCCTGAACGAAGCCAAGTAATTTAACCTGAACGCCATGCAGCCAGAGGAACCGCGGCGGCTCTCTTTTTCGGATCGGCTCTTCGGATGCTCGTTATGCCTGGTTCCGGCCCGCAGGGGGTGCCGCTTATGGATACCGCATGGATTTCGCTGCTAAAGGAGGATGCGTTTTTTGCAAGCACGGCATTCGAGTTTCTTGACCAAAGTGAAGCGGGATAAATACCTGCTGTTGCTGCTTCTTCCCTGTGCTCTGTATTACATCATTTTTAAATATGTTCCCATATTCGGCGTTTCGATCGCCTTCATGGACTACAACTTGTTTAAGGGAATCGCGGAGAGCGATTGGGTGGGGTTCAAATATTTCAGCATGTTTTTTAATACGCCCGACTTCTGGCCTGTTCTCCGGAATACATTTCTGCTGGGGTTGTATAAGCTGATTTTCGGCTTTCCCGCGCCCATCATACTTGCGTTACTCATTAATGAAGTGAGCAAATCTTTCTTGAAGCGGTTTGTCCAGACGGTCAGTTATCTTCCGCATTTCATATCCAACGTGGTTGTCGCGGGGATCGCGGTCATGTTTCTGTCGCCTACAGGCGGGGTGGTCAACCAGCTGCTGAATGCCATTGGGCTTGAACGGATCAACTTTCTGGTGGAAGCCTCCTGGTTCAGGTCGATTTATGTGACGACGGACGTATGGCAGCATATTGGATGGGGGACCATTATCTATTTGGCCGCATTGACGGCCATCGATCCGCAGCTATATGAAGCGGCGCGCATGGACGGAGCGAACCGGTGGAGACAGACGCTGAACATTACGCTGCCCGGCATCGCCCCGGCGATTGTGATCATCCTGATACTCGACATCGGAAAAATATTGGAGATCGGCTTTGAGAAGGTATACCTGCTTGCGACTCCCGCTACTTACGAGACGGCCGATATCATATCTACTTACGTATACAGAGTAGGCTTAACGCAAGGCAACTACAGCTATGCAACGGCGATCGATCTGTTTACCGGCATCATCAGCTTTATTTTCATTATCGCGGCAAATGCGTTCAGCCGGCGAGTCAGCGGAAGCAGCATCTGGTAGAGGAGGAACGTGATGAAACCGAAATGGAATTGGTTTGACGCCCTGAATGCCTTGATATTGACTGGGGTCGTAGGGGCGTGTTTATACCCGTTTGTCTACATGCTGGCCGTGTCCCTCAGCGATTCCGCCTCCATTGCCTCGGGGGAGGTCTGGCTGTGGCCGAAGGGCTTCAACCTGGATATGTATCAGTATGTGTTCGAGGACGGACGGGTGCTGAAAGGATATAAGAATACGCTGATATATGTCGTTCTCGGAACAGCGATTTCCTTGTTGGTGACGGCGCTGGGGGCCTATTCGCTGTCCAAGGCCAAGCTGGTCATGGGTAAACCGATATTGATGCTGATCGTGTTTACGATGTTTTTCAACGGAGGCATGATTCCGACGTTTCTGGTCGTGAAGGAGCTGGGCTTTGTCAACACCATATGGGGCATGGTGCTCCCAGGAGCCGTAGCCACCTGGAATCTGCTGATCATGCGGACTTTCTTCATGGGGATGCCCCAAGAGCTTGAAGAATCCGGCAAAATCGACGGTCTGTCCGAGATCGGAATTTTCTTTCGAATTGTGCTTCCGCTTTCCAAGCCGGTGCTTGCCACCATCGGATTGTATTATGCGGTGGGGATGTGGAATAACTTCATGGGTCCGCTGCTGTATTTGCGGGATGCCGATATGCAGCCGCTGCAGGTGATATTAAGAAACATCGTGCTGTCGGGCCAATTGACGGGAACGGATGGGCCTGTTGTAGGCGATATCGTGGTGGTGGAGGATGGTCTGAAGTTCGCTACCATCATGGTGTCCACCCTGCCGATCCTGCTGGTTTACCCGTTTATCCAGAAATATTTCGTAAAAGGAGCTTTGATCGGCTCCGTCAAAGGTTAAGCGGCCGGCCGCTCACCTGCCTTACCGGATCCAGTTGGTTTTCCGGTAATCGCCTGGTGTTTGGCCGGTTATTTTTTTGAACATGCGGATAAAGGAAGTGACGTTGCGGTAGCCGATCCGGGTGCCTACTTCCTGAATCGGCATGTTCGTCGTCTCCAGAAGCACTTTTGCTTTTGTTATCCGGATGGCATTCAATTGGTCGCTGAAGTTGCTCCCCGTCTTCTCTTTAATATACCCGGACAGATAGGTGGGTGACATGTTGAGTTTATAAGCGAGCTGCTCGAGCGATATTTCTTCGTTGTAATGGGACTCCAGGTACTGAATGACATATTGGATGATATCGTAATGCTCCTCCCGTTTCCGGCGGATCGCTTGGGTTGCATGGGCGAGCTCGTCGAGAAGGACTTCCCGGTATTGGGCGGGAGTTACGCTGTACGCAAGCATATCGGCATAATCCGGAAGCACGTCGGTATTGATCTTCAGCAGTTCGACGGTTCTTCTCATGCGGACCGAGACCGATTTGGCAAAATGGCTCAGCTGATCCGCCGTAGCCTCCTGCCGCTGCAACCGTTCCAATGCCCGATCGATCAGCATTTGGCAGCTGCTCTCGTTGCCCGCCTGCAAATTCACGTAAAACTCGTGTTCCTGCTCGGCGGTGAAGCCCGTTGCATCGCCGCGGAGTTCCTTCTCCCAGATAATCTGGGTTTCCTCAAGCGGCCGGGCTTGAAGCAGGAGCGACATGGCTTCCGCATAGGCTTGATCGAACTCCGAGGTCTGCTGGAAGACGGATGAAACCGCGATATTCACGAGATAGGCGCTTTGATCGTGATCAAATATCCGTTTGAGCTGGCTGAGGCTCTGCTGCAGCGTGTCTGATTTTTCCTGCGTGTACACGATGGATAAGATTTGTTTGCCCTCCATCTGAAGGGTGTGCGACAAGGGAAAGGCCTCTTGGATCTGCAGCGTGATGATGTCCTTGATTTTGCCGGTTGCCCGTGTCATCAAGGCATCGAGCTTTGGAGTCGGGTTATGACGGTACCTCAATTGATAGACGATGACCATGAATGCTCCTTCGCCGACCCAAAGTTCTTTGGAAGCGGCGGTATCGATGGCAATGTTCTTGAACTGTGCCAAATAATGATAGCTGGTTAAGAGCGGTTTGGTTTGGTCCATCCATTCCTTGATCATCTTGCGCTCGTGCTGCAATCCCTTCAGATGGTTGGAAATGGCGCTGAATTCGGCGATGCTTCCTTGATACAGCTCCATCTCCGTTTGGCCCAGTCCCGTCACCATTCTCTTCAGCGGTTGGTTGATATTGCGAGAGAAGACCCACGATGCCAACGTGCCTATTAGCAGGGTGGCGGCAAATAACAGCACGGCAATCCAGTTCATGCGGCTGATGCTTTGATTAAGTTCGTTGTGCGGAATGATGGAGATATAGGTAAGACCGGAGCGTGCCCCTTTTTCGAAAAAATAGTACGATCCCTTCTCCATGATCCAATCCGACTGGCCGTCCCATTCCGGAAGCGGCTGGGAAGCCGTGTCCGGCAAGGATTCATACAGTTTCGTTCCCTTCGGGTCCAACAGCACGAAACGGGAACCGGCCATTCCTTTATAGGATTCATACCAGCTTTTCATATTCACGAAAGCTATGATTTGCCAGGGGCTTCCTTGCACATCAGCGACTAACGGCAGCAGCTGCACCTCGCTCTTCTCGGTCCCGATGGAGAAGGCGCTGCTGGGAAGCATTTGCATAAACCCATTGGCGGGCACTGTCTTTTTCCAGAACTCGTACGGATAGGAATTGCTGATGTAATAATGCTTGAACATGCGGTCATCGTTAACGATGCCGTCCCGTTCAAGCAGGAAGGCATGATTCCGGTAGTAGATCATGACATTATTCAAGTGATAGTATGGCTGGCTGACCAGGGTCCGAATCTGATCCGTCACCATTTCAACTTGCAGATAATCGATTCCTTTCTTTCCGCCGGCATCGGCCTGCCTGCTGATATTGCCGACGAATTCGTTATGCTGAAGGTTGAGGAGAAGGCTTTTCCAGGTGGAATATTGCTTCTCGAAATTGTCGACGGTGTTTCGAATCAGGGTCAGATTATATTTGACGATCTCATTGTTCACATTGCGGGAATAGAAGGTCATCGACCATAGGTTGTAGGAGGAGAGCAGGATAATCACGACGAGAAAATAGACCAACATTTTGACGAATAATGAATGAAGCGGAAAAAACGATTTCAACCATTTCATGCTGAATCTCCTTATGAACACGCCTACTTGTCTTTCTCTTTCCAAATCATTCTACCGGATCGCACAGAAAGGATAAAGAGTTTTATAATGCGTCACAGTTTGATCTTACTAAAAAGGGATTTAATGGTATAATAGTAACGAATGCACTAATTCTATGAGGAATGGAGGGGGAATCGAAATGACGATATTATGGGAAAATATCTTAATTATGGTTGCAGCAGGATTGCTTGGCATTGCCATTGTGGTGTTAGGCATTATAGGTTTGATACATTATGCGCGAAAAAACAATTAAGAATACATATATTTCCAATTTATATCTGGAAGGAATCATACCCATGCCAAATCGAGTGGATAAACGGTGAACTTTTTAAGGTAAGCGTTTTAAAAACATGTTACAATAGCTTGGGTTTAATATATAAAGGTTGACAGTGCCAACTTTCATAGATTGGTTCCGTGTCAGCCAGCCTTGTTCCAGTCATGTTGATAGGAGGATTCGAGAATGAATATCCATGAATATCAAGGAAAACAAGTACTGAAGCAATATGGAGTAGCTGTTCCGAACGGCAAGGTAGCGTTTACGGTGGAAGAAGCAGTTGAAGCTGCGCAATCTTTGGGCAGTCCCGTAACCGTTGTCAAAGCGCAGATCCACGCAGGCGGCCGCGGTAAAGCCGGCGGCGTTAAAGTGGCGAAGAACCTGGACGAGGTTCGTGCTTATGCCGAAGAAATTCTGGGCAAGGTGTTGGTGACTCACCAAACGGGTCCGGAAGGCAAGGAAGTCAAGCGTCTCCTTATTGAAGAGGGCTGCGATATTCGCAAAGAGTACTATATCGGGGTGGTCGTTGACCGCGCTACCGGCCGTGTCGTCATGATGGCGTCCGAGGAAGGCGGTACCGAAATCGAAGAGGTTGCAGCAGCAACTCCTGAGAAAATTTTCAAAGAAGTCGTGGATCCGGCGATCGGACTTCAAACATTCCAAGCGCGGAAATTAGCGTATTCCATTAATATTCCGAATGAACTGGTAGGTAAAGCCGTTCAGTTCATGCTGGCCTTGTATAAGGCATTCGTAGAGAAGGATTGCTCTATCGCTGAAATCAATCCGCTTGTCGTAACCGGTGACGGAAACGTCATGGCTCTCGATGCCAAACTCAATTTCGATTCCAATGCGTTGTTCCGTCATAAGGACATCTTGGAACTGCGCGATCTGGATGAGGAAGACGAGAAGGAAATCGAAGCGTCCAAATACGACTTGAGTTACATAGCTCTCGACGGCAACATCGGCTGCATGGTTAACGGCGCAGGTCTTGCCATGGCTACGATGGCTATCATCAAGTATTATGGCGGCGACCCTGCCAACTTCCTTGATGTTGGGGCCGGCTCAACAACGGAGAAGGTAACGGAAGCCTTCACGCTTATTTTGGCCGAGCCTCAAGTAAAATGAATATTTGTCAACCTTTTCGGGCGCATTTTCCGTTGAGGTGTTAGTACTTAC
>NZ_JAVFHM010000258.1:0-1127 GCF_041954005.1 Priestia sp. BR_2 | reverse complement strand
GTCGTAGAGCCTTCAATTAATGCATAAGGAAGTAATACAAGAGAAGCCCCTCTTAAGCTGTAGTACCAAAACAATAGCCACCGATTATCGAAACGATCTGATAGCCAACCGGATAAAGTTGTTCCTACCAGGTCAAAAATTCCCATAAACGAAAGAAACGAAGCTGCTGTAACTAAAGGGATTCCAAAACTCATACAGTAAGAAACAAAATGTGTACCAATTAAACCGTTCGTTGAAAGCCCACAAATAAAGTAACTTCCAGCTAATAACCAAAATTCCTTCACTTTCACAGCTTCGAATAAACCCTTGAAGGCTATAGTAATAGGGTTTTCCTGTTGTCTTTCATTACTCCCTTGTACTTCTTGTTCAAGTCCATAGGGAAGAAGACCAACATCCTTTGGTGTGTTTTTCATAAATAAGAGGATTATTATAAGCATAAGGAAACTAAGGATCATAATTAAACCAAGTGCCGGGCGCCACGAATAATTTTCTATAATAGCCGCCAAAACAGGAAGTAGAATTAACTGACCTGTCGCTGTACTTGCCGTTAATATTCCTACTGCAAGTCCTCTTCTTTTCTCAAACCAATGATTCGCCACATATGGACTTAACACTGTTAAAAAAAGGCTCGATCCTAGCCCAATAATAAAGCCCCAAATGATGATCATCTGCCATGATTGATTCATAATGAATGTTAGTATAATGCCAGTCAGCAAAGTTGTCATAGAAATGATCATCATTCTTTTTAATCCAATTATATTAAGTAATGCTGCCATAAATGGACCTGATATACCATATAAAAACATACTAATGGCAAAAGCTAGTGCAATAACAGAACGGTCCCAGCCAAATTCATTTTCGAAAGGTTCTATAAAAACCCCTGATGATGACATGGCGATACCGGCTATAATAATAGAAAAAAATGTTATAACCAGAATAAACCAGCTATAGTGTATATGTTTCAAAACTTAATCACCCCTATTATCTTCAAATAATATCCTGTTTTCTATTGTTCTTAATATTAAGTCATAACTTATTATCAGTAAAATTGAAAAACACGATGTTATCCATCGATTTTTTTGATACTATAAAACCAAAAGTAAAATAAAAGTGGGTGATATGATGGA
>NZ_JAVFHM010000257.1:0-531 GCF_041954005.1 Priestia sp. BR_2 | reverse complement strand
CTAAACGTTTTATTGTAAAATAAAGGGATATATTAACAGAAAGTTATTTTGCATTTTAGGAAAGGTGGAATAGTAGAAGATGAGCCAAGCCTTAAAGATAACAAAGTATTTTAGGGATAGCTTAGCAGCAAATCTTAAGATAGATTTTAAGAAAGAAAGCTATGAAATTGTGAATTTAGATAGTCTCATGAGTGGTAAAGTAGATGAAAAGCATTATAAAAATCTTGCAAAAGGCAATAAGGGACAAAGAGATGCTATAGATATTGTTATAGTTGCAAAGGCCATCAAGACTGTATTCGAAGGACAACAGAAAGTGAACAACGATATCGATGAACTAACAGGAATCTTTTATATTCCTGCAGTAATAAGTTCAGAAGGTAAGCTTAATCCTCCCGAAGAAAAGTATCCTTGGATACCTCGTGAACACCTTTCCCCTTTAATAGATAATGACTTGGCAATAGGTGAATTAAAAGATTATGACGAATTCATGAGTGATAACTTTCAAAGAATTAATAGTGAGTTAACCTGGGA
>NZ_JAVFHM010000256.1:0-2254 GCF_041954005.1 Priestia sp. BR_2 | reverse complement strand
TGCCCTATTCTTTTCGTCGGCAGCGTCAGATGTGGATACGAGACAGCCGCGTTTGTCTCTTCTATTTTCGCAATGGCTTGTGCCTTTTTGTCTTTTAGTTTCATTTGAATTATGCTCCCATCTGATTATTCATGAAGGCATTCAACATAAGATTTGTACCTTCATCTACCGTTTTATTTGATTTAAGTTTAAATACTGATAACTGCTTCTTGAAGTCGTCTTCCTGTGCGATAGTTATTGATACATTATCTTGAATAACTTCATCATTTTGCGTACCGTTTTTGAGGCATTTGCTATATATAGGACTTGCCTCATTTTCGGTACACTTTTGAACCACCCAGTACTTTTGATTACAGTATTCCGATTTTTTTGAACGCTCTTTTTTACTAGTAAGCTCATATTTAATGCCAGCTTCTTCGAGAAATTTATTGAATGACTTCAACCCTACAGTTTTACGTCTTTTGCTGTCACGAACACCGTATTCGTCAATTAATGTTTGCTTGAATTGTTCTTGATTTTCATCAAACATTTTCACATCAACTAAAGTTTCTAAGTATCCACTTAGCTTTTTGTCATGCATGATTTGACCATAATTATAAACTGGAATGTCAGTGTAAATGCTTGCGACATATTGACCGAATCCCATATCTAACATTAAGTTCGTTTCACGAATGGACTCAATCAAACAAAGCTCACGCATTTTCATATAACGAGGATTAAATTTGCGTCTGTCGTCAGCTAGGATTTCGTCTAACTCTTCTTCACATTTTTTTCTATATCCGATTAACATTTTTGTCGTTGGTGCTACAATACAACCGATAATATCAGAACGTCTTGCTCTTGCGAATTGTTGAATAAATTCAGTTGATGAACGTGGTCGGAAGCTACAGACAACACCAAGATTTTGGTCAATGATATTTACGCCTTCATTCCACACTGAAGTTGACCATACCTTGTATGATGATAAAATGCCTTTGTGTTCGCCTTTCTCACCTTTTACTACAATATCAATCAACTCGTGGTCAGCTTCCTCATAAAGTTCATTATGTTTTGATACAATGAACGCTCCACCATGTTCATTTTTCATGTCTAATACACGTTCAGTTGCTCCCGACACAAACGAAAACACTTTGCATGTATCATTAGCATATTGATTGATATGTCCAAGCAAATCATTATCTTTTTCATAGATTCTAATCGCTTTAAGATTGTTGTTCTGCCGATTTGTAGTAACAAGCGTTTCAATGTTCCACATAGCTGACAATTTGTCCATTGTGTGCATTTCCTTGGGCGTTCCTGTTAAGAAAACTTTCGTTCCTTGTGATTCCTCCATGAATTGAATTGAATAATCCGTTTGCTCGTTCCAACTGTCCTTCACAAAATAATGCGATTCATCGCATACAACAAAATCACTGTCCAAAAATGGCTCTACTCGATGATACAAATTATGTTTATATGCGTATTCAATGGATTGGTACGTCATAATCGTAAATCCGTTACCAAAGAATGCTTGTTCAAATTTCCTTAATTCTTCTTCAATATCTGCTTCGGTCTGCTCTTTCAATGTAAGACGATGAACCAAATATATTGCTGTCTTTTTGTGTTCTCGGCAATACTCCATCAAAGCATTCTTAATCATGTGCGTTTTACCTGCTCCTGGTTCAGCGTACACTCCGTACATTTTCCCGTGTTCTAGCTCACCGAATTGTTCCTTCGTAAGCAAGTTTCTGTGTTTAATTTTCATTGTTCAATTACTCCCTTTGACTGTTGTTTTGACTGTGAAGCGTTTGATTTATTTGTTAGTGATAGCGTGGAAATCTTCGATGAATTGATTTGTTTTTTCAAAAACGAAAATCATCAACTTTTCATCGTCCCTATGTGGTTCAAATCTAACAACTTTATGTCCTAAGCGAATTAATTTCATAGCAATTTCTTTTGTGAAAATACGTTTTTTACTCATCATTCAAATCTCCTTTGACTGTCGTTTTGCTTATTTATATAAACTTTCTAAAGCTAACTTTCTTAAAGCTGCTGAATATGTAATTTCATTGTTTTTTACGTATTGCATGATTTCTTTGTCTTCTTTTTCAGTGAGACGTTTCGAACGTTTCATTTCAAAATTATGTCTTTTCTGTTTCAGATTTATAACTTCCCTTCTTTTCGAAAATGGTCGGTTAAGATATATCTATACAAATTAAAATTGATGAAATAGATTTGCGGACATTTTTTTAATGAGTATTCACAGTTATTGTAT
>NZ_JAVFHM010000255.1:0-18725 GCF_041954005.1 Priestia sp. BR_2 | reverse complement strand
GGAGTGCAAGCACTCCATCAAGTCCGCTCGACTTGCATGTATTAGGCACGCCGCCAGCGTTCGTCCTGAGCCAGGATCAAACTCTCCAATAAAGTTTGACTTGCTCATTTCTTAACTGACGAGAATTTGTTCAATTCTCTATTCAACGTCCCACCGAAGTGGTTCGTTTTACTCACTCGTTGTTCAGTTTTCAAAGATCAACTTCTTCGTTTGTCACCAACAGTTTATCTCGTTAGCAACTCTTATATCTTATCACATCCGCTCGATCATTGCAAGCTTTTTTTTGAATTTAATTTTCAAATTCATTTCGGCTTGTTGATCCAAGCATTTGTTCCAGGCCGTATTTCTTGGCCGGAAATATAATATACCATGGCATCCGCCTATATGCAACCCTTTTTCGCAAATTAAAAACAAGGCAAAATTATCCACTTATTTACTTGCCTATTATGACTCATTAAGTCCATCTAATTCTGTCTGCTTATCGGGGATAGGTATAACTGAAGCTGTATATGAGTCCCCAGAATGACGGTCCACTGCAGGCCATCATCTTTAGCTGCTCCATTCGTGTTGGTCCCCAACCAAGTATCAAAGGCGCCAAGCAGACAACGCCTAAACACCCAGGCCATTACGTGTTGATACATTGTACCAAGTGAATGTAGCACAGCTTTACAACAAAAACGCGCTCTATGCACAAAAGAGGCAGTCGGCTATAGAAAGCTATAGCCGACTGCCTCTTTTCTATACTATGAAAGGAGCAAAACCTACTCCTTATTACGCATGTGCGGGAACAGCAAGACATCGCGAATGGACGGGGAATTGGTCAGAAGCATGATCAGACGATCGATCCCGATGCCAAGTCCGCCTGTTGGCGGCATACCATATTCCAGGGCACGCAAGAAATCCTCATCCATCTCGTGCGCTTCGTCATTGCCCTGCTCTTTCTCCTTCATCTGCGCTTCAAAACGCTGACGCTGATCAATCGGATCATTGAGCTCCGAGAATGCATTGGCGTGTTCGCGCGCCACGATAAACAGCTCAAAGCGATCCGTGAACCGCGGATCCACGTCGTTCTTCTTCGCCAGCGGCGAAATCTCAACCGGGTGACCGGTTACGAACGTCGGCTGAATCAGCGTCTCTTCTACGAATTGCTCAAAGAACGCGTTCAAAATATGACCAAATGTCATATGCGGCTCAACCGGAACTTTGTGTTCTTTGGCAAGACGGTGCGCTTCCTCGTTGGACATGTCCACGCTGAAGTCTACGCCGACAACTTCTTTTACCGCATCCACCATGGATACGCGGCGCCACTGCGGCGTCAGGTCCACTTCATGCCCTTGATAGGAAATGACTTGCGTGCCCAGCACCTCTTGGGCGATATGGGCAATCAGATTCTCAGTCAGTGCCATAATATCTTTGTAGTCCGCATAAGCTTCGTAAAGCTCAATCATCGTAAACTCCGGATTATGACGGGTTGAGATCCCTTCATTCCGGTAAACGCGGCCAATTTCGTACACTTTCTCAAGTCCGCCCACAATCAGGCGCTTCAGATGGAGCTCAATTGCGATCCGCATATACAGTTCCATATCGAGCGCATTATGATGCGTGATGAACGGGCGTGCCGCCGCACCGCCAGCGATGGAATGCAAGGTCGGGGTCTCCACCTCAAGATAGCCTTGGGAATCCAGGTAACGGCGCATCGATTGGATAATCCGGGAACGGGTAATGAAGGTTTTCTGCACATCGGGATTGATGATCAGGTCGACGTAACGCTGACGATAACGGAGCTCTACATCCTTCAAACCATGGAATTTCTCAGGGAGCGGATACAGCGATTTCGAAAGAACCTCCAGCTCCTTCACCTTCACGGTAGTTTCACCGGTCTTGGTCTTGAACAAGACCCCTTTTACCCCGATGATGTCACCCAGATCAAGGATGCTGAATGCTTCATACTGCGCTTCTGCAACGGAATCCTGGCGAACATAAATCTGAATCCGGCCGCTCAAATCCTGAATATGGGCAAAAGAAGCCTTGCCCATGCCGCGTTTAGCCATAATCCGTCCAGCCAGGTTCACTTCCACCTGCTTCTCTTCCAACTCTTCCTTGGAGAGCTCGTCGTACTGTTTCAGAATATCACCTGCGTGATGTTCTCTTTCGTATTTTCCGCCAAACGGATCGATGCCCAGCTTGCGAAGCTCGTCCAATTTGTTGCGGCGGATTTGCAAAAGCTCACTTAACTC
This sequence comes from Priestia sp. BR_2, assembly GCF_041954005.1. Classification (NCBI taxonomy): domain Bacteria; kingdom Bacillati; phylum Bacillota; class Bacilli; order Caryophanales; family Bacillaceae; genus Priestia; species Priestia sp. BR_2. Next base: position 16,488 of record NZ_JAVFHM010000255.1, on the reverse strand, counting down.
CTGTTCTTGTTCCTGGTTGTTCATTTCTTCCGTCATCGTCATTCATCTCCTTCATTTCGCTTCCATTGTGAATCCCGTACACATTCGGCAAGGACTTAACGGTAGGGCAGCCATTTCAAGACATGCCATCCATCCATTAAGCCCTCAACCCGGCCCTAACCTATTTAAAAAAGCCCCCCGAAGGAAGCTTTCTACACCACATTCCGACTTACTTCTTAATGTCTACAATTTTATATTGAATAACGCCCGCAGGAACGTTAACATCCACAACCGATCCTTTTTGCTTGCCGATAATCGCTTTGCCGACAGGGCTCTCGTTCGAGATTTTGTTGTTAAGCGGATCCGATTCGGCCGTACCTACAATGGTATATTCCATCGTGTCGCCAAATTCCAAATCCTCCACGATCACCGTGTTGCCCACGCCGACTACATCGGTATTGATATCATCGTTGTTGATGATGCGCGCATTACGGAGCATTTTCTCCAGCGTAATAATCCGGCCTTCGATAAAGGCTTGCTCGTTCTTGGCGTCTTCATATTCGGAGTTTTCACTAATATCGCCGTAACCGATGGCAACTTTAATCCGCTCAGCCACCTCGCGGCGCTTCACAGACTTCAGATTCTCAAGTTCGTCCTCCAGTTTCTTCAGACCGTCCTGGGTAAGAATGACTTCTTTATCGCTCATTAACCGATTCTCCTGTCATGTAAATAATTTAAACCACGGTATCAACATACTATATGCGAATTCTTGGGGATCAGAACTTCCCTCTGATGCCTGCTCAATTTCTTGAATTTATACTGAAAGATTATATGGGAACCATTTCAAAAAGTCAATGCGCGCAAAGGCTGTCACGGATGTCGCATATACGCAACCGTTAACAGCCTGCACCTTGTATTATCCAATCGCCGCAGCGGCTTGAGGGTATACGCTTTTTGCCGATTCTTCATGGTCCTCCAGATTGATCACAAAGTTGTTCAGAAGGCTGACCAATTCATCGCGCTTCGTTTCTTCCATAATAATATCTTTAATGCGAGCCGATCCCTTGAGTCCTTTCAAGTACCAGGAAAGATGCTTGCGCATCTCCCTAACCGCTACCGCTTCGCCGCGCAGGGCGATCAGTCGGTCCATATGCAGGATGGCAATCCGGATTTTCTCCTGGGGAGACGGATCCGACAGCAGCTGGCCCGTCTTCAGGTATTCCACGGTACGGTACAGCATCCAAGGATTCCCCAGCGCTCCACGACCGATCATGACGCCATCGCATCCCGTCGTATCCAGCATTCGGCGCGCATCTTCCGGCGTCACTACGTCGCCGTTGCCGATAACCGGAATGGAGACGGCTTCTTTCACTTGGCGAATGATGTCCCAATCTGCGTGCCCGGTGTAGAGCTGCTCGCGCGTACGCCCGTGAACGCTGACGGCTTGACCGCCCGCCCGTTCGACAGCCTGCGCATTTTCGACAGCATAGATATGATCGCTATCCCAGCCTGTGCGCATCTTCACCGTGACCGGTTTGTTCACGGCATCGACAACCGCCGCGACCATCTCATAGATTTTGTTCGAATCCAGAAGCCAGCGCGCTCCCGCATCCATCTTCGTTACCTTCGGTGCAGGGCAGCCCATATTGATGTCGATGATATCGGCATTGGTCTGTTGATCGACGACTTTGGCCGCTTCCACCAGGGATACGCGGTCGCCGCCAAAAATTTGCAGGCTCAACGGCTTCTCCCGCTCGTCGACGAACAGCATTTCCTGGGTGCGCTTGTTGCCGTGAACGATCGCCTTGCCGCTGACCATTTCGGCGCAGACCAGACCGGTGCCGAATTCCTTCGCGATCAATCGGAACGCCGGATTGCACACGCCAGCCATCGGCGCCAGAACCACTTGGTTTTTCATTTCAACGTTTCCGATTTTCAATTGATCCATTCCATGTTTCCCTCCTTTATTTTCAAATATTTATAGTCGAAGGATCCCGCTTCTCGAGCGTGAAATCCCCTAAGTTTCAAACCAAACCATCATACCCATGAATCGCGCAATCGTCCAGTCCGCAACATTTACTCATTCTTGTAGATCCCATCCAAAAGACATCTTCCTATATTAATGGCAGGGTTTCTAAAAAATAAACCTGAATCCCTTCACGATAGATAATCTAGCTCCGTTCCTTAAGCTCCTGCAACGTAATCTCCAGCACGTCGGCAATCTGAGCCAGCATCTGTTCCTCGGCACGGCGGTTCCCCCGTTCGATTGCGCCAAGAACAGCCAGAGAAATACCGGATCGCTCGGCGAGCTCTTGCTGGGTCAAACCCTTCAATTTTCGGAAAGCGCGGATACGCTGCGCCAGCTGCTTGTTTTCCAAAGCTGAATTCCTTCCTTTCCTTCCAGGTTCTCAAGTGCTGTCTTCACCACGGGGTACAGACCAGAAGGTTCAAGCTCAGACACGATATCGGCCAACGGCCTGAGAACGAAAGCCCGTTCCTGCATGCGGGGATGCGGCAGAACGAGGTCCGGCGTATCCAGACGGCGTCCTTCCATCCATAACAGATCCAGATCCACCGTCCGCGGTCCCCAGTGAATATGACGGACCCGGCCGAGCTGTTTCTCGATTTGCTGCATTACGGCAAGCAGCTCATGGGGACTCAGTGATGTCGACACGGCTGCGGCCATATTAAGGAACATCGGCTGATCCACGTAACCGACCGGTTCGGTCTCATACAGGTTGGATACGCGCTCTACCTCAATGCCTGGCACTTCATCCAACCGTTCCAATGCCTCCATCAGGTTCCCCTCGCGGTCTCCCAAATTGGCCCCTAAAGCAATATAAGCCTCTGAACACTCAGAGGTGGCGTGTGAATTCATGATCGTCTCACTTCCTGGTCCGGTGCAGCTCAATGGTCACACCTTCAAAATGAATGTCAAAAGGCGGGTGCGGCTTCGTCAATCGGACCGTTAAAGCATCGATAATAGTATAAGTGTCCAATACCTTAGATGCAATATGCTCCGCTAAAGCTTCAATCAGGCGGAACGACTCCGTCCGCATAATCTCCAGCAGGAGTTCATGAATTTCGGCATAATTTACCGTTAACGTCAGATCATCCGTCTTCGCGGCTTTGCTCAAATCCATCTCCAGCTCAAGATCCACATAGAATCGTTGGCCCAGCTTCCGCTCTTCCTCAAACACACCGTGGTAACCGTAGTATTCCATGCGGCTCAGTATCATTTTATCCATCTCGTACTCCGCCCTCCATCCTTGATCCCAAAAAATTAGTTGCGTTGAAGCTCCGTTGAAGCGTAAGTCATGGCATCGCACATCATGGCTGTCCGTTTCATATGCTTCACGTCGTGCACCCGAACGATCTGACAGCCTTGCGCAATCCCGTATGCGACGGTGGCTGCCGTTCCTTCCAGCACGTCTTGTGCCGGGGCTCCAAGCGCGGTTTGGATAAACCTTTTGCGGGAGGTAGCCAGCAGTACCGGAAACCCCAGCCCCACAAGCTGATCGAGAGATGCCATCACTTTCATGTTCTCGTCATAGTCCTTAGCAAAACCGATGCCCGGATCAAGCAAAATTTGGTGATCCTGCACACCGGCAGCGCGCGCAATTTCGACGCTTTCCAGCAAATCGCGTTTTACGTCTTCTATCAGATTCGTGTAATTTCGATCGCGTCGATTATGCATAAGAATGACGGGGCATCCGAGCTCTGCCGCCGTCTTAGGCATATCAGGATCGTCTTTAAAGCCCCAGATATCGTTAATGATATGAGCCCCCGCTCCAATAGCCTGGCGCGCCACTTCCGCTTTATAGGTGTCAATCGACAACGGAATTTGCGGCGCGTGCCGGTGAATAGCTTCAATAACCGGGATTACGCGGGCAAGCTCCTCTGAAGCTCCAACCGGCTCGTGTCCCGGCCGCGTCGATTCCCCGCCGATATCGATGATGTCGGCTCCCTCCTCAATCAGCTGAAGCGCATGCTCAACGGCTCGCTCCGTGTCGTTATAACGGCCTCCGTCCGAGAACGAATCCGGCGTCACATTCAATATGCCCATAATGAGCGTCGATTGACCGAGCTTTAACTCAGCGTCCTTGCTCAAACGATATTCACGTTCATAGATGGTTGTTTTCATATATCAAGCCCTGCTTTCCTTCTATACGCATACAGCAATGTACGGGTTATCGGGCCGGCCACTCCTTGTCCGATGGTCAGTGCCTCACCTTCAACCCCAATCAACGTCGTGACCGGAACAATCTCCTGAACAGAGCCTGTCGTAAATATTTCATCCGCTCCGGTAAATACATCCCAACCATAACGGCCTTCTTCGGCCTCGATGCCAAGATCGGCAGCCAATTCCAGCACCACCGCCCGGGTAATCCCCGGCAAAATGCCGGTACCCACGTCCGGCGTATATAAACGCCCCTTCTTGACGAAAAAGACGTTGCTGACGATGCCTTCGGCCACGTCTCCCGCCGAAGTTAACATCAACCCCTCTGCCGGACCACCACCCGCTAGTTCAGGATATCTTGCCAATTCCCGCTTTGCGAGTATATTGTTCATATAATGCAGGGATTTCATCCGGACCGATGATTCCGGCGTGTTCCGCGGTAGGGACAGCAGCCTCATGGCTCTGCCTGTCTCGTAGAGCGCAGCGTTGGCGGCCGGCAGCTCTTTGGCGAATAGTACCTCGGCCGGCTTCGCATAATCTCCGGCAGGCAAACCGAGCAATCCTTCTCCTGCGGTTACGGTGTACCGTATATAGGCATCCTGAAGGCCGTTCGCCTCCATCAGCTCGGCAATCCAGCCGCTGATCCTCTCGGCATCCGCCTTGTGGGCGATCCCGAGCTCCCGGCAGCTGTCCGTCAGCCGGTTCAAATGCCGCTCTAGCAAAAAGGGCTTCCCCTGATACGTGCGGAAGGTCTCGAATAGACCCATTCCGTATAAAAGCCCATGATCCATCACAGGTATGACCGCGTCGGCAGCTTCAACGATGCCGCCGTTCATGCCTATATATTTCATGCCTTGGCGCCAGCCGTGCGCTTCAGGAAGTTGCGCAGCATCTGATGGCCATGGTCGGTAATGATGGATTCCGGATGAAACTGTACACCTTCCACGGGATAATGCTTGTGCCGAAGCCCCATGATTTCGCCCTCTTCCGTCCAGGCGGTAATCTCCAGCTCCTCGGGGAGGGTCTCCTTCTCAACGATCAACGAGTGATATCGCGTTGCGGTGAACGGAACCGGCAAACCTTCGAAGACCGATTCTCCTGTGTGTTGGATGGCGGATGTTTTTCCATGCATGAGGCGCTCCGCACGGATGACGTTGCCGCCAAAGGCTTGCCCGATCGCCTGATGGCCGAGGCAGACGCCGAAGATGGGAATGATCCCTTTGAAATGCGAAATCACGTCCAGACTAATGCCCGCTTCATTCGGCGTGCACGGTCCCGGCGATATCAGGATATGGTCCGGCGCCAACGCTTCGATGCCGGCGATGTCGATCTCATCATTCCGGTAAACCTTGACTTCCTCGCCGAGCTCCCCCAAATATTGAACCAGGTTATACGTAAACGAATCATAATTGTCGATGACAAGTATCATGTTATTTCCCCCCTATATAGGCAGCCGCCGCTGCGGCTTCTTCTTCACTGCACATCAGCGCCGCTATCAAAGCTTTGGCCTTGTTATGGCACTCCCGGTATTCCCGATAAGGATCGGAATCAATGACGATCCCAGCACCTGTCTGAATGTAACCGACCCCATCCTTCACGGCGAGGGTTCGGATAATTATGTTAAGCTCCATATCGCCGTTATAATCGATCCAGCCCATGGAGCCGGTATAAGGCCCCCGCGTCACGGGCTCCAGCTCTTCGATGATTTCCATGGTCCTGATTTTGGGTGCGCCGGTAATGGTGCCGCCAGGGAACGCTGCCGCAATGACATCATATGCATTGTTGCCCTCAGCAATCCGCCCTTCCACTTGGGACACCAAATGCATGACGTGCGAGTACCTCTCCACGGTCATCAGCTCCGGAACATGCACCGTCCCGTATGCGGCAATGCGGCCGATGTCATTCCGCTCCAGGTCGACCAGCATAATATGCTCGGCCCGTTCCTTCTCGCTGCCAAGCAGCTCCGCTTCCATGGCCGCGTCCTCTTCCGGATTTCTCCCCCGGCGGCGGGTACCCGCGATCGGCCGGGCTGACACGGTATCGCCATCCAGCTTCACCAGCAATTCCGGCGAGCCGCTGGCCAAACTGAAGCCTGGCGAGGATAAGTACCCCATGTAAGGTGAAGGGTTCAGAATGCGCAGCCACTCGTAAATATCGGAAGGTTCCGCATGAAGCGGCAGATGCCGGCGAAGAGACAAGTTGACCTGAAAAACATCGCCCTGCCGAATATATTCTTGGATCGAGAGAACCGCCTGCTCGAACGCTTCCTGCGAAAAATCAATCTCCAGCCGATCCCAGATCTCCACATTCGGCCCTGACAGCTCCTGCGCTTTTTTCCATCGTTCCTGCCGCACCCGTTCATCTTCGGATCTCGAATCGTTCTCCGGCCCCGTTCCGTACATTTGATTCCATTGGGAGAGCATCGATTCGGCTCTTAGGCCGGCCTTCTCATATAATTCCTCCAAAATCTCTTCCTGCCCCTGTGAGAGCTCAGAACCTTCAGAAACATTCGCTGAATCCTCAAGCGCCGTCGCCTCCTTCGAATCTTCCCCGCTCCCGAAAGCCCAAGGCAGAGGAACATGCACCGAGCAGTATAGGCTGTCGTCCGCATGATCGTAAATCCAGACTTCTTCCATGCGCATCCACAAATAATCCGGAAAGCCGGGCTCATCCTTGGCCATCACGGGCAGCTGCTCGATCGAGCGGATGACATCGTAGCTCAGAAAGCCTGCACAGCCTCCCCGAAAATCCGGCCATCCCGGCACTCGGGGTGATTTCCACGCTTTCATCCACTGCTCCAACAGACGCAGCGGCTCTCCCGTTACCTGCGTTCGCAATCCGCCTGACATTTCGACGACCTCGCCCTGGCTTCCTTTTCCCTGCAAAATGGACACCGGTCGTAACCCAAGATACGTGTAGCGTCCGCCCTTACCGCTCTCCAGCACAAAGGCATAAGGCGAGGCCGCTTTCCAAGCATGTCTCCATGACAGGGGTAATCCTCGTGTTGCTCCTTTATATTGAACCAGATAGGGAACGACGGACCAGCCCTCTTTAGCCCATGACTGCCACTGGGCCAGCTCCACTCTTCTCTCCATGCCGATCCTCCCTTAGTCTTCAAAAGCCTTACTGTTGCCTGTCAGTATACTGTATCCCGCTTCTCTTGAAAACCCTAAATAGAGGCTTGTCCAACAATAATTTTTGAAGCGGTCAGCCCTTGAATCCATTAAAGCGTTATCTTAGGGAGTAGTATACGCAAAAAGCCCTCAATGCTATAAAAAACACATTGAGGGCTCCCTTCTCGCAGCACATTACCTCACTTGGGTGAGATGAAAATGCACAGCCTATTCCAGATCATTTTATTCGAAGTTATAGAGCGGCGTGCTCAGGTAACGCTCTCCGTTGCTTGGAATGACAGCGACAACCCGCTTGCCTTTACCAAGCTCTTTGGCGACCTTCAAGGCAGCATATACAGCCGCACCGGAGGAAATACCGCCAAGAACGCCTTCTTCCTTCGCCACGCGGCGGGAAGTTTCAAAGGCATCGTCATTCTCTACATGAACGATTTCATCGTACACTTCTTGGTTCAAAATTTCCGGGATGAAGTTTGCGCCAATGCCCTGGATTTTGTGAGGGCCTGGCTTGCCACCGGCAAGGATTGGCGATGCAGCAGGCTCCACCGCAATAATCTTGATGTCAGGGTATTGCTCTTTCAGCACTTCCCCAGCGCCTGTAATCGTACCGCCTGTTCCGATGCCAGCCACGAACGCATCCAGGGAACCGCCGATCGATTGGATCGCTTCAACGATTTCCGGACCAGTCGTTTCACGGTGGATCTTCACGTTCGCTTGGTTCTTGAACTGCTCGGCCATGAAGAATCCGGCATTTTCCTTCAGGATTTCTTCGGCCTTCTTAACGGCACCGTTCATTCCTTCCGATCCCGGTGTCAGGACCAGTTCCGCTCCGTAAGCACGCAGCAGGTTCCGGCGCTCCAAGCTCATGGTTTCAGGCATGACGATAACCGCTTTATAGCCTTTAGCCGCTGCCACCATAGCTAAGCCGATGCCGGTATTGCCGCTGGTCGCTTCAATGATCGTATCGCCCGGCTTCAAACGTCCATCCTTCTCTGCCTCTTCCACGATGCTGATCGCGATCCGGTCTTTAACGCTGGCGCCCGGGTTCTGGTATTCCAGCTTCAGATAGATCTCTGCGCTATCCTCAGGTACGATCCGGTTCAAACGGACGAGCGGGGTTTCACCGATTAATTCTGTCACATTATTTACGACTTTTGCCATGAAAGAAGACCTCCTCTAAATATGGATCTGGATAAAAATAGTGAATACATAATGGTGTTATTCATTCGAATGTCGAATCATGAATTTGTAGGTTCTCGATGTTAAAAAAATGGGAGCCGGCGGATTAATAAAATTCCTGTTGTTCAATGGCTCTCCAATATCCGAGTAAAAAGGTAGGTTTTTGTACCTTCATCTTATCAACGTTACAGGCCATTGTCAATATCCAGCTGCTCGAAAATCAACATTTCTAGGTGAATTTTCCTGCGACTCACGAACGAGCCGAACGCGAAATCCTTCGGAGGACTTCATGCGGGATAACCGCCAATTTTCCGCAGCCATCCAAGCTCAGGCATTAACTACAGCGAAAAAAGCCCCTGCAGCCAGATCTTTCTCCGCCACAGCGAGCTTTCCTCATGTTGTTGCTCTATTTACAGCGTAACCGTACCCGCACTGATCCGTGCCTCGTATTTCTCGCGAAGCTGCCGCTCCAATTCCGATAAGGACACCGACTGCTCCAGGGCCAGCTGCTTGCGAACCGCCTTCCGGATACTTTCCTCGCTAGGAGCTTGAGGCTCAATAATATCCCTCACATATACTATGGCATATGTGTCCGTGAGCGATACAGGTCCCGCAATATCTCCGGGCTCGAGCGATAAAGCTGCTTCAAGCAGCTCTGGCGGCAAAAAGGGATCATCCTCTTCTACCAAGCCGATCTGTCCGCCGTCTTCCCGAGTGTACTCGTCAAGGGATACCTGAGCTGCGAGATCCGCAAAATCCTCCCCATTTTCCAGCCGATCCATGACGCGTTCCGCCTCATCTTCCGAAGCGACTTCAATCATGGATAAATTCAGCTGTTTCTTGGGCCGAAATTGATCAGGGTACTGTTCCAGATACGAATCGATTTGCTGCTCCTCGATGTGAACATCGGAAGTCGCAATTTTCTCAAGCAGGAGCCGATAAGTCGTCTCCGTCTTTAACTCACTCTCCGTAATGCCAAGCTGATCTTCCATTTCCGATAAGAACCGTTCCTTAGAGCCATAGCTTCGGCTCATGACTTCGATTTCCGTTTCGACTTCCGCGGTCGTCACATCAATGCCCTTCGCTTTCGCTTCCAGCGCCACGGCGTGCCGATTCAGCATGGTCATCAGCATTTCGCGCCCATATCGCTTCTTCAGCTCGTCAACCCACTCGTCTTCGGTAATCGCCCTGTCCTGGATGGATGCAACGGGCTGGGAGCCTGTTTTCCACGGCGGTGAAGCCTCCTGCGAAAAGCCCCCGGAAAACAGCATCCAGCCCCCCATACCCAATACGCATGCTGTCAAGACAATGACGGTCGCCCACAATCCCTTCTCTTGTCTCGTCATCACGGTCGCTCATCCCAACATTAAGATTTGGCCCGCTCTAGCACGGATTTAAGCTGTTCTCGGTCAAACGTATATCGTTCATTGCAAAAATGGCAGGAAACCTCTGCTTTGCCGTCCTCTTCGATCATCTGCTCAAGCTCTTCCCGTCCCAAGCTGATCAGTGCGCGCTCCACCCGCTCATGCGAGCAGTCGCAGCTGAAGTAGACTTCCGTTTCCTCCAGAATCGTCACATCCGGAACGACGCGTTTCAGGATATCCTCGAGATCCAGCCCTTCCTCCAGCATCTCGGTGATCGGAGGAATCTTGCTTAACGCAAGCTCGATCTCCGTAATCTCTTCATCGCTAACGCCGGGGAGAAGCTGAATGATGAAGCCGCCGGCATTGGCCACGGAATAATCCGGCGAAACCAGCACGCCCAAGCTTACCGCCGAGTTGGTCTGTTCGGATACGGCAAAATAATACGTGAAATCTTCGGCCAGCTCGCCCGAGATAATCGGCACGCTGCCACGGTAAGGCTCCTTCAATCCGAAATCCTTGACCACATCAATCTGACCGGTGGTCCCTACCGCAGCGGCTACGTCCATCTTGCCCGGACGTATATTCGTCAGCTCCACATGCGGATTTTTGACATAACCGCGTACCTCGCCCTTGGCATTGCTCTCCGCCGCAATCAGACCGATCGGTCCATCGCCGCGAACCTGAATGCTAAGACGCTCATCTCCCTTCAGCATAGCTCCCATCATCGCTGCTGCTGACACGGTGCGGCCCAAAGCGGCTGTGACGACAGGGAACGTATCGTGTCTTCGGCGAAGCTCTTCCACCAGATCGGTTGTCCGAACGGCAAATGCCCGCACTTTCCCGTTTAACGCCGTTCCCCGCAGCATACGGTCTTTTTGATTACCCATCTTGAGGCCTCCTTGTCTTTCTGGTTGTTTGTAATATCTAACGGTTTTATATCGGTTCTAGTTACGCTCGTAAATAATACGCAAGCCTTCCAGCGTCAAGAGGGGAGAAATCTCTTCGATGGATTCCGTTTCGCCGGCAATCAGCTCAGCCATTCCCCCTGTGGCGATAACCTTAACATTGTCCGTTCCCATCTCGGCTTTTATGCGTTTAACCAGGCCATCGACCTGTCCTGCATAACCGAATACGATGCCGGCCTGCATGGCATGAACGGTGTTGCGCCCAATCACCTTCTTTGGCTTTTCGAGCTCTACGCGAGGAAGCTTGGAAGCGCGCTGCACAAGGGCTTCCGTGGCAATGCCAATGCCCGGCACAATTACGCCGCCCAGATAGTTGCCTGCTTCATCAATGCAATCAAACGTCGTCGCCGTACCGAAATCCACTACGATCAGCGGCCCCCCGTACTGCTCGACGGCTGCTACTGCATTCACGATCCGGTCAGCCCCCACCTCGCGCGGATTCTCATACCGCAGATTGAGTCCGGTTTTGATCCCCGGCCCAACGATAAGGGGCGCCTTGCCAATATATTTATTGCACATTTCCTCGACCACGCGCACAAGCGGAGGAACTACGGAAGAGACAATAACGCCTTCTATTTGGCTTACCAATATATTGGACATTTGAAACAAATTGTGGATCAATACACCGTATTCGTCCACGGTAGACTGACGCGATGTACTGATCCGAAAATCATGCAGCAGTTTCTTTCCCTGGTACACACCCAGCACAATATTGGTATTCCCTACGTCCACAACGAGAATCAACCCTCTGCTCCTCCTTTCTTTGCATTCAGATCCAAACTAATATCGAGACTATGGAATGAATACGTCAGCCGTCCAACCGAAATGACATCGACCCCGGTCTCCGCAATCCCGCGCACGGTCTCCAGCGTCACGTTCCCCGACGCTTCGACGCGAACGTGGGGCGACTTGGCCTTGATTCTCCGCACGGCCTCCGTCATCATGTCATGACTCATGTTGTCCAGCATGATAATATCCGCGCCTGCAGCCAAGGCTTCTTCCACTTGCGCCAGGTTCTCGGTTTCAACTTCGATCGTCATGGTGTGCGGAATATGGGCTCTGGCCCGGCTGACCGCCTGGGCGATGCCGCCCGCACCCTTGATGTGATTATCCTTGATCATGACGGCATCGTACAGGCCGAAGCGATGATTCGCGCCGCCGCCGACCCGCACGGCATATTTCTCAAGCATCCGGTGGCCTGGCGTCGTTTTGCGGGTATCCACCAGCCTTGTCGGCAATCCCTCAAGCACATCAACAAAAGAACGTGTTTTGGTTGCAATGCCCGATAGACGCTGAAGCAAATTTAACGCGAGCCGCTCGCCTGTCAAAATACGATGGGTGCTTCCTTCCACCTCAGCGAGAACCGTCCCTTTTTCCACCACGTCTCCGTCACGGACCAATGCCGTAAACGTAAGCGTTGGATCTACCGTTTCGAATACCAGCTCTGCCACCGGCATGCCTGCCACGATGCCTGCCTCTTTGGCATGGATAACCCCTTTGGATTCGTGACCCGGCTCGATCGTGGTGAGGGTCGTAATATCCCCCGACCCAATATCCTCCTGAAGCCAAGTCCGTATGCTCTGGAGAAGGCCATCGTTATATCCGTTAAACATCATCGCTCAATTCCTCCGTCATTTCTTGGTCCCGTATAAACACAATATGCTTGCGCCATTCGCTGTCATTTCGCTCCGGATAATCCTCTCGGTAGTGAGCTCCCCGACTTTCTTCCCGTCCCAGCGCGCCTTGAACCACCAGCAGGGATGCAGTCAGCATGTTCGCAAATTCGTATTCTTCACGCTTGGAGAGCATCGATTGGAACAAGGGCAGCTGACGGCCAAGCTCTTCCGCCGCTCTTATTAGAGTATCCCGATTTCTCCGAAGTCCTGCATAACGCACCATGACCTTCTGAAGCTTCAAGCGTTTTTCCACCATCGCTTGCGACGGAGCGTCCTTGCGGCCCAGATGAAATGATACCCCAAGAGGATCCCCAGAGGGTTCCGGGAGGCTCTTAATGCGCTCGACAATCCGACTGCCGTACACGACCGCCTCCGAAAGCGAATTGCTGGCCAACCGGTTCGCTCCGTGAACACCGGTAGACGAGACCTCTCCGCAAGCAAATAATCGCTTCACGCTGCTCTCGCCGTGCAGGTTGGTCTTGATGCCCCCCATCATATAATGCGCAGCCGGGGAGACCGGAATCCAATCGGACGATAAATCCAGCCCGTACTGCATGCATGTTTCATAAATCGTTGGGAATCGATGTTTGACCATTTCCGGCGACTCATGGGTAATATCCAGGTATACGAAGGTCGATCCCGTCGCTTCCATTTCGCTGACAATGGCCCGTGCCACGATATCCCGGGGTGCCAGCTCCTGTAACTCATGGTATTTCGGCATGAACCGTTCCCCTCTTATATTACGAAGCACGGCACCTTCGCCGCGAACCGCCTCTGATATCAGGAATCGGGGAGCGCCCGGATAGCTTAGCGCCGTCGGATGAAACTGGATAAACTCCATATCCCGAATTTCCGCGCCTGCCCGATAAGCCATGGCGATGCCATCCGCGGTCGCAACCTCCGGATTGGTTGTGTACCGGTACAATTGACCGGCCCCCCCGGAACACATAATCGTCGCACGGCCGCGCACGAATACCCGCTTGCCATCCGGCATCTGTACCAATGCGCCGTGACACTCTCCCTGCTCGGTAATCAGGTCAATGACAAAATGATCGTCCCATACCTCTATATTGTGAAGCATTTCGACCTGAATGGAAAGAGCGCGGACAATTTCATAACCGGTAGCATCCCCGTTGGCATGAAGGATCCGTCGGTGGCTGTGCGCTCCTTCTTTGGTCAAAGCAAGCTCGCCATTCTCCACATCAAACGTCGTGCCGAGGCGAATCAGCTCTTGAACCCCGACGGGACCCTCGTTTACAAGTACATCCACCGCGGCAGATGAACATAAACCGGCCCCTGCAAGGAGGGTATCCTGACGGTGATATGCTGGCGAGTCATCCTCCGCCGTTACGGCCGCGATCCCGCCTTGAGCATAACGCGTGTTGCTCTCGAGGAGCGATTTTTTCGTAATCAAAAGCACATTCTGAGTCGCACTTGCCATGATCGCCGTATATAAACCCGCAATGCCTGAACCGATCACGATGACATCCGTCTCTACAACCGGGAGATCGTTCAGCTCAAAATCAATCAAATACTGCGGTATCACGTTGCCTCACCTGTCTTTTCACGAAAGAGTAGCGCATGCTACTTAACCTGTAACATGCGCTCTAATGAAGTTCTGGCTTTCTCTGCAACGACCGGCGGCACATAGATCTGCGGCTTCATCGTTTCAAGTGCTCTCACCAGCTTTTTGAGATTATTCACTTTCATATTCGGACATACCAGGAATTTCGTCGCGAAGTGGAACGATTTATCCGGGCTATCCAATCGAAGCTGATAACCGGTACCGTCCTCAGTTCCCACGATAAACTCCTTGGCCGATGACTGTTTGCAATATTCCAGGATGGCGGTTGTGCTTCCCACAAAGTCACCCATGGCAACAACCTCCGGACGGCATTCCGGATGCACCACAAATTCAGCCTGAGGATATTTGGCCCTCATCTCGACGACATCCTTAACGGTCAGCATGTCATGCGTGTTGCAGTATCCTTCCCAAATAATGAGTTTCTTGTCGGTATGCTGCTGAACATAATGCCCCAGGTTCTTATCGGGAACCCATATAATTTCGTCCGAATCCACCGACTGAATCACTTTCACGGCGTTGGAGGAAGTGCAGCAGATATCCGTTTCGGCCTTGATTTCAGCGGATGAATTGATGTACGTAACCACCTTCGCATTCGGATGCTGCGCTTTCAATTTCCGCAGTCCGTCCACGTTCACCATATCGGCCATAGGACAGCCGGCCCGTTCATCCGGAATGAGAACCGTTTTGTTTGGTGCCAGGATTTTGGCGCTCTCGCCCATAAAATGCACGCCGCAGAATACGATGACCTCGGCGTCGGTTTGTGCCGCCTTCTGCGCGAGCAAGAAGGAATCCCCCCGAAAATCAGCAACCTCCTGAATTTCGTCCCGTTGATAATAATGAGCCAAAATAATTGCATTGCGTTCCTTCTTCAACTGCATTAACCGCTCACGCAGTTCACGGTTCTGTTCTGCCTTGCGCTCCAGTGCCAAAGCTTCCATGATCGACCCTCTCCCTTTATGTAGTCCGGCTGTTCGCCGCTGATGACCATGTGACTTTCAGGATGGTTTCCACCTTTGTGAAAGGAAGCGCATCCTTATTTAACAACTAATGTACACGTTCGTTCTGTCCCCTGTCAATGTGATAGAAAGCACAAAAAGAACCGGAAAACGAATTATCGTTCTCCGGTTCTTCTTTTTTATTCGGTATTCGATGTTTTATCAACGAATATTACGTTAAACTGCTGTTACCGTTGTCCGATCCGCCTGGAGGATCCTTGCGTTCGGAATCTTTGGTTTCCGGTGCTGGATCATTCGAATCCATCGGGTTGTTCGGAATCTCTTCCGTGGAAGTCGGCTGCCCGCCGTCTTCTTTCCCTTGAATGCGAACTTTCACGTCGCCAATGTTATCGATGATCGGCTCGCCGTTCTCGGAAGAACCTTCACCTTCGCCACTGCCATCGCCTTCAGCCGATCCGGTCTCAATGAGGTTCTTGATTTGCTCAAGCTCCAGTGTTTCCTTCTCCAGAAGCGTGTTGGCAATCAGATGAACCTCTTTGGAATGCTTGGTCAGAAGCTCTCTACACTTCTCATAACATTCGTTAATGAACCGCTGCATTTCCTGATCGATTTCATAAGCGATTGCATCACTATAGTTCTGCTCGTGTCCGATATCACGTCCCAGGAACACTTGTCCTTGGGATGTACCGAACTGCATCGGTCCAAGCTTCTCACTCATACCGTATTCCACAATCATGCTGCGGATGATGCCCGTTGCTTGCTGGAAGTCGCTGTAGGCTCCGGTTCCGATTTCGCCGATGAACAGCTCCTCGGCGACACGGCCGCCAAGCAAACCGGTTACGCGGTCCAGCAATTCCTGCTTCGTTACGAGCATCCGATCTTCCTTCGGCATCATGATGACATATCCGCCGGCACGGCCGCGAGGAATAATCGTTACCTTGTGCACCGTATCGGCATGCTCAAGGAAGTAACCCACAATGGTATGACCGGCTTCATGGTAAGCTACGATGCGTTTCTCGCGGTCGCTGATCACGCGGCTGCGCTTCTCGGTACCCACGATAACGCGGTCAATCGCTTCATCCACTTCTCGCATGGAGATATCTTTACGGTTGCGGCGAGCCGCAAGCAAGGCAGCCTCGTTCAGGAGATTCTCCAGATCGGCGCCCGTAAAACCGGTTGTACGTTTGGCGATGATGTCGAGCTTGACATCCTTCGTCAACGGTTTGTTGCGTGCATGAACCTTCAGTACGGCTTCACGGCCCTTCACATCCGGGCGATCGACGGTAATCTGACGGTCAAAACGTCCCGGGCGAAGAAGCGCCGGGTCCAAAATATCCGGTCGGTTGGTCGCAGCGACGATGATAATGCCTTCGTTCGCTCCGAAACCGTCCATCTCAACCAGCAATTGGTTGAGGGTCTGCTCGCGCTCGTCATGACCGCCGCCGAGACCGGCGCCGCGCTGACGACCTACAG
>NZ_JAVFHM010000254.1:0-1987 GCF_041954005.1 Priestia sp. BR_2 | reverse complement strand
GCACTGAATTTTCCCTCCTTACTTAAGAAATTCTTATTCAACCGATTCAAAGAACTCGAGCGGTTTGCTGTCTGGTGCCAAAGTCACGATTGCCTTTTTCCATTCGGTTGTGTAACCGGAATAACGGCCGTAACGCTTTGGCTTAGCAGGAACACGCATCGTATTCACGTTCGATACTTTAACTTTAAAAATAGATTCGACAGCTTGCTTGATCTCGGTCTTGTTAGCACGGATATCCACTTCAAAAGCATATTTCAGCTCTGCCATGTAGTCAGCCGTACGTTCCGTGATCACCGGGCGCTTGATTATATCGCGTGGGTCTTTCATTACGCGAGCACCTCCTCTACCTTCTGAACTGCTTCCTTCGTAATGATCAGTTGATCGTACGACAGTACGTCAAGAACATTAATGCCGTCAGCCGCTACGAATTTCACACCAGGAATATTGCGTGCGGAAAGGGCTACATTATCATCATAGCTTGGAGCAACGATCAGAGCTTTACGGCCTACTTTCAGGTTGCTAAGGATGTTAGCAAACTCTTTCGTTTTCGGCGTGTTCAGCGTCAGTTGATCCAATACGATAATTGCGTTGTCAATCACTTTGGAAGACAAAGCGGATTTGATAGCCAAACGACGAACTTTCTTAGGAAGTTTAAACGTGTAGCTGCGCGGAGTCGGTCCAAATACCACGCCGCCGCCTTTCCATTGTGGAGAACGGATCGAACCTTGACGAGCACGGCCGGTACCTTTTTGTTTCCAAGGCTTACGTCCGCCGCCGCGTACTTCAGAACGTCCTTTTACTTTGTGGGTACCACGACGAAGGGAAGCGCGCTGCAGCAATACCGCGCTGTGCAGTACGTGAGCGTTCGGCTCGATGCCGAATACAGCTTCATTCAATTCTACTTCGCCAACCTGGCTACCGCTGACATTATAAAGTGCTACTTTAGGCATTGTTTGTTCCTCCTTTCTTTAGGCGATTATTTCTTCACCGTTTCTTTGATTTGAACGAAACCTTTTTTAGGTCCTGGAATGGAGCCTTTAACAAGGATTACGTTACGCTCTGCGTCGACTTTAACAACTTCGAGCTTTTGGATCGTAACCGTCTCATTGCCCATGTGACCTGGCAGACGCTTTCCTTTAGGAACACGGTTTGCCTGGATCGAACCCATGGAACCTGGTCTACGGTGATAACGGGAACCGTGAGACATTGGTCCGCGGCTTTGGCCCCAACGCTTGATTACGCCTTGGAATCCTTTACCTTTGGAAATACCCGTTACGTCAACAAATTCGCCTTCTGCGAAGACATCAGCCTTCAGCTCTTGTCCGACCTCGACACTCGCGAGGTCAACACCGCGAATTTCGCGAACGTAGCGCTTAGGCGCAGTGTTTGCTTTTTTCGCATGGCCTGCTTCTGGTTTGTTAGATCTGTTCTCTTTCTTATCGGAGAAACCAACTTGGATCGCTTCGTATCCGTCGTTTTCCAGATCTTTCTTTTGTAGAACAACACAAGGACCTGCTTCGATAACCGTTACAGGAATTACAACACCCTCAGGGGTAAATACTTGAGTCATTCCGAGCTTTCTACCTAAGATACCTTTCATGTTGACACCTCTTTTCTCTTCTCTAATTCGTTATGCAATGCTTACAGTTTGATTTCGATATCTACACCGGACGGCAGGTCCAAGCGCATCAAGGCATCCACAGTTTGTGGAGTCGGGTTCACGATGTCGATCAAGCGTTTATGTGTACGCATTTCGAACTGTTCCCGAGAATCCTTATACTTGTGCACCGCACGGAGAATGGTAATTACTTGTTTCTCAGTTGGAAGCGGGATCGGACCGGATACACCAGCACCCGAACGTTTTGCTGTCTCAACAATTTTCTCAGCGGATTGATCAAGAACTCTGTGGTCGTATGCTTTCAAGCGAATACGAATTTTTTGCTTTGCCATTTTATTCCCTCCTTCTATCGCCCAATTTGGTATCGGA
>NZ_JAVFHM010000253.1:0-1899 GCF_041954005.1 Priestia sp. BR_2 | reverse complement strand
GGAACGCTGCCCACCAGCCTTGAACGGCGGGGTGATCGCCGGCTGCTTTGGCAATCGCGCCTTGCAGGAAGCCGCCTGCTTCGAAACCGCCCGTCAATTTACCCCAACCTGCCGTCATCCATTCATACCCGATGTAGACCCTAATGAATGTCAGTAACCACATTGCCACTTTGTTTGTTCTCAGCCAGTTGTTAAACATATAAACCACTCCTTAAAAGTATGATTTTCTTTTTTATGAAAGCTTCCTTGCCCATTCTCGGATGTTGAAGTTCTGTGATGTTGTTCTTTAGGAAGATGATCATCTCTTTCATGTCTTTATTATAAGTGAAATAAATCACAATATATGTGATTTAAATCACATTAGTGATAAAAATGGGCAGAACTGTATGTAGTGGCAGTAACCAGTATGTAATAAGTAAGGCAAAGTGCTCAAATGGCAGCCGTAATAGAATAAGCCAAAGAGCTCAAACAGCAAGAAGCACACGCACATCCAAGATCAATTAGCAGAGCATAAGTAAGTTTTACGTATAAAGCCAGCAAGTAATAAGCAGAGCAATTGCAGTAGACATAAACCGGTAAGTGATAAGAAAACGCTGCATGGAGCAGGCACATAACCAGTAAGTGATTAGCAAAAGAGGAACTGGTAAACGCAAAACCAGCAAGCAGAGCAGTAAATAGTCGGCGAAAACTCAGCTAACTGTTAGCAGTATACGCAAAGCAGCACCTAGTACCTGAAGCGAGTAGATAATGCGCAACGCATTGGGAGATGCCATTCCCTGAACCATGGCTCGTCGTGAATTTATTACTAGGCATAACTGCTTATAAAACACGGATGACCGGTACCGGTGGCCGCGGTCACCCGATGACTTATTGAAAAGGCAAGCAGAAAGAGCATGGATAGAGGAGCAACATTCAAATCGTACTGTAGGAAGAAAAAACGAGATGGATTTAGCTATGAGACGGGGGAGCCAGGCACGAATTTTAGCCGAAGAGAAGCGAACGACCGGATACGACCGGATACGACCGGATACGATCCAACTTGAGATTACTTTAAATTACTTTTGAACTCTAATTTCCCCCCGCATTCATTTTATATCAGACCGCCTGATTCTGCAGAGGGGAGGAGTCGCTGCTGATTTTCGCTTTGCGCGTGAATTTATTCTGAAGATAAGGCATGAGCCAACGGTCGATGCCGATCTTACCGCTGTTGGCCGCTGAGAGGATGATCAGGAATTCGAGCAGCAGGAGCTGACCGTTGATGCTGATCGAACCGGAGAAGAGGAACGCCGAGTTCATCACCAGTCCCATCAGCGCGGCGAACACGGTGAACGAGCCGAGAATCAGGCCGAGCCCGACAAGGAATTCGCTCAGCGGAATGATGACGTTGAACCATTTGACGCCGGGGAGCGCGGCATGCTTGAGGAATACGGCCCACCAATCTTGAACCGCCGGATTCTCGCCGGTGGATTTGGCGATGGCTCCCTGCATAAATCCACTCGCATCGAAGCCTCCCGTTAACTTGCCCCAGCCAGCCGATAACCACTTATACCCGACGTACACCCGAATGACCGTCAGCAGCCACATCGCGATTTTGCTGGATTGCAACCATTGAATAAACATCAACACCACTCCTCCAATGAATAATCATTCTCTTTTTTGTTTTCAGATTTTTGCAAATTTGAAATTCGTAAGCGCGACGGAAGCCGAAAAAAACAGCAACGATCTATATAATGTCGCATCATCACAAATTATTCATATTTGCAAAAATCTGTATTTAAATACAGTATTCGCATAGACTGTGATTTGGCATAGGTTCTTGGCATGAAAAAAAGACGATGGAGAACCGAGTTCTCCATCGTCTTGCATGGATCGTTACGAAGTTAAGCGGTGCGTTTTTTT
>NZ_JAVFHM010000252.1:2500-74796 GCF_041954005.1 Priestia sp. BR_2 | reverse complement strand
TTTACCTCTTCGTCGGACTGTTCGGAAGTGTAGAAGGGTCTGCAGTATGGTTAGCTGCATGGTATTTGGCTGCGTTAACGCCCATAACGATGGTGCTATCTTCGTCAGTAGCTGGAGCGGAGATGATAACTTTCTTAGCGCCGCCTTTCAAGTGAGCGGAAGCTTTGTCTTTCGCTGTGAAAATACCAGTGGATTCTACAACGATTTCAACGCCGTACTCAGCCCAAGGCAATGCTTCAGGGTTACGCTCAGCGAATACTTTCACTTCGCGGCCGTTTACAACGAGTGCGCCTTCTTTAGCTTCAACAGTTGCATTCAGTCTGCCGTGAGTCGTGTCATATTTCAAAAGGTGTGCCAGCGTTTTTACGTCCGTCAAATCGTTGATTGCCACGATTTCAACTTCGCTGTTGTTCAGCGCAGCGCGGAATACGTTACGTCCAATACGTCCAAAACCGTTAATACCTACTTTAACCATGAGTAGTTCCCTCCATATTTGTAAAATTTATATATTCAAGATTGGCCGTTAAGCCAATCGAGACAACAAAAAATGAAAAATCTGTTGTACGCCCGCGGACTCAAATGCCGGCGTCAATTTCCTTCTCGACTTCCAATGCCGCGGCTTCATCCGTAACGAGAATGTCCTCGTGTCCGAATTTCAGCACCGCGTGAATCGCTTTGCCCTTGCCTTGCCCTCCAGCAATGCCGATGATGGTCTCCGTCCGCATAATATCCTCAAGCCGGAGTCCAAGGGTAAGCATTTTGTGGACAACTTCGCCATCTTCGCTGAAATAATAGCCGAAGGATTCCGCGATCGCGCCATCTGCCTGCAAGTTCCGGATAGAGCCTTCATCCAGCTTCCGCCGTCTGGCCATCTCCATGGCATCCCCGATGCCGTGAATAATGACGCGGCTGCGCCTGATCACATCCACGATCTCCTGGATGTGCTGATCCTGAACCAACGATTGATAAGCATCCTCGCTGAGCAGATCCGGAACATGAAGCAATCGGTACTCAGCCCCAACGCGCTTAGCCATTTTGGAAGCAATGGTGTTCGCTTGAATCTCCATGCTCTCCCCGAGGCCGCCACGCGCCGGCACAAACCAAGTGCTTGTCAACGGTTCGCCGCCAGGCAAAGAGGACATCTGCTCTGCCACTTCGGCGAGCGTGGAGCCGCCTGTTACGGCAATCGTATCTCCATCCTGGACAAAGTTAAGCAGCGTTCTTGCTCCGGCCCGGCCAAGCTCACGTTTGACTTCCGGAGATGACTCGCTGTCACCGGGAATAATGACCACTTTACGAAGCCCGTAAGCCTGACGAATCTTCTCTTCCAGTTCAACCAGTCCGAACAACTCATTCATGACCGGTTCCAACTCCTCCAGCAAGCATATCCCTGAGCCGCTGATCCGCATGCCGAGCGTTTCAATCTCGATCAGCCCTTGCGCTTTCAGAAGATCAGTCTCTGCTCTGAGAACACGCTCGGTCATCGATAACGATGAAGCCAGTGTTCTTCGGCCAACAATTCCGGACAACTTGATCTGATGAAGGATGGTATACCTTCGTTTAAGAGTGTCCATCAGATCCGGCAGAAGTTGCTCTTGTATTTCTAATAGGTTACGCATGCATTCCACTCCTGCAAACTTCGTCTCGGCTCTCCTACCTGGTCGTAAAATGTCCCAGTTAAACTTTTTAAGTCCCACCCTTATTCTAACCAATAATCATGCCGGTTGCAAGTGTCCGAAAGTATATTTCTCTACCCCAGGCATTCTTATACATTATGGCCAACTACCGGCTCGTCTATATAATAGGAACAAAGTTTTGTCCGCTATTGTATTTTTGAAATAGATGCGGTATAATCAACTTCGTTGCTGATTTTTGTGCGCCCGTGGTCCAATGGATATGACGTAGGCCTCCGGAGCCTGAGATCGAGGTTCGATTCCTCGCGGGCGCGCCATTATAACATTTATTCTCTATACTGATTACCCTAAAGTGCCCATAACGGCTCTTTTTTTTACTCAATAGTTTGACTTTCTTTGACTTTTTGATTTAAATTGTTTATCATGTGGGTAATACGGTAACAGTATTTATATGAGGTACTTAAGAGGAGGTTTTCCACGTGAGTTTTATACCTATGGTCGTTGAACAAAGCAACCGCGGTGAGCGGGCGTACGACATCTATTCCAGATTGCTGAAAGACCGCATTATCTTCCTCGGCTCCGACGTAAATGACGTGGTCGCCAATTCCATCATTGCCCAAATGCTGTTCTTGTCGGCTGAGGATCCCGAGAAGGATATTCATCTTTACATCAACAGCCCTGGCGGTTCCATTACCGCAGGTATGGCGATATTCGATACGATGCAGTTCATCAAGCCGGACGTCTCGACGATCTGTGTCGGCATGGCTGCTTCCATGGGCGCATTCCTGCTTAACGCAGGCGCCAAAGGCAAACGCTACGGTCTCCCTAACAGCGAGATCATGATTCACCAGCCGCTCGGCGGCGCACAAGGTCAAGCCACGGATATAGAAATCCGCGCCCGCCGCATTCTCAAAATGCGCGACAAGCTGAACCGCATCCTGTCCGAACGCACCGGCCAACCGCTGGAGCGCATCGAGAAGGACACGGATCGCGACTACTTCATGACGGCTGACGAAGCCAAAGAGTATGGCCTGATCGATCAAGTACTGGAAAACACACCGCCGCAAGGCTTATAAAAGAAATGAAGTAAAGGGCAGGCGCCGTTATCCGGTGCCTGCCTTTTCTTATCCTCTGGATCCATTGAAAACTTCGAATACTAAATAGTGAGAGTGTCCCCTTCGGTCGCTGTTGAAATCGGGAAACTGGAATGAATTGAAAAAGGTTGTTTCCCGATTTCAAAGGCGAACGCGCTGCTCTTCCAAGGATACTCTCACTTCGGTACGATTTTTTCAATAAAACATAAAGACGGTAAGGCCATGCCCCTCTTAAAAGGGCTATCTTAACTTGAGGGGAGGGGAAAAAGGGCACACCTATGGTGAGATTCACAAAAAATCCCCTTGATCATAGGGCGCAGGAGTATATGCTCCACGCTCAATTGATCAGGGGATTTATCGCAACGGATTCCAGCACAGTGTTACATCAGGACAGCATCATGTATCTAAACAAGCTATAGTATGAAATTTAATGATTACAGTTTACACAAACCGCCTATCCTATACTCTTACTTCCACTCTTTCAGCTTCAGCTCAAACTCAGGAAATCCATAGGCATAGGCGGTGTACTCATAAAGCTGGAAGTACAGCACCGCCGCGTTATCCTTCACATAGAAGTCGGCATCGGCAGGCACTCCCTCAAAACCGCCGAGGTAACCTCCCTCTTTCTTCATCTTGCTCAGCACAAGGTTGTTCAGCTTCTGCTTGTTCTTGCCCTGCATGTTGATGAAATCGCCCAGCTTCATTTGCTTGCCGTCCTTCAAGGAGAACGTGAAGCTTTTACGGAAGGTCATGCCATGGGCACCGCCGGTGTACGAATAATCATACGCCGTAATGCTCAGGATGTCGTTCTGGTTGTAATGGACCACGAAGTCACCGCTGAATTCGTAAGGGAAACTGGATTCCGACGGCGGGAATTCTTCGGCGTTTCCTTCCGCACCGGTGATTACGCCGGACGCATTTTCTTTCAACACTTTGTTGATTTCGGCTTGGACCTCCGCATTATCGAGTCCGCTGATTACAGGATAATTCACAACAGCGTCTACGCCCTGAATATTCTTCTTGAGCGCAACCGATTTAATGGTAATGTCATTCAGCTTCTTCTGTGTCATGCTCAGTGTTTTCAAGGAAGGATTCCATTGTCCCTGAACGCCCATGTATTCGCTGATCGTTTTGAACGGCAGATACAGACGTCCATTGATGATCTGTCCGCCCGGCTCGCCGGCATACGAACCGTTCACCAGAATGCCGATTTCGCTTGCAGCGTACACGGCGGCGCTCAGCTTGTTATAGCCGTTACCCAGTGTATACGTGCGGTTTTTGGAATCATATTTAAGAGGCATCCCCAGACCATCCCGCAAAGCGGTCGCTGGCACATAAGTTACCCCATGCAGCACTAGACCTTTTTGTGACAAGGTTTTGCCGTTCCATTTCAGTACAACTTCATTTTTCGACGTTTTTTGGCTGGCGGAAACGGGTGCCTTAGCGGCGCTTGCATCGATGACCTGTCCGCTCAAACCAAGACTACCAAGCAGGACACTAGTTGCAATTAATGATGCACATACACGAAATTTAGGATTCATATCAGAATTCCACCTTTGTTAAATTAAGTTTCCGTTAGTTGTTAATCTATTACCCTTAATCATTATAAGGAAAGCTTTCAATGTATTGGTAACAAAGTGAATGACAATTTTGACTCCATGCCATAGGACCTATACATTCTCATGATTCTTTCCGGACGAACGCCGCTGCGCTAAGAAACACACCGAACAAGAGAGCACTTGAACCCGCAAGCAGCAGTAGTTCACTGCCTTGGACAACGTAAGCAAGAAGAATCAAACCGATGCCAACGAGTGCACTGTGAATGCTCGTCAGCAGCAGATGCAGCGCGCTTTTCCTGAAAAAATTCAGAAATAAAACAGCAGCGATGCCTGCAACAATCAAAGCAATAAACCCCATGCTCGTCAGATCACTCAAGCTGCTTCTTCCTTTCTGGGATACCCCATTTATAAAAAACGGGCCTAAACGGTATACAACCTCCTTATATATAACAACGAAAAGGATCCTGAAGTTGTGGTGGAATTCCTGAAAATCGGCCAATTCTTCCCACTTTGGGACTAATGTCTCATTCTGCTCTGCAAAAAAAGAGCCCATCCCCTTTAGGGGACAGGCTTCCTTTATTACAAAAAGATGAAGAACTGAAGCTTATACTAACGACCGCTCTTCAGTTCGGTCCATAAACGATCATAGACGGAGAGCGAGTCACCGACATTATCGAGCCACTCGGTACGGCCCAGCTCCTCTTCCGTCAGGTTGATCATCGTATTGGCGCGGTATTCCTCGCTATGGAATTCCATCGCTTTCGTGTTCGGATTGCTGTATCCGATAAATTCATAGTTTTTGGCACTGACTTCAGGCTCCATCATGAAGTTGATGAATTTCTCGGCCAGCTCCTTATTCTTCGCACCTTTTGGAATCGCGTAGTTGTCCGAGAATATGGTCGCTCCTTCTTCAGGCACCACGTACGCTACATCCGGATTCTCCGCCGCGATGAACGCTGCGTCACCGGACCAAACCGTGGCAATCCAGCCTTCCTCCTGAATCATCTTCTGCTTAATATTGTCCGTATCAAACGCAAGGACATTGGGCAGCAGTGTCTTCAGCTCATCGGATGCAGCCGTGATTTCCGCCTCATCCGTGCTGCTGTTGGATTTCCCTTGCTTTTTCAGCGCCATGCCGATCATTTCACGGTTGTCGTCCAGAAGCAGGACTTTGCCCTTGTATTCCGGATTCCAGAGGTCTTCCCAGCTGTTGATTTCGTCCTTCACATACTTCTTGTTATATGCAATTCCCGTTACGCCGGACGTGTAAACGATCGAATATTTATTGCCCGGGTCATAAGACGGATCTTTGAAAGTATCCGTAATATTGACGAAGTTCGGGATATTATTCATGTCAAGCGGCTCAAGGAGCTCCGATTCAATCATCGTTTTGACCATATAATCGGACGGCTGAATGAGGTCATAACCGCTGCCGCCAGCCTTGATCTTAGCCAGCAGGTCTTCATTGTTCGCGTAGTTGTCGTAGGTTACCTTCACGTCGAACTTCTCCTCAAAGTCCTTCAGCACCTCGGGATCGAAGTTATCCGCCCAGCTGTAAATATGAAGCGTCTCCTTATCCGAGCCGCAGCCGGCCAGCAGTCCTACAGACAATACCGCAACCATGCCTGCCGTCAGCAGGCGGGTCCATCTTGATTTTTTCAATTCAATATCTCCTCTCTTTCCACTTGCATGTTTTAATTTTATTTCGAAAAAAGCGTTTCTATCGCTTAGATCGGTAATGTTTTGTGTTTCTTCTGCCCATTGCCGCGGTTAAGAATATATTGGGCTAACAGGATCAGCGTGATGCTGACCAGTATGAGCAGCGTGCACAGCGCGTTGATCTCTGGCGAGATGCCGCGCTTCACCTGAGCGTATATATAGATCGGCAGCGTTGTTGAGCTTGGGCCGGCGACGAAAAAGCTGACCATAAAATCGTCCAGCGACAGCGTGAAAGCAATCAATGCGCCGGAGATAATGCCCGGTGCAATCTGCGGCAGCGTGACGTGCCGGAACGTTTGCCAAGGCGTGGCGCCCAAATCCTGGGCAGCCTCGTCCAGCTGTTTGCCCATCCCCGACAGTCGGGCCGTTACCACGACATAGACGTACGACAGGCTGAACGTAATATGGGCGATGATCACCGTTGCCTTGCCAAGCGGCATGTTCAGTTGACTGAACAGCACCAGCAGCGACAGCCCCATAATAATATCCGGGATGATGACCGGCAGATACAGCAGGCCATTCATGCCGCTGCGGCCTTTACGCCCCAAATTCCGAAGCGAGAGCGCCGCTGCAGTCCCGAGCAGGGTGGAAACGATCGTCGAGATGACGGCCACCGTCAAACTGTTCATCAGCGCTTCCATCACGTGCCGATTCTGGAATAGCGACACATACCAATCCATCGTAAAGCCTTCCCAATTGCCGCTAAGCCGCGTATCGTTAAAGGAATAGATGATAATCATGACGATGGGTACATAGATGAAAGCCATCATAAGGAAAGAGTGAACCCCGAGCAGCGGGTGATTCTTCTTTTTCACTTATCTCCCCTCCCCTACGCGTTGATGGCGGGCTTGCATCGCCCGGTTAAAGAGCAGGATCAGCACCAAGGACGTAATCACAAAAATAACCGATAACGCCGCTCCAAAGGGCCAGTTGCGCGCACCCAGGAACTGCTGCTGAATGATATTGCTGATCATGGAGGACTTGGCGCCCCCCAATATATCCGTGACGACAAACATCCCGGAAGTCGATACGTAGACCAGAACCGCACCCGTCATGATGCCGGACTTGCTCTGAGGCAAGGTAATATGCCGAAATGCCTTCCATCTGGAAGCGCCCAGATCGCTGGCCGCATCCAGCAGACGTTTGTCCATCTGCTCCAAGGCCACGTAAATCGGCAGCACCATGAACGGAATGAAGTTATACACCATCCCGAGCAGTACGGCGCCGTACGTATACAGCATCTGAATCGGCTCGTCGATCCATCCCGCCCACAGCAGCAGGCTGTTCACTACGCCTTGCGTCCGGAGCAGCAGAACCCACGCATAGGTTCGGATCAAAAAGTTGATCCAGAACGGAACCGTGATCAGAATCAATCCCCAGGTTTGGATACGCGGGGAAGCGTTGGCTATATAATAGGCCAAAGGATAGCTGACTAACAAGCAGATCACCGTAGTCAGCAGCGACAGTACCAAGGTATCCCAGTAGATGCCCAAATATAATGGATCAAAAAAAGTCTTGTATCCTTCCAGACTGAAGGAAAACACGACATTCCCGAGCGAATCCCGCGAGAGAAAGGAAATGCCGACCACGATCAGCATCGGAACGATTAGGAACAGGGATAACCACAGCAGCACCGGAGTCAACAGGAACCTTGATTTCCTCATGGCCCGATGATCACCTCATCCTTGGCGTTCCAGTTCACCCCAACCCGTTCGCCAACCTCCCACGGATGGTCATCCGAGATATCGAGGGCAATCGTGACCTTCATCGGCTCATCGTCCAATTGGACCAGCAGCTTATGAACGCTGCCGAGGTACTGCACATCCTCAATCACGCCGCTCTTCTTGGCACCCGATTCCCGCTGGGGAATGAGTTTCTCCGGCCGTACGGCAAAAAGCCCCTCAGGCGAGGAGAAGACGTTATTCTCCCCTACAAACGTGGCGGCAAACAGCGTTTGCGGTCTCGCATAGATCTCGCGCGGCGTGCCGATTTGCTCTACCCGTCCATGGTTCATGATGACGATCCGGTCGGATAGCATCATGGCTTCCTCTTGGTCGTGCGTTACATATACAAACGTGATCCCGAGCGTCCGCTGCAAATGCTTGAGCTCGGACTGCAGGTTCTTCCGCAGCTGCAAATCCAGCGCGCCGAGCGGTTCATCCAGCAGCAGCACCTTCGGCTTGTTGGCGATGGCGCGCGCAATGGCCACGCGCTGCTGCTGTCCGCCGGACAACTGGTGCGGGAAGCGTTCCCGCAAGGCGGTCAGCTGCGTCATCGCAACAGCCTCGTCCACGCGCTCCTTGATGAGCTGGCGCGGCATTTTTTTCATTTTCAGTCCAAAAGCGATATTGTCTTCTACGGTCATATGCGGAAACAGAGCATAGTGTTGGAATACCAAATTCAAATCCCGCTTGTTCGCAGGCATATCCGTCACATTCTGACCCGCCAGCCATACCTGTCCTTCGGTCGGCTGCTCGAATCCTGCTATCATTCGGAGAATCGTCGTTTTGCCGCAGCCGCTGGGGCCCAGCAAAGTCAGGAATTCCCCTTCTTTAATGGAGAGCGACAGCGGATGCACGACCGCTTGTCCCTGAAAATGCTTCTCGATCCGGACAAGTTCAATCACATGCATCAACCCCTTCTTCAAAATGTGACCTGTTCGTTTCCATGTGTACATCCTATTACCAGTATGCACAAAAACGTTCTCCACTAAGAAGAAACGGTCCTACTGCCTGTTATGCTCAGGTTGGCAGAATCCGTTTCTTAAGGGTGGAGGCGGTTAGAAGTCTCTACTAAGAAAAAAAAGCCATATCCATGGGTATGGCTTTAAACGTTAGATCAAAGTTCAGTTTTTCGCATATTCACTATACCTCGTTTTCCCCCTATACACAACACTTTTCTGTGTATTTCGACAGGGGAAGGGCCGGATATGGCACCGGATAATGGTATTTCATTTTTTAACAGACATGCGAAAAAACCGTTCGCCCGATAAAGACCGGAATGAACGGTTTTTTCGCATGCTGCGTCGATTAAAGCGACTACTTCAGCTGGTATTGCACGTACAGCTGTGTCGTGATTTTGATCTCGCCCGGCTTCACGGATGTGTTTGCGCCAGCGTCCGCTGCCGTGGACTGAGCCTCCATCGCCATTTTTTCGAGGCCATAGATGGTATCTACGCCAACGGAACCTTCCACAATGTTCAGTACGATACCGAGTTGACGCTTGGACGCCTTCGCCATCGCTTGTGCCTTCAGGTCTGCGTTCGCCATCGCCTTATCAATCACTTGCGCTTCGAATGCATCGCGGTTCTCAACCGAGAAACGGGCGTTGCCGATGGAATTGGCGCCGGCATCGGATGCTGCATCGAGCAGATCCCCGACCTTGCTCAGATCGCGAAGCGTAACTTCCAGGGAATGATAGGCGGTGTAATTTTTCACTTTACGTCCATTCTCATCGGAGTACGTATAGTTCGGTTGTACATAGAACTGCTCGGTTTTGATATCCTTGTCGTCGATCTTCCAGGTTTCTTTCAACAGCTTCGTAATCTTATCCATTTTCAGCGCATTGCTCTTCTGTGCGGATTTTGCGGTTTCCGCATATGATTCTGCCCCGATGGAAAGATAAACGATATCTGGCTTCACCGAGATCTCGCCTTTACCAAGTACGGTAAGAAGGTTTTGCTGTGCTGCCTCCGCCGCGTGCACCTCGGTTGCTCCGCTCAACCCGACCCAAGCCGTGCTGCCAGTCAGCAGTGCGCCTGCAATCATGATAGAACCTACTTGTTTGACCCATCTTTTCATCTTTGTCAGCCTCCTTCGATATTGGCATCGCTGCCATGCTTGCCTTACCCTTCTAACGTGAGGGCATTGGTAAATGTTGCATCCGAATCGGAGCGTTTTGATATTTTTCTTGTAATATTTTTTTGCGCCCAATTCATTGGTATTTCTAGGCATGATTGGCTATTTAGCCAAATAAGATACCGAATGAAGCCGGAAGCTGCTGTTTAACATGGAAGCCTTAATGGGTAACTAACTTACACGGTGTTAAGAACAGGAGGTCATTATGAAATCATTGCGTGTATTCTACGTGTTCATGTCACTGCTGCTCCTCATGGCCGTTGGCGTTCCCTATGGATCGGTAAGCGCGGCGGGAGAGCCAGCCTCCGGCAAAACCTATCAGATCGGAACGGACGTTACGTTCGCCCCGTTTGAATTCCAGGATGCGAGCGGCAAATTTGTCGGCATCGATATGGATCTGCTGGATGCGATCGCGAAAGACCAGAACTTCAAATACGAGATCAAGCCGCTCGGCTTCAATGCGGCGGTTCAGGCGCTGGAAGCCAATCAGGTGGACGGCGTCATCGCGGGCATGAGTATCACGGATGAACGGAAGCAGAAATTCGATTTTTCCGATCCCTATTTTGATTCGGGCGTTGTCATGGCCATCCGCCAGGACCAGGAATCCATCAAATCCTATGAGGATTTAAGGGGGAAAAAGGTTGCTGTCAAAACCGGTACGGAGGGCTACAGCTTCGCGGAATCCATATCCTCCAAGTACGGCTTCACCATCGTGCCTTTTGACGATTCGGCCCAAATGTATGACGATGTCAAAACCGGCAATTCCGTTGCCTGCTTTGACGATTTTCCCGTACTCGCTTATGGAGTGGAACAGAACAACGGTCTGAAGATCGTTACGGAGATGGAGCCCGGCGCCTCCTACGGATTCGCCGTCAGCAAGGGACGGAACCAGGAGCTTCTGCAGAAGTTCAACGCTGGTTTGGTGAATCTGAAGGCAAGTGGAGAGTACGATCGCATTAAGGAAAAATATATCGGTGAGAATGCCGTAAGCGCACCGAGTCAAAGCCGCTGGGGACTAATCGTGGAGTCGCTGCCTTCCCTGCTGAAGGGCCTTGGCAATACGCTGCTGCTGACCATCGTGTCGCTGTTTTTTGCGTTTTTCCTAGGGCTGATCTTCGGTTTCATGAAGGTCGGTCGCAATCGATGGCTCCGGGGCATCGCCACCGTATTCGTGGACATCTTCCGCGGCATTCCGCTGCTGGTGCTTGCCTTCTTCATCTACTTCGGCATTCCGCAGGCGTTCGGCTTCACGATGTCGCCGATCGTCGCAGCGGTCCTGACGCTGAGCTTGAATGCCGGCGCTTATGTCACGGAGATTATTCGCGGCGGCATTCAATCCATTGACCCCGGACAGCTGGAGGCGGCCCGCTCGCTCGGACTGCCATACCGCAAAGCCATGATGAAAATCATCATTCCGCAGGCGATCAAAGTCATGATTCCGACCTTTATTAACCAGCTGGTGATCACGCTGAAGGATACGTCCATCCTGTCGGTGATCGGTCTGGTCGAGCTGACCCAATCCGGGAAGATCATCATTGCGAGAACGTTCGCCTCGTTTGATATCTGGCTCGTGGTGGCCATCATGTATCTGGTCGTGATCACGATTCTGACGAAAATTTCGGACCGTCTGGAAAGGAAGGTGCGTCATGGATAAAATCCGCATAGAAGGACTGAAGAAGAGCTTTGGCACGAACGAGGTGCTGAAGGGAATCGATATGCAAGTCCAGGAAGGCGAGGTTGTCTGCGTGATCGGGCCATCGGGCTCGGGCAAAAGCACCTTTCTGCGCTGCATCAACCGGCTGGAGGAAATTTCGGCTGGCAGGGTCTTTGTCCATGATCAGGATATCAATGACCCTAAAACGAACATCAATAAGGCGCGCGAGAACATCGGCATGGTGTTCCAGCATTTTAATCTCTTTCCGCACTTCAACGTGCTGAAGAACATTACCTTCGCCCCGGTCGAGCTGGGCAAGCAAAACGCCGCCGAGGCACGTGCCACGGCGCTGAAGCTGCTGGACCGAGTAGGCCTCTCCGATAAGGCGGAGGCTTTCCCGAGCCAGCTGTCCGGCGGCCAGAAGCAGCGCGTGGCGATTGCCCGGGCTTTGGCGATGAATCCCGACATCATGCTGTTCGACGAGCCGACCTCGGCCCTGGACCCGGAGATGGTCGGCGAGGTGCTCGGCGTCATGAAGGACCTGGCGCGCGAGGGCATGACGATGATGATCGTTACGCATGAGATGGGGTTTGCCCGCGAGGTTGCGGACCGGGTCATCTTCATGGACGGCGGGTATATCGTAGAGGAAGGTCCGCCGGAAGAGGTGTTCGGCAGCCCGAAGCATGAGCGGACCATCAGCTTTCTGGAGAAGGTGCTGTAACGGTGCAGCTGAACCAGCTTCACCGATCTGTTACCGTGCGGCTGCATACACCGTGCCTACTACACCTGTGCGCACGGTGAGTGGCCTCGGGGTGTGCTTGGATGGTTGTCGACAGTTCAAAGCTGCAACCTATGGTCCGGCTGGCCCGTTAGAGTGAACCAACCGGTTATTGTACGACTATGGTTGGCATCTGCTTGTTATCGTACGACTATGGAATGGCATCTGCTTGTTATCGTACGGCTATGGAATGATATTGCATATTATCATTTAGAGCCCACTTCGATAGTTATACGATGGCTGCATGCTGCTTTAGAGCAGCTAACGGACCGAGAGGACCTTATTCGAGGGAAAATAGGGACTTTTCGAAAATTACAGGACCGAGGATCCGTTATTCCTTCAAAAAAGCGGCATTTGCCGATACAAATTCTTGAATAACGGATCTAGTGTCCGCTATTTCCAAATATGGCCGTGATTTTGGCAAATAAGGTCTATGGTGTCCGATAAATCCCCAAGATTTCCAGGAAAAGCTTATATTGCTCTCGTATCATCCCTGTAATGCCTTGAATCACTTGTTGCTGGAGTTGCTGGGTTTCTTGAGTTGGTTGACTTACTTGTAATGTCTAAACTACTTGTATTACTGGTTTGGCTTTATATCACTTGTTTCTTATATTGCGTATAATGCTTGTATTGCTTGTATTGCGTGTACTCCTTATAATGCATGAATCACTTTCATTGCTTGAATAGCTTACCCTAGCTGTTTTTTTGTATTGCTTGCATTGATTGCTTTTGGTAATGCTTGACTTCCTGTATTCCTATTAATGGTTGAATTGCTCATATGCTCATATGACTTGTATTGCTACTGCTTGTACGAACGCGCTGCTATCTACTGTTTTAGCTAATCACATACTCTCCCCGTCAACGGAAAGCTTGTACATATCGCATCGCGTATAACTCCATAAGGAGTAAGGACGACAAGTCCTTACTCCTTATTTATGGCTATGACCCGCCCCCTACTAAAAGTGCCCGGAAGCCAGCCATGTTCCCACGCAGTGACCCCCTTTGCTCAGAAAAGACAAAACACTCCGCCCCATGCCCTCCCCAGTTCCTGAAGGAGAGCCCGCAACCATCACCGATTTCTTGGGTGGTTATCCAGCTCCGTCTGCCTCAAACTTTATAACTCAAGCCGCACACGATCACTGCTTTGTATCGCCGGAACTCTTGTATGGCACCACCACGGTAAATGCCGATCCCTTCCCCGGCTCCGATTGGACCGTTATTCTCCCTTGGTGGATATCCACGATCCGCTTCACGATCGACAACCCAAGCCCGCTGCCGCCAGCCGCGCGATTACGCGATTTGTCCGCTTTGTAGAAGCGCTCGAAGATATGCAGCTGATCCGAGTCCGACATCCCGACCCCCGTATCGGTCATGGTAACCTCGGCTCCGTCTTCCCCTGCCTTCAGCACGATGGTGATCATGCCGTCCTCGGGCGTGAACTTGATGCTGTTGTGCAGCAAGTTGGTCCACACTTGACTCAGCAGATCCTCCGTCGCCTCAATCTCGATCTCGGCGAGATCGAGATCCACCTGAATCCGTTTCGCCAGCCACTGCGGCTCATGCGCCAACACGACGGCGCGCAGCTGCCCGTCGAGCCGGTAACGGGCCCTTTCGAAGGCAGGCTGATCGCCTTCCAGAGACGACAGCTTCAACAGATTGTCACTCAGCTGCGACAAACGGCGGCCCTCTCCCTCGATGATCTCCAGGTAACGGGCTCTCTTCTCCTCGGTGAGACGCGGATTTCGGAGCGCCCTTGCAAACCCCCGAATCGAAGTGAGCGGGGATTGGATTTCATGGGACACGTTGGAGATGAAATCCTGCCGCATCGTCTCCATGCGCCCCAGCTCGCCGGCCATGTCGTTAATGCCGGAAGCAATCATCCTGAACTCCCCGCGCCATTGGTGTTCATCCATCTTCACACTGAAATCCCCCTGGGAGATCCGGCGCATAGCATCCGTAATGGAATTCAGCATGGCCATTTGCCGGTGCTTGAAGAACATCCCCACGACCAGCATGCACAGGAAGAAGATAATGACGCCGACAAACAAGTCGATCAGCTGGACGGCATAATCCCATGGCGGCGTTCCCGTCCAGTTGTAAACAAACCGCGTTACGTAAGTCGCCGCCGTCCATGACGCTCCCAAGACCGCGAAGATTAGGATGGTCTGAATCGTTTCCCGAACGATTTTCCACAAGATTTTGAGCGGTCTCCTCATCAGCTCTCACCTGCCTCCAGGCGATACCCCAGGCCGCGCACCGTTCGAATCCTGAACCGGTACTTCTCCTCCGGGAACCGTTCCCGCAGGCGATTCACGTGAACGTCCAGCGTGCGTTCGTTCCCTTCAAAGTCATACCCCCATATATCCTCGATCAGCCGTTCGCGCGGCAGCGTGCTCCCCGGATAACTGGCCAGCTTGAAGAGCAGCTCAAACTCCTTTAACGGCAAGGTAAAAACCTCATCGCCGGCTTTGGCCTCATAGGTTTTGCGGTTCATCTGCAGGTTACCGATCGTGACCGTCTGCGATGCGGCTACCTGATATCGCTTCAGCAGCGCTTTGACGCGTACGACAAGCTCCGCGGGCTCAAAAGGCTTCACGAGATAATCGTCCGTGCCCAGCTCAAAACCCTTCACGATCTGCCTCGTCTCCCCTTTTGCCGTCAGCATCAGCACCGGAATGCCGGTATTCCTCCGAATCTCCCGGCAAAGCTCCCATCCGTCCATATTGGGCATCATGATATCCATCACGACCAGATCGACCGAAACTTGCTCCATCACGGACAGGGCCTCAACGCCATCCGAGGCCTCCATCACCTCTTCCATCCCCGCCTCCTCCAGGAACACCTTGATAAGTTCGCGGATGTTCGGATCGTCGTCCACAACCAATATTTTTGCCATGATGGCCCCCCTTCCTTCTATGGCTCTACAAGCTGCCTTTAAGCCTCGATTGCCTCATTCATCTGCAGCTGCTGAACGGCAAACTCCCTGTACATATCATGCTGCCCGATCAATTCATCATGCGTTCCCCGGCCGGTCACCGTTCCTTTTTCTATAAATATGATCTGATCGGCCCCCACCACCGTGGATAACCGGTGCGCGATAATGATCGTCGTCCGTCCAGCCATGAGGTTCTTGAGCGCCTTCTGCACCTCGATCTCGGAACGGCTGTCCAGACTGGAGGTGGCTTCGTCCAGCATCAGGATCTTGGGATCCCGCAGCAGAGCCCTGGCGATGGCAATCCGCTGCCGCTGTCCGCCCGAGAGCTTCACGCCCCGTTCGCCCACATCCGTATCAAAGCCGCTTGGCAGTTCATCAATAAATCCATCGGCATACGCCATTTCTGCCGCTCTTCGAAGCTCAGCGTCACTCACTTCGCGGTCCATTCCGTAACATAAGTTGTCGCGTATGGTTCCGGCAATCATCGGACTTTCCTGCGATACATAGCCGATCAATCCGCGCCAGGAACGTAAGGAGAAGGTATCTATGGGCGTCTTGCCCAAGCGGATCTGTCCCTTCTGCGGCAGGTAGAAGCGCTCCAGCATGGAGAACAGCGTCGTTTTCCCTCCGCCGCTCGGCCCGACCACGGCCGTGACCGTCCCCGGCTCCATCTGAAAGCTGATATCATGCAGCACAAGCTCATCGGGCTTATACCCGAACGAAAGGTTCTCGATCGACACCCGTTGGTTGGCATCCGCCACCTCGTCACCGGCCGTAATGGATTCTTCGTCTGCATCCAGGGTTTCCAATATTCGCTCCGTCGCTCCCTTCGCCTTCTGCAGCTGGGTAAAAAACGTCGTTAACTGCGTCATCGGCATGACGATCTGAATCAGGTACAGGATGAACGCAACCAGCTCTCCCGCGGTCAGTGCTCCGGTGGATACCTGCAATCCGCCATACCCGATCACCACCACCAGCAGCATCATCAGCACAAAAGACATCAGCGGTGCGATCCAGGCAGAGACTACGCCTTCCTTGATACCGAAATTCAGCAGGTTGGTGATGCCTTTGTTCCCGTTCTCATACTCTCTATTCTCCGCATTAGAGGCTTTAACCAGCCGAATCTCCGACAGCACCTGGCTGATATTCGCCGTAAACGATGCCGTCTCGTCCTGCATGCCCAGCGATATTTTGTACATCTTCCTGCCGAGCGGGACAAGGATCAGCGCCGCTATCGGAATGACGATAAACATCGTCAGCGTCATTTTCCAGTTTAGATAAAGGAGCACCCCAATGGAACCCACAATGGAGATGATTCCGCTGAAGAATCCGGCCACATGGTCTGATATGAGGCTTTTGATCACTCCTGTATCATTCGTCATCCGGCTGACCGATTCCCCCGAACGGTTATGATCGAAATAGCGGATCGGCAGCACAAGCAGCTTTTTCCACAGCCGCTCCCTCAGGGCAGCCACCATCTTTTGTCCCGTATAGCTTAACAGAAAAATCGAGACCCCGGCAGCAATCGTCTGCACCACAAACGCGATGCCGAGCCCAATGATATGGGACCGATTCATATCCGTCAGCGAGAAGCCATCCACCAGGCTCTTCGTAAACATCGGTATGACAAGCCCGACCAAGGTTGAGATCACATTCAGCAGGATCGCCCCGATCAGCAGCAGCATCGGCGGTTTCGTTTCCTTCAATAACCGGAAGAACGCCTGGGAACCTGCTTTCTTGCTCCCGGCCTGTTCTTCGCGCTTGATTTCCTGTATAGCAGTACCCGTTGAACTCATTGTATTCCCTTCCCTTCCCATCCTTATATATTGTCTGTAAGAAGAGAATATATCAGCAAGTTAAACTGAAGTTAAACGATGGCTTACGATTCGGAAAACAACGCAAAATAACCCCACCAAGTGGAGCTTATGCTTCGATGCTTATTCCCAATGCTTTGCGGCGACCCCAAAAACGGATTTAAAAAAGGACGGATGTCTCCGCCCCTTCTCTTCAATCATGTTCTTATGTACGCGACAAGCGAGCGAGAACCCCAAGGCAGCGCCTGATAGCAAAAAAAGCCTTGCTGTAACAAGACTTTTCTTAAACTTGAATCACGGTTACCCTATTGGTTCTCGAGTTCCTCTTTGCTCACCAAGTTCACGAGTGAAGTAACCGCTTGCTCAGCGTCAGCTCCCTCAGCACTAATATAAACTTCCGTTCCTGAGCTGATCGCAAGGCTCATAATTCCCATGATACTTTTGGCATTTACTTTTTTATCATCTTTTTCAACAAAAATTTCAGATGAGTATTTATTCGCTTCCTGAACGAACAGCGCGGCCGGTCTGGCGTGAAGACCCGTCTTTAACCGAACGACTACCGGGTGCTTTGTCATGAAAATTACCCCCTATCTAATAAATCTGCTGCATTGAAAGCGCGATTGACATTTTATAATATTATACCATTTTACCATACAGGACACTAGAAGAAAAAATCTTAAGCATTCCGAATCTTTTCGGCCAATTCATCGATTTTGCGCAGACGGTGATTGACGCCTGATTTGCTGACGGTTCCTTTGAGCAATTCGCCGACTTCCTTCAGGTTCATATCCGGATGAGCCAGCCGAATCTCTGCCACTTCCCGCAGTTTATCGGGCAAATTCTCAAGACCCACTTCCTTTTGGAGCAGCTTGATGTTCTCAATCTGACGGACGGCCGCGCCGATCGTTTTGTTCAGGTTGGCGGTCTCGCAGTTTACGATCCGGTTCACCGAATTGCGCATGTCCCGCATAATCCGGACATCCTCAAACTTGAACAAGGCCTGATGGGCACCGATCAAATTGAGGAATTCGATGATTTTTTCGCCTTCCTTGATGTAGAAGATGAAGCCCTTCTTCCGCTCGATGCAGCGTGCGTTCAGATGAAATTCATTCGCCAGGTCCACCAGGGACTGGCAATGCTCCTCATACATCGAGGCAATTTCCAGATGGTACGAAGACCCCTCCGGGTTGTTCACGGATCCGCCTGCCATGAAGGCACCTCGCAGATAAGCCCGCTTACAGCAATTTTTGCGAACGATCTGCTCGTCGATGCGCGATTGAAACAGAAAGCCTTCGGAGACGATGCGAAGCTCTTTCAGGATCTCCTGAACTTGGGCGGGAATACGAACGATATATACGTTATTCTTCTTCAAACGCATTTTTTTACGCACCAAAAGTTCGGTATGCGCCTGGAAATGCTTCTTAATTAAGGAATAAATACGTCTTGCAATCGCGGCATTTTCCGTCGAAATATCCAGGATTACCTTTTTGTTCGAAAGCTGAACAGAGCCGTTCATCCGAATGAGCGCGGACAGTTCGGCTTTTTCACAGCAGCTCTGGCTTTCGATCATCGTCAGTTCTTTCTTCGTCTGTGCCGCAAAGGACAAGGTACTCACCCCTTTCGTGTAATCCAATCCTGTACCAGCTGAAAAATATGATTGCTCAGCTTGTCAGCATCATGCCTTAAGTATGTTCTAAATAGCACAAGCTTATCGGCAATAAGTTTATATCCTCGGCTGGTCACCTCATCGCGGTCCAGCAGCACGGGCTTCGCGCCCTTCTGTGCATACTTGTCCTGAACCTGAGGCGGAATCTCACCATCATTAACAATAACATAATCGAACAGATGAAGACCAATATGGTCGTAAACGGCCTGCAAATGATCGCTCACCGTATAATTATCGGTTTCTCCCGGCTGCGTCATCACGTTGCACACAAACATTTTGATCGCTTCGGACGAGACAATGGCTTCGGCAAGCTTGGGAACCAGCAAATTGGGCAAAATACTGGTGTACAGGCTGCCCGGACCGATCAGAATCGCATCGGCCTGTTGAATCGCTTCCAGCGCTTCCGGCAGCGGTTCCACATGTTCCGGCTCCAGGAAGATCCGCTTGATGCGGCGCCCGGCCTCCGGGATTTTGGATTCGCCGGTCACAATCGTGCCGTCCTCCATCTCCGCATGCAGAATGACAGCTTCGCCCGCTGCGGGCAGCACCTGTCCGCGAACAACAAAAACCCGGCTCATCTCCTTGACTGCCGTGACAAAATCACCGTGCAAATCCGTCATGGCAGCCAGGATCAAATTGCCGAGGCTGTGCCCGGCCAGTCCCGAGCCATTCTTGAAACGGTATTTCAATATATCGGATAACAGCGGCTCCACATCCGCGAGTGCTGTCAGTACATTGCGAATATCTCCCGGAGGCGGCATCTGCAACTCGCTACGCAGTATGCCTGAGCTACCCCCGTCATCCGCAACGGTGACGATGGCCGTAATATCGAGAGGCTTTTCCTTGAGTCCCCGCAGCATGACGGACAGCCCGGTTCCTCCACCCATCACGACGATGCGGGGGCGCTTTCTAGCTTGCACAGCCACATTTATCACTTCCCTTAATTAATGCCGATCCCGCTCAGAATCGCGGTGGCTCACCGATACCGTCTCCGTTTCGCTGACGCCCAGCATTTTGCCGAGATACTCGGCAATCGCTACGGAACGATGCTTCCCGCCGGTACAGCCAATGCCGATGATCACCTGACTCTTGCCTTCCTTGCGGTACTGCGGGATCAAGAAATGCAGCATATCGAGCAGTTTGGTCAGAAAAGCTTGCGTCTCCGGCCATTTCATGACGTACTCGTATACATCGCTGTTTTGGCCGGTATTGGGCCGCAGATGCTCCACATAATGCGGATTGGGCAGAAAACGCACATCAAACACCAGATCGGCGTCAATCGGAATGCCGTACTTGAATCCAAAAGACGTAATATTGACCGATAACGTGCTGCTCTCCAAATGCGTGAAGCGAGAGATGATCTTCTCCTTCAAGCGCACAGGCTTCATGTTGCTGGTATCGATGACCTGGGTGGCCGAATTCTTCAGTTCATCCAGCATTTTGCGCTCCAATCGGATACCGTCGAGCGGCATGCCTTCCGGAGCGAGCGGATGGCGGCGACGGCTTTCCTTGTAACGCTGAACAAGCACGGAGTCCGTGGCATCCAGGAACAGAATCTCGCAGTGGATGGTGAAGTGGTCCTTGATGTAATTCAGCGACTCCGATAAAGCGGTGAAAAATTCGCGGCCACGCAGGTCGATGACCAATGCAACCTTGCCGATCTTACCCTTCGATTGATCGATCAGCTCCGCGAATTTCGGAATGAGCACCGGGGGCAGGTTATCAACGCAAAAGAATCCAAGATCCTCCAGACTTTGTACGGCCAAGGTCTTACCTGCTCCCGACATCCCGGTGATGATGATCAGGGTGGCCATGGATGATGTGTTGCTGCCGCGGTCGGCTGCTTCCAGCATCAGCTTTCCCTCCCTTATAAGTTTAGATCAGACGATGTATGGTGAATAATACTACGAACGCAAGTGCAAACCGGCTGCGCCAACAACGCCGGCGTCGTTGCCAAGCTCAGCTGGAACGATCCGTACGCCGCGCTGAAGCGGTTCCGGCGTCAGTTTAGCAAATACGGCACGAACTTCATTAAACAGAATGTCCCCGGCTTTGGATACGCCGCCGCCGATGATAAACGCTTCGGGATTCAACACGGCCGCAACGGCTGCCATGGATTTGCCGAGGTAATAGGCTGCGCGATTCACGATGCGAATAGCGACTTCATCGCCCGCTTTCGCAGCATCAAACACTTCCTTCGCCGCAATGCTCTCCACATGCGCAAGGGAAGTCCGGTCGCCGCGCTCAACGGCATCTTTCGCCATGCGGATAATGCCGGTTGCCGATGAAACCGTCTCCAGGCAGCCCATTTCGCCGCATCCGCATTGAATGGCTTCCAGATCAGGCACGACCGAGATGTGCCCAAGCTCGCCGGCCATGCCGCCAAAGCCTTGATAAATTTTGCCGTTTACGATAATGCCGCCGCCCACGCCGGTTCCGAGCGTGTAGCATACGCAGTTCTCAACGCCGCGTCCTGCGCCGCTCCAAGCCTCACCCAGGGCAGCCACATTGGCGTCGTTGTCTATTTTGACGGGCTTGCCGAGACGCTCTTCAAGCAGTGCGCGAATCGGTACATCTTTAAATCCTACATTCGGTGCCAGAATGATGATGCCTTCACGTATATTCGTAAACCCGGCGAAACCAGCTCCCACACCAGCAAGTTGATCCCAGCTGTATGGCGATTCTTCCACAATGTGACGCACATATTTCTCAATGTTGTCAATAACCGTGTCAACGCCTTTGGCTGTTTCCGTCGGCCCTTCGTACTTCTGCAGAAGATGCCCTTCTTCGTTACATATTCCAACTTTAATAGCTGTTCCGCCAAGATCGACACCGACGTAGATGTTCTCAGACATGTTTCAAGCCACCTTTTTCCTTCTATATTATAGATTGCTCCTACTGTACCCACTATAATTGAAGGCACTCCTGCGGTCAAGAGAAGACAACCGGACGTGAAACTCGAACCAGCCCTTTAAAATCGCCTCTGTAAACGCATACACGCACATCCGAAATCGCCCCTGTTTGTTCATGATCTTGCTTCCCCAACTTCCTCCGAAGAATCCAACATGACAAAAGTCACTCCGAAATGATGACATCCTTTACTAACGGCAACTCCTTCGCTTTCGTATGATGAGAACAGATCATTTCGATTACGGAGGAGCGATTCCATGACAAACCCAATCCATGAACCTATTGCAGAGCTGCGACAGGTAACCAAGATGTTCGGGAGCAAAAAAGCCGTCAACCAAGTGTCGTTTACGATAGAAAAAGGATCCATCACAGCCATTCTCGGTCCTAACGGGGCCGGCAAATCAACCGCCATCTCCATGATGCTGGGCCTTAAGGACGCCAGCGAAGGCAAGGTTCTCCTGTTCGACCAAAGCCCGAAGGACTTGAAGGTCAGAGAGAAGATCGGCGCCATGCTTCAAGAAGTCAGCGTCATGGACGGGCTTCGCACACGCGAGATCATCAACCTCATTCGCGGCTATTATCCGAATCCGCTGTCGCTTGACGACATCGCCCTGCTAAGCGGGCTCACACCCGAAGAGCTTAACAAATGGGCCGTTAAAATGTCCGGCGGCCAGAAACGCAAACTCAGCTTTGCGCTGGCGATTGCAGGCAACCCCGAGCTGTTATTCTTCGACGAGCCGACGGTCGGCCTGGATACCTCGGCACGCCGGTTATTCTGGCAGACGGTGCGCAAGCTGGCCGATCAGGGAAAAACCATCCTGTTCACTACGCACTACCTGCAAGAGGCGGACGATATGGCAGACCGCATACTGCTGTTCCATCAGGGTCAGGTGGCTGCAGACGGCACGCCGGAAGCGATCAAAGCCAAGCTGACCCGAAGGTCGGTCTCCTTTATCGTGGATGCAGACCACCGGCAGGTCAAGGAGCTGCTGCGTGAAGTACCCGGCGTCACCGATGTGTTTGAGAACAATGGCCGTTTGAACGCCGTCACGGATGATACGGACACGGCGCTGGCTGCCTTGTTCCGGGCCGGGCTCGCCGTACGCGACGTTCGCATCGATCAAGGAAGTCTGGATGAAGCATTTGACCTATTAACGATGGATCAAGGGGAGGCCGTATAATCATGACAACCTGGAAACTGATTACCTTACAATGCAGAATGGAATTGCTTCGAATGGTACGCAATCCGTATTATATTTTCTGGTCGCTGGCGATGCCGATCCTGTTCTATTTCATTTTTACCCGCGTCGTGAATACGGGGGCGGACGATGCCGGACAATGGCAGGCGCATTATCTCATGTCGATGGCATCCTTCAGCGTCATGGGGACCGCCATCATGTCCCTCGGCATACGACTCGTTCAGGAACGAGTACAGGGCTGGGCCGTATACATGCGTGTAACGCCGCTTCCCGGCAGCGTGTACTTCTTCGGCAAAATGTTTGTGCAGACGGTTATGCATCTGCTCTGCATCATCGTGATTTTCGTAGCCGGCTACCTGATTAACGGCGTCTCCCTCACCTTCGGACAGTGGCTGCTCAGCGGACTGTGGATTCTGATCGCATCCGTTCCGTTTCTTGCCATCGGCACCCTGATCGGCTCCATGAAACGGGTCGATACGGCAAGCGGCGTCAGCAACGGCATCTACTTGGGACTGGCCGTTACGGGCGGGATGTGGTTCCCGATCGAAGCGATGCCTTCTATCATGCAGGCCATCGGCAAGTGGATGCCTTCCTACCATTTCGGCGGAGGCGCCTGGTCGATCGTGCGCGGAGAAGCGCCGGGCCTGGACAATTTCATGGTTTTGGCAGGATATTTGGTCGTATTTATGTTACTATCCACCTATATTCGGAAAAAACAACAAGCCGATTAAGGAGATAGGATGATGGCTTCATGAAAAAATTGAAAGAGGCAAAATCCGCGGGGTTCGAGGTGTTTCCAACGCAGCTGGGGTTTTTCCCCTATTTATGGCTCATTTATATGTCCCTTCCCGTGATCAACATGCTGCGCGAGGAAGGCTGGAAGATGGGGATCGGCTTTGCGCTGATCGGCTTGTTTCTTGTCACCTACCGCCAGCTCTACTTCGCCGCGGGTACCCCTCGTTTCTTTGTGTGGCTGGGCA
Organism: Priestia sp. BR_2; assembly: GCF_041954005.1. Taxonomy (NCBI): domain Bacteria; kingdom Bacillati; phylum Bacillota; class Bacilli; order Caryophanales; family Bacillaceae; genus Priestia; species Priestia sp. BR_2. Next base: position 50,997 of record NZ_JAVFHM010000252.1, on the reverse strand, counting down.
TTCAGATGTCCATCATTTTCATTCTCTGCATGTGGTATCACCCGACCTACATGTACATGGGCTTTTTTACGGCCAATTTCATCGGCTGGTATACCGACCGGCGCAAATTCACGATATCCCTCGTGCTGTTTGGCATCATCGAGACGATTCCTTTAATCAAGAACGCGAGCATGCTGGGAAAGGATCTGCTCTTTATGATTCCTTTCTTTCTCATCATGCTGTTTTCGCCCTTCGGCATCCGCTCGCTGAACCGGCGACAGGAGTTGGAGAGGGAGCTCGCCGAGGCTAACGAGCAAATCCGCAATCTGATTAAAGGCGAAGAGCGGATGCGTATTGCCAGGGATCTTCACGACACCTTGGGTCATACCCTGTCTCTCATCACGTTGAAGAGCCAGCTTGTGGAGAAGCTGGCGGCTAAGGACCCCGTGAAGGCCCAACTGGAAGCCCGGGAGATCCAGAATACCTCGCGGGCTGCGCTTCGCCAAGTGCGTGAACTGGTATCCGATATGCGGACCGCCACCCTGCCCGAGGAATTATTGGAGGCCCAGATCATTCTGGAGAGCGCCGATATCCAGCTGGTCTCCACCGGTGATCCCAAGCTGGAGGGCATATCCGACTTGGCCCACAACATTCTGAGCCTCTGCTTGCGGGAAGCCGTGACCAACGTGGTAAAGCACAGCCAGGCAAGCCAGTGCCGAATCGACATCGAGTCGCTGGATAATGAATGGCGGCTGTTGGTGGCGGACAACGGAATCGGCCTTAAGGGCAAAGATGATGGGGCATCCAGTACCGACAGCAATGGCTTGAAGGGGATGGCGGAACGGCTGTCCCTCATCGGGGGCACCGTTGAGGCCGTCTCCGGGCCGCAAGGCACGAAATTGAGCATTCGCGTTCCGATCATCATCAAGAACCGGAAGGAGGACACCACCCATGAGCATCAAAGTTCTGATAGCCGAGGACCAGCGAATGCTGCGCGGCGCTCTGGCTTCCTTGCTTGATTTTGAAGACGATATCGATGTGATCGGTCAAGCCGGCGACGGCGAGGAAGCCCTATCGCAGATTGCCATCCATCAACCGGATGTTTGCTTGCTGGATATCGAAATGCCTGTGCGCAGCGGCCTCGAGGTGGCGGAGGAAGTAAAGCGGCGCGGGTATGCCAGCCGGGTTATCATCCTGACTACGTTCGCCAGGCCCGGTTATTTCGAGCGGGCCGTACAGGCCGGGGTCCAGGGCTACCTGCTCAAGGACGAGCCCAGCGAACGGCTGGCGGAAGCCATCCGGAGAGTGATGGATGGGCGCCGGGAAGTTTCCCCTGAACTCGTATTCGGGACGTTGTCCGGTGCGGGTGCCAACCCGCTTACCGAACGCGAACGGGAAGTGCTGCGGCTGGCCGCAGACGGAAACAGCTCCAATGATATCGCAGCGAAGCTGCACTTGTCCTACGGAACGGTCCGCAACTATATGTCCGAGATTCTAAGCAAGCTGAATGCCAAGAACCGGATCGAGGCCATCTCGTTGGCGGAAGAGAAGGGATGGATATAGGCCGGCAGCCCCTGGAGGCCTTTGCGAGGCGCGGGCGGTATGGCTTAATACGGTTTGTAAACGACCGTCCCATAGAGAAACAGCCCCGGGCGTGTTCATTGCCCGGGGCTGTTTTTATCACGGTATCAATTGAATAAAGCTTCCTCTATGGTTTGCATCATTTCAAAAGCGCCGTCGCTGGCATTGGATGCCACGACCAACGTATGCCCGGTGTCCGGATAATACGCGGATCGGAAATTCACGCCAGGGTCGTAGCCCATGACATGATATTTGTACACATTTCCATTCTTCTCGGTGATCCAGACGCCAAGCCCATATTTCAGGTCACTGTCCGGGTCGTGCGAATGGGCAGCCAGCAGCTGCTCCGTCATCGATGCCGAGAGCAGCGTATTGGACAAGAGCCCTCTCCATAGCTTTGCCATGTCCGGCGCCGTCACATATGCCCCGCCATCGGCATAACCCTGAATCGGAATGGCATACTGATTCGTTCTCCACGTACCGTCCTCCTCATCGATATACCCGTAAGCCGTATTCGCGGGCAGGCGATCCAGCGGGAAATATCCCGAATCGTTCATGCCGCAAGGCTCAAAAACAAACTGCTGGACATAATCCCGAAACGACAGGCCGGCATGCTGTTCAACGATCAGGCCAAGCAACACAAAGCCTGCATTGTTATAGTGGAATCTCTCGCCGGGTTGAAATTTCATGGGCTCATTCTGGAACAAAGGGAGAAAGTCCCTTCCGCTCCGGAGCGTATACATCGGCACGGCCTTCCACAAATCCTCAAAGTCGTCCATGACCTCTTCATCAAAGTAATCCGGAACGCCTGAGGTGTGGCTTAGTAGATGAAACACCGTAATCTCCGGGCTAACATGCGGCAGGCGAATATCCAGACACTCGCTCAGCTTGCTGTCCAGCGACAGCTTGCCTTGTTCAATAAGCTGACAAACCGCAATCCCGGTGAACAGCTTGCAGCCTGAAGCGATGCCGAACCTGGTGTCCGCTTGATTCGGGATGCGGTCGGCCCGATTGGAATAGCCGAAGGCGGCATTCCATATGATGTTGCGATTTTGATCCGTTAAGAGCACCGTTCCCGAAAAATGGCTGTTGGCAGCCCATTCCTCCATTTTATGTATCATCTGTTGATCCCATCCTTTATCTAGGATAGGCATATTTTAACATGAATGAGTAAAGGGGATCCCGGTACAAGACCAGTTTAACGAAAAAATACCCCGAATTCCGGAATTGCGTTCCGCCCATCAGAGGGAACTCCTCTCATGTCTGCGCTGCTCCAACTGCGTAACCGTGAGGCTGAAACGTTCCGGATCCACCGGCTTCAATAAATAATGGCGGGCATCCCACTCCGGTGAATCCGCGGCTTCGGCCGTCACATAGACGATATGAACGTCAGGCTCAAGCAGTACCAGTCTTTCGCCTGCTTCCAGCCCGGTCATTCCAGGCATATCGATGTCCAAAAATACAACATCCGCCTTGCAGGATCGCCATTGCTCTATTGCATCCTGAGCCCGAGTGAACATGCCTGCCACCTGCAGGCGCCCATCACGTTCAATGAGCCGCTGCATATGCATCAGCGCCGGATTCTCATCATCAATCACGATGGCTTTCATGTCGTCAATCCCTCCCCCTATTCGTTGTTCGTCACATCACGGACGAGAAGAAGGCACCTCAAAGCTTACAGAAGTACCGTTCCCGGGCCGACTCTCGATTTGAAGGCCTTTGCCGTACAGCGTAAGCAATCGGGCGTGTATGTTTCGAAGCCCCACGCCACCATCCGAATCGGACGCGGCGGAGAGCAAGGCGTTAACCTTCTCCTCGCTCATGCCGATGCCGTTATCCGAAACGGAAATGGTAATGTGCCCTTCGCGTTCATGAATGGAAATATGGACCGTTCCCCCGGATATCCGCTTCGTAATCCCATGCCGCACCGCGTTTTCCACGATCGGCTGTATACTGAGCGGCGGTACCAAGGCCTCTAATGACGCATGAACATCATATTCAACGGTTAAACGATCCTCGAACCGCGCCTGTTCCAGGAACAAGTAAGACTGCAATAAGGCCATTTCCTTCTGCAGCGGGCCAAGCTGGTCGCGGTTCTGGAAGTCGAAGCTGCCACGCAGATAATGGCTCAGCTCGATCAGCAGCCGCGTCGCTTTGTCCGGATCCGTATACAGCACGGCCAGAATGGTATTCAACGCGTTCGACATGAAATGCGGCTTGATCTGGGCTTGGAGGAAAGCCATCTCCGCCGAAATGGTCTGCCGAACGGACCGCCGGAGCTCCAGCAGATTCCGGACCCTCGCTCGCAGCTCATCGGCTTCCACCGGCTTTCTCAGGAAATCGTTCGCCCCCGCCTGCAGGCCTGTTCGAACATCGTCGGGCAAGCTTCGGGCTGTCAGCATGAGCATAGGCAGCTCGAAGAGCGTGAATTGCTGCCGGACCGTCATGCACAGCTGCAATCCGGACATCCCCGGCATCATCCAGTCCGTGATGACCAAATCGATCCCTTGCCCCGACCGGATGTGCTCAAGTGCCCGGGCTCCGTTGCCTGCGGTAATCAAATGGTAATTTTCTGCCGATAGCAGGCTGCGAAGCACCTGCAGATTAACCGGATCATCGTCAACCAGCAGCACGGTAGACCCCTTCGAATGCTGCCTAGGCTCATCCTGCTCGGGAACGCGTTCCTTTGCCGCGGCGACCAGGACTTCCCCCGTTCCTCCGAAGCCGGCCAATGTTGCCTGCGGGGGGATTTGCGTAGACGGCAGCGTAAAGTGAAAGGCTGAACCCGCACCGGGCATAGACTCGGCCCAAATTTCCCCTCCGCCCAGCTCTACCAGTTTTTTCGTAATGCTCAGTCCGATGCCCGTGCCGCTATATTCCCGATCGGATGCATATCCGATCTGATCGTAGGATTTGAACACATCGACCAGCCGCTCCGGTGAGATGCCGATCCCCGTATCCGTCACCGATATCCGCACATGGCCGTTCAGCGCATGCGCGGTGACCTGTACCGTTCCCGTCTCCGTGAATTTCACTGCATTCCCAAGCAGGTTATACAGAATTTGCCGCAATCGATCCTCATCGGTATCCAGCCATGGCAGATTGTCCGGCCATTCCTGCTTCAGGGAAAGCGGTTTGCCCGCGGCAAGGTGCGTCACCACTTCGAGCACGGATTGGGTGACAGCTTTCAGGTCGACCGGCTGCCGTTTAAGCACAATCTCCCCATTTTTCAATTTGCTAAAATCGAGAATATCATTCACGAGCGTGGATAACCGCTTGCCGGTGGACACAATCATGGACAGCTCCCTGGACTGTCGATCGCTTACGGAGCCCGAGCTTCCGTCCATCAGGGACTGGGCAATATTCACGATGCCATGCAGAGGCGTTCGAAGTTCATGCGATGTATTCGCCATAAATTCGTCCTTCAAACCATCCAAGGTCAGCAGTCTTCGGGAAAGCTGGTCTACGTCGGTAAACGCCCTGGAGAAGCGCTGAGCAAGCAGCATCGCCTGCGTTACCACAAACAGCAGCATCTCAAGCGGAACGATGGCCAGGCTGTTGTAAATAAACTCCCATTAAGCTGAGTACATGGACGGCAATCACCACCATAATGCTCAGAATGCCGATCACCATAAATTCCGTATCCGCAGACCTTCGCCAAATTCCCCTTCCCATCACGAACGTGATATATCCAATGATAAATACCGAGAACATATAAATGACCGGCTCCATTTTCGAGAAGACAACCGTGGGCAATGCAAGCCCGATTCCAACGGCTATCATCGTTGCCGCATTGCTTAAACGCAGGGCCCATCGGTGAACAAGGCCCTGAACGGCTTCCGCTATATACCGCAGCAAAAAATAATACACGAAGGCGGAAAAAACCAGCTGAATCCGGATGAACCATTCATATGAAAGATCGGGCCATACCGAAGACAACAGCTTCTGGCCGTGCGTAGCCACGTAGATCATCGAGGACAGACAGAAGAGCCCCAGATACAGGAGCGCTTTCTCGTTCCGCTGCATTCGATACAGCAGCAAAAAGTACATAGCAGGAATCAGGAAGCCCGCGAGGGTCATCAGATCGACAAACACGGCGGTTTCACGGCTCTTCATCACCGCTTTCATATCCCCGAATATCAGCGGTGAATAGATGCCGCCTGAAGAATAGATAAAGTTGGTCACCTGGACCAGGATTTCAACTTCCTTCCCGCTTATCTGGGCATAACCGACGTAGGGAATATTGTTCGGTGTGCTCCCCGCTTCCGACATGCCGGGGGAGCCGCTGGCCCCGATCTCCTGACCGTTCATAAAGATCCGGTTAGCCGTCCGTATGTTGCCGGTATGAAGGCCGTAAATGCCTTCCTCCGCCTTTAATCGAACAACCATCCTAAACGTTCCGACACCCTCAGGCCCGGACTCGCCGTTCTCCGTAACATAGCGGTTCCACTTGCCGGGTATCGATACGACGCTTGTGGGAGACGGCCTCTTCTCATTCGGTGTTCCGGGTCCAAAGCTCTCCGGGGTTAACAGCTGTCCCCGATAGAACTCCCACTCCCCGTTGAGCGGGACCCCGCCTTCCTTCGAAAAGTCCCACGCTGTTAAATCAATTCTTCCTTGGAAAGCTTCAGGACTTACATTCGGGGTCACGATAAACCGAACGATAAACCATATGGGCAAGAGTATAACCAATGCCAACCCCGCAAACATCACGCGCCGCTTTTTGTTCATGACTGACCTACTTCTCTATATAAATGTTAGGATTCTGCCAACATAGAGCTGCAAAGCTACCCCATATATCGGCATTTGGAAACAAGATGAAGAACCCCCTATAATCTATTCTCTGCAAGCATGAAAAAAACCCTCCTGCCAACCGTGGCGAATTCATCATTTATGAATCCGGTTCACGACTTGCTAGAAGGGCTGACTTATACAATTTACATATTGGACTAATATTTCGCCCACATGGTCAGCAGAATTACCGGGACCGCAAAAATAAGCAAACCGACCCCGATCATCGCGGCGACCTGCAGCATAAATGCTTGTTTGGATGGACCGGACGGCTGCGGTATTCCGCATTGAACGCAACGATTGGAGGCAGCATATACCTTACCGCCGCAGCTGACACAAATCCCATGATTCCTCATGATTAACGCTCCTTTGCTTGTTAAAACAACATCGACATCAAGACATTTCTATATCGGTTAACATGCTGTGATGAATCGAAGGCCGACCGCCATTAAAAAGCAATCATGGATGCCGGATTTTTATTTGTGAATATTATCACATAAATACGATCACAAGTAAAGACATGAATCGTTTATGATCCATGTTATCGGAACCTCCCCCTTCTGCTGATAAAATCAAAACCTGGAACCGGCACAAAACCAGGAAGCCTGCGGCTCCCTGGTGTATGCTTCTTTCCTGAAATCGGGGGGTTATTTGTTCTTGGCATGCAATACCAAGTTTCCTACTCCACCAATCGCAAACAACAAGGAAACGATTCCGAATCCCCATTGCCATGAGCTTCGATCCGTTATGAAAACAACCACCAAGAACGCTATCGCTGCCAAAAAATTAAGCAGTGCCACGATCAAAAATTCTTTTTTCTTCATTGTTCATCCTCAACATTCCTACAGAATCAAGTCTGTCCAGTCTACGTGCCGCTGTCGTGATCATATCATATTTTGGGCTGCGAAGTATGATTGCTTATTCAGGCTACCGTATAAATGTTATCGTCTGCTCGGTCCACGGCGCACCATCAAAAGCCTTCGCCACTCCCTGAGCAACAATCTCCGCCTTCAGCACGTATTTCCACTTCACCGTAGCCGACCATGCTCCTTCGAACAGAAACGGACTCAATCTGATCTCATGTTCGCTGGCCCAGGCCGCCAAGACCCTTTCCCCATCGATCGTCATATCGAAGCCCTCTTTGAACCATGGATGCTCCTGATCCTTGGAAACACCCGGCGCGTTCATGTTCACATAGAGCGAGATGTCGTCGCACAGCTGCAGCAGGCCAAACTGCCTGTGAATCACGGCTTCGCCCGGAAACGAATAATGATCACGCAGCCGTTTTTGCCGATCCAGCTCGTCATGATAGAATTCCACCAGCGGCGCTTCGGTGGCGTTTTTCATAAATGACGCGAAATGAAGGCTGCAGAGATACCCTGCATACGGACTCATCGCTTCGATCTCATCTACGCCCTTGGTATAAATCAGCATCTTCGGCATGACCGGATAATCGATAAAAGTGAACGGAGTCCGGCTTGCATCATTCCAGATCGGCGTATCATCCATCCGAAGCCAGGCGCGGTCATGCTCGGTTATAGCCAGCAGCACTTCTTCCCTAACCGTCTCATCCATAAACAGCTCTCTCCGAAAGCCCCGGGCCACATCGCCGGAGAAGCGGCCATGGTCGTCCTGGGTCGTCATAACAAAAGCATCTTCCGTCTCGCGAATGATCATCCGATCATCTCCCTTCGATTCGTCCTTACCCCAGATAAGCCTTTCGTTTCATCACGGCAATGATATCTCTGGACTGGCCTTGATGCACGCTCGTATCGAAACACGAGATCAATTCCCAGCCGTCAATCCCGTAGCTGTTCAGTAAATCTTCGAATTCTTCTTCGTTCACTTTCCCCCCAAGGAATCCTCCGGTTTTGTATTTCAGCGTTTTGTATTCCCGTTGATCCATAGTCGGCATCCCCCGTTATCCCATTGATTTTGACAACAAACCCCGAGACCTTCCAACCTGCAGACATCCATCAGTTCGTATCCCCGACATAGCAAACCGCTGAGCGTCCCGCTTTATCCATCAGCGGCTTGACCAGCGAGCGGGGATATATTCGTATCCCATCCAATGAAGACAAATCGATCCATTCCACGCCCACCTGGTATTCATCCGGGTTATGTCCTTGAAACAGATCCCCCTCATCCGCCAAACGGCATTCAAAATAAAACTCCACTTGGTGCACGTCGGAATCCCTTTCCGCGAACTCGTGGTTGGACCCTATGTATTCACGGACATGCAGCAGATCTTGAACTTCCACCCTGCGCCCGATTTCCTCCAGGCACTCCCTAACCACGGCTTGCACCAAGGTTTCGCCCTTCTCTTGCCCGCCGCCAGGGAACAGATAGAAGTCCCCCCATTGGTCTACATTCTTTGTTAAAAGGATTTGGTGATCTCGGACAATCATCGCTTTGGCCGAGTTTCGAATCGGTTTCATGGGCAATCTCCTTATCGTAACGTTTCTTTCTATTTTCTATTGTAGCAAAAATAAATCCTCTATAGGCGAACCCACTGCCTGCATATTGGTACAAACCGATAACAAGCCGGTATTCCATGAGCATGCTCAAAGAATACCGGCTTGTTTTGCGCTGGAAGCATAACTCTCGGTCCGGCTCTTTTTGCTAGCGCCTGTATGAGCCATCCTTCCGCTTCTTTAATACGATGACCGCCACGCACCTAACGATCAACAGGATCAGCCCTGCGGCAATCCAATCCTTGATGACCATCCCCAAGCGCAGACGCTTCCACGGGATTTTCCGACATGACATAGATCTTCCCGTCATTCACGACAAACGAATAAGCCCATGAGGCAAGTGCAGCGGGCGATGAACACATGACCAACAACAGAAGCGTAATCAGCGATATTTTCATATACCTTTCCGTGCGAAGAAAATTCGGCATGGTCCACCTCGGATATCAGAGTCATGTACCTTCGTTCGTAACGGGAGGCTATTTCACCTGCTTGCTCCTGCCATCGACGATCAGCTCGATGCCCGGCTCGTTCGTTCCGCCGGACATACTGTAGGAAGGGTCCGGCTGATCCAAGAAACCGTCAAAGGTTTCGCGAATCTCTATCCGGCCTCGCGGCCGAACCGTAACCACCTTAGGCTCGAAATCAATCGTCCTTCCGCCAATATCAAGGCTTAGCGGGCGTACCGTTACCTGCCGCTCGGTGCCGTAACTGTAAATTTGAATCTGGCAGCGTGCCAGAATAGCCTCGTTCTCTGTACGATAATCGCATTTGCTGTCTTTTTTGGTATAGGCGACGCTGGATATTCCGCTCGAATTGAAATTCGCCACAAACATGACGGACTCCGACACGAATGGAAAAACGACGATCCATGCGACACAGCCGATCATTACCCGGCTCAAAATCTTCGGATAAAGCGGGCGATAAATGCTCGTTACCCGCAGAATGCCGATCGTCAATAAGATAAGACCTGCAATAACGGGCAGATGAAGACCATAGTTGCCTTGCTTAGTCCATGGGGAGATCCCTGCCCAGCGGAACAGATCATCCCCGAACGAATAGCCCAGATGCTGATTGGAAATGAAGAGCAAACCCAGAATGATGGCAGAAATGGAGAGGATTTTGCCTTTCAGTTGTATCTCCTCCTCGACGAATCCATTTTCCACATTATAACAAATAAGAAGACCCGTGGTAACCTGCTTTAATCCGCTTTATCCACGGGTTTATTCTCTACGATAGCGAGCCTTGTTCCACTCTTGGCCTCATGCAGCAGCTTCCGGTCGCGATGAATGAGACATAACAGCACGTGAAGGAACACAACTGCGTCCAGCAGCAATATCCCCAGCGCGTACATCGCAAGCAGGACATTAGAACCGGTAACATTAACCGTAATGAACAAGGCATGGAACCCGCCCCATACCACATAGAGCAGGCCGTTGCGGACAATCACTTCCTTCAGCTTCAGATGTTCGCCCGCTCCGCGGATCTGGACCCGGACGACCCATTTCCCCAGCGTCTGCCCCTGCATCATATAAGGCAGCACGATATAATATAAAATCACGGCAAAGAAGTATGCACCCCTCACGTTTATTACGGTCAGCACGCCAATGATCGGCAGTATGACCGCTGCATCAATGCCAAAAGCAATGGCCCGGCGCGTATAACTGACCCGCTTCTGCGACAGATCCACCTTCTCATCCAGACGATCCAGGCGGGGCAGGTGATTTTTCATCCAATCGGCCAGCACGAGGCCCATCATTCCGCCCAGGGTATTCATCAGCAGATCGTCCACGTCAAACAATCGGTACGGGTGATCATAGAAGCCGTAAATGCCGGTCACCTGGGTTACCTCAAAGAACAACGACAAGCCGAACGAGGCCGCCAGACACGCAACCCAGGACGCTCTCGCATAATAACGAAGGAACATGCCGAACGGCACCACGAGTAAGACGTTAAACACGACCTGCAAGAAGGCTCTCTCCTTCAACAAATGCGTGTAAGTCGATGGCACGCCCCATACCACCTTGGTCTCCTTTAAGATGTCCTGTATGAAATTCAGCGGCATCCATTGCATAACCGAGGCCACATCCATCGGAGCATTATGGCGCGAGGCAGGCAAAGGAAGGAGCACAAGATACACTGCGTTCATCATGTACAGCAGGAATAAATACAGCAGAAATCCCCGGAATTTATTAAAATAACCATATTTGCGATACTGCACGATCAGAAAGGGAACTGCGCACAGCAAAGCCGCTATGGGAAAGGTTAAAAATGCATAGGATATCGGAAATAGATAGGCTTCCAGCATGCTCTCGTTCACTCCCTCCGTGATGTTCTACTTCTTATAAAGTACAGGACCAAGTTTAAATGGCGGGGATCCCTTCGTTTAAAATGCGTTTAAAAAACACATAACCTCGTCATAATCGCCCTGCAATTAACCCGGAGGTTACGGCATACCACAAAACCAAATAACCCACACCAACAGTGTGGGCAGGATCACCATATGCAAGACGCATTTGATAACATGGTTATCCCGACTAGGCTCATATCATAATAACGAGGATGCATAGGGAATGGTTCTTCAATTTTGCAAATAATCGATAATCTCAAGCAAATCGGTAATCCCCCTATCCTTGGCGAAGTCCGGATCATAATAGGGATCCCGCTTCCAGATTCCCTTCATGCCGATGCGTCGGCTTGCGGTTACGTCGTTGTCAGGATTTAAATTGAAATTCGCCGTAACCATTAGAGATCAGTCCGAGCTTTATTCCTTTACTCCTCAAGCTAGCTAACGTTTCATGCAAATGGGGGAAACCGACGCAATGATGGTAGAACTCGGATAAGTAGTCGGTCAGGAGTGCTTCCCATGATAAAGGTAGAGCAAACTCCTCGATAAGCTGCCGATATACTTGGTCCTTCTATACGTATCTTCTGTGATCAAGCTCAACAAATCGTCTCACATACATCTCTCTGTCCACTGCCGTATCATGGAGCGATAAACGATCATACTGGTCTTGTACGAAGCGAACCAGTGACGTATCACGGTCAAGCAGGGTCCCGTCCAGATCAAAAACAACGGTAGTGATCATATCTCCCGTCCTTTCTTTGAGAGTACAGGTAATAGCTTAAGCGATAGCCCTGCAAGTTCAGAAGAGTTGTCGCAACAGCATCCGGTCATCTAATCCTCCGCTTTCCGGTATACCCGTTCCGGCCTGCCCACCGTGCCGTATGAAATATCCGCTATGAGTATGCCCTTCTCCACGAAGTACTCCAGGTATCTTCTCGCTGTCGTCCGGCTGAAGCCTCCACGCTTGCCCAACTCCTCCGCGGTCCACACGTCCTCGGACTCCTCGATGTAGGATAGGATCTTCTCACTCGTCAGTTTATCGATGCCTTTTGGAAAATACGCTTCCCTGTCCATCCGTTCACCGGCACGCCATAACAGCTGGTCGATGCTCTGTTGATCGATCTGCTTGTTCGCTCCGCCGAGCTGCTTCATCTGCTCGTAATATTTCCGGTAGGCTTTCAGCTTCTCCTGGAAACGGTCGAAGACCACCGGCTTGATCATAAAATCGTACACTCCGCCGCGAATCGCCTCCCGCACCGTATCGAATTCCTTGGCTGCCGTTATAATAATAACATCGGTATTCGGATATCCCCATTGTATATGCTGCAGCAGGTCCAACCCCGACATATCGGGAAAATACAAATCCAGCAGCACCAGATCAGGTGCCAGAATGTCCAGGTGCTCATGCGCCTGAGCCCGATCCGTTGCAATGCCGACGACCTCAAAGCCCTCTACCTTCTCAACGAACCGTTGATTAATGCTGGCAATACGCACATCATCCTCAATGATTGCGACCCGAATCATGTACGTCCCCCCTTGTTTTTGGTATCTTGACCGTGAATACGGCCCCACCTTCAGGTGCGTTGCGGAATGCAATTGTACCCTGCAGTTGCTGTACGGTCTCGTTGACGATCGAAAGGCCAAAACCTCGATTCCGCTCCCCCTTGGTGGAGTAACCCAGCTCAAACAGACGATTCGTTCCAGCCTCGGCAATACCGGTCCCGCTGTCGGATACTTCGATCATTAATTCATTGGCCTGATCGTGTAACTCTATCCTTACCCATCTGTTCTCGGATTTGGATCCCAATGCCGCCTCCATGGCGTTGTCGATCAAATTACCGATAATGGTAACCAGCTGGTTTCGGCTAATATGACCGGGAATGTCTTTAAAGGAACTGCTCCGGTCGATCTCAACCTTCACCTTCAATTCGCTTCCGCGATTAAACTTTCCAATAAGAATGCCGCCAATGATCGGGTCGGGAATCTCCTGCAGCAGGAATTGAATCAGGTTCTGGTGAACATCGGTCTCATGCGTAATCAGATCCATCGCCTCCTGGTACGATTCCAGCTGAATCATGCCGTATATCGTATACAGCTTGTTGGAATATTCATGCGTCTGCGCGCGCAGCGCTTCCGTATATCTCTTCACCTGCGTGAGCTCTTCGGTCAGATGCAGCAGTTCGGATTTATTTCGAAAGCTGGAGACCGCCCCTACTATCCGCTGCTCATGATCAAAGATAGGCAGCCGATTCACCACAACTGCATGATCGTTAATGACCATCTCTTGATCCTTCTCTGCTACCCCGGTCTGCATCACCTCCAGCAGCCTGGTGCCCGGGATAACGTCCTGAATATACTGCCCGGTGATCACCCTACGCTCCTCCGGATCGATCAGCATCATGGCTGTATGATTGGCCAAGGTTACGACGCCCTCCCGATTGACGGCGATAATGCCTTCATGAATCGTTTCCAGAATCGCCCGTTTCTCTTGATATAATAAGCCGATTTCCTTAGGCTCCAGCCCGTGAATGGATCGCTTGACGCTCGACGATATCCATATAGCGCCGCCACATCCCAGGATTAACGCAATTCCTGCAAAGAACAGGACACGATTGCGATACGATTGTGCCGAAATTTCGATATCCTTCATTAAAATACCGACCGACACGATACCGATGATTTCGTTTTTATCATTGTAGATCGGCGTCTTCCCCCGGAGCGAGGGTCCCATGGAGCCAATCGCCTTCGATATGATGCTCATGCCCTTCAGTACCGGGCCGTTGTCGCCACCGACCATCTCTTTGCCGATCCGATCGGCGAGCGGATGCGCATAACGGATCCCTTCTCGGTTACCGATGACAATATACTCCGCGTCCGTCTCCAGCCGAATTTCCTCGACCACAGGCTGAATGATGGCAGACGGGTTCTCTTCCTCGAACGCATTCTGAATGACGTCCATTTCCGCCACGGCCTTCGCCAGCTTTAATGCCGAAGAGCCGATGTTCTTCTCCAGCGTGGTGACGAGCAGTCGCTCAAAACTGAAGGTCAAGGCGACAATGACAGCAAACAACAAGGTGCCTATAAGCAGAATCAATCTCGTCTGTAAACGCATTCAAATTCCTCCATAAGCATTGTCGCCATAAACGCGGCTCTGATTTTCCTATTGTATTCTAGATCACACCTGTAACAATAGTCTCTGGAAAAAATCGGCCGTAAATTTTATGAACAAAATTAGCGAAATGATGTTTTTTCAACTTATGCCGCAATTCTATTCAAGCCAGACGCTCGATGATAGTATGAAGAAACCTCGATAGGTAAGCGCTTACAGTAATTACGAGCATTGGCTATCCCATGAAGGAGGAACTTATTCATGCTAAAACGAACTGGCTTCAAAATCATAGCTTCTGCATTTGTCCTGGCGATGAGCCTGACAGCTTGCAGTACTCCCGGAAGCAGCACCGGCGAATATCCGAAAAAACCATTTATCGTGACCGCGCCTTCTGGCGCCGGCGGTGGATGGGACAAAACCGCACGTTCCCTCACCAAAGTACTTACGGAAACAAAGCTCATCGAACAAACCATGACGGTTGAGAATAAGCCCGGCGGCGGCGGGACCGTGTTTCTCGCAGAATACGTAGCAAAAGACAACAAAGATCCCTACAAGCTGTTCGTCAGCTCTCCGCCGATCCTCATCAACAACTTGAAAAAGGAAGGGAACAGTCCGTTCGGCTACAAGGACGTGACGCCGCTCGCCCAGATGACCAAAGACTTCGGAGCGATTGCCGTACCGGCAAACTCTAAATTCACCGACCTGCAATCGCTGGTCGATGCGATCAAAGCCGATCCAACTTCCGTCACACTTGCGGGCGGTTCCGCTCCGGGCTCGATGGACCACTTGATCAGCGTTCTCCCTGCTTTCAAATCCGGCTTGGATCCAAGAACCGTGAAGTACTTATCCTATGACGGCGGCGGCGAGGCCATCGCGGCCCTCCTCGGTAACAATGCCGACGCGATCGGCACGGATATCTCTTCGCTCGGGAGCTACCTGAAAGCAGGTAAGATCAAAATCCTGGCCGTTACCTCAAACGAACGCCTGGGCGGAGACTTTGCAGATGTGCCGACTCTGAAGGAGCTGGGTCTGGATGCCGAATTCACCATCTGGCGCGGTGTATTCGGTCCGAAGGGACTGTCAGAAGAGCAGCTGGCCTTCTGGGACAAAACGCTGAAGGAGCTCTCCGAGAACGAAGTGTGGCAAAAAGAGCTGGTTGCCAACGACTGGGCAAGCGAATACCGAAACGCCGCTGACTTCAAGGCATTCCTTGAAGAACAGGAGCAAGACGTGCAGGAGCTGCTCACAGCGCTAGGCATGCAGAAGTAAGCGTTGGAATTGAGGGAGCGGTGCGCTCCCCTCTCCCGTTTCATCCTTGAGGAGGTGTCAACCTTGAACAGAACGTTTGACCGCTACGCCAGCATCGTATTTCTGCTCCTTGGCATCGGCTTTATGTGGCAGAGCGCCAAGATCAGCGCATCCGCATACGGGAGCACCGTCGGGCCTAACATATTCCCGTTTGGTCTCGGGTTGGCGCTTACGCTGCTAAGCATTCGTTTGTTTTATGAAGCCCTGAAAGCCAAGCCGACGGAGAACCATGCAGAGAAGCTCGACTACAAACGATTTTTCATGATTTTTGCAGCAGCGTTTCTCTATGCCTATTTCCTGGAATTCATCGGATATATCATCGGCACCTTCCTGTTCCTCCTGTTTGCGTTCCAGACGCTGGAACGAGGCAAGTGGCTGAAATCCATTCTGATCTCCGCGCTGTTCTCCGGCGGCGTCTACGTCATCTTTGTTGTCTTGCTGGAAGGCTCCATACCGGGCTTCCCGTCTTGGCTATCATGAGCATGGGAGGAATCTACTATGAACGTTCTGGATTATTTGGCGGATGGCTTTATGACCGCCTTGCAGTGGCATAATCTGCTCTTCGCCTTTATAGGCGTGCTGATCGGCACTTCGGTCGGCGTGCTGCCCGGCATCGGTCCCATGAGTGGCGTCGCACTTCTTATCCCCGTCACCTCCTCCATGACAAGCGGTCTGCCAGCGGAAGCAGCAGCAACCAGCTCCATCATTCTCCTCGCAGGCGTTTATTATGGGGCCATGTACGGAGGCTCTACAACTTCGATCCTGCTCAATACGCCCGGAGAGTCCTCGTCTGTCGTGACGACGCTGGACGGCTACCAGATGGCGAAGCAAGGCAGAGCAGGCCCGGCCTTGTCCATCGCTGCTATCGGCTCTTTCGCAGCCGGGCTCTTCGCGCTTGTGGCATTGATCGCGCTGGCGGAGCCTTTATCCAATGTAGCGATTAAATTCGGCCCGGCCGATTATTTCTCGCTCATGCTGCTTGGACTCTGTGCAGTAAGCGGGCTTGCAGGCAAATCGATCACCAAGGCACTCATCATGACTGTATTCGGTCTGCTGCTCGCTACCATCGGCATGGATACCGTATCCGGCGTTGCCCGGTTCACCTTCGATATCCCTATCCTGTACTCCGGACTGGAATTTCTAACGATCGCCGTCGGTTTGTTTGCCCTTGGCGAAGTGTTCAAATCCATCCTGGAGAGAGACTACGCAGCAGGTCCAACTTCCAAGATCGGCCGCATCCTGCCGACACGTAAAGACCTGAAGGATAGCGCTGGGCCGATTGCCCGAGGCTCGATCCTCGGCTTCTTTATCGGTATTCTGCCTGGCGCCGGCGCAACGCTTGCTTCCTTCTTCAGTTATATCGTTGAGAAAAAGGTAAGTACGCATCCGGAATCCTTCGGCAAAGGCAACATCGCTGGCGTTGCTGCCCCCGAATCGGCCAACAACGCGGCTTCCGGAGGTGCCATGATCCCGTTGCTAACGCTGGGCATTCCCGGTTCCGGGACAACTGCCATCCTGATGGGGGCGCTCATCATGTATAACATCCAGCCAGGCCCGCTACTGTTCGAGGAGCATCCTCAAGTTGCGTGGGGACTGATTGCGAGCATGCTCATCGGCAACCTGCTTCTGCTCGTACTGAACATGCCGCTGGTCAAAGTATTTGCCAAGGTCATCCAGACCCCGGCCAAATATCTCATTCCGATCATCATTGCCATCTCCATCTTCGGCGTTTACGCCGTGCAAGCGCAGATCTTCGACCTGGTCCTGCTGCTCATCTGCGGCATTACCGGCTTCCTGCTGGCCCGCAATGACTTTCCGCTCGCCCCGCTGGTACTCGGACTCGTGCTGGGTCCCATGATCGAGAACAATATGCGCCGGGCGCTGACCACGTCTAACGGCGACTTTATGATTTTCCTGCAGAAGCCGATGTCACTGGCATTTCTCATCATCGCCCTGCTCTGGATTGTCGTTCCGATTCTACTCAAGCGAAGAGGCAAGGAAGTTGTCGTGAACGAAGAAGGCTAACCATTATACGTATATCGATAGCTCAAGGAGGCAGTCATGAATACCAGCAAACTAGGCGGGAAAAGTGTCATCGCTAGAATTGAAATGAATACGGAAGAAGCCAGCTTCGGTCAAGTAACGGCCGCCATCTTTGAGGCTGGCGGCGACATCGTGGCCATTGACGTCATTCAGACGAGCAAGCATACCACGATTCGCGACGTCACCATCACGGTAATCGACACCATCGACATCGACATTATTGCCGAGCGCATTCGCAGCATGTCCGGCGTTCAACTGCTGCATCTATCTGATCGCACCTTCCTGCTACATCTTGGAGGAAAGATTGAAACCAAGCTGAAAGCGCCGATCCAGAACCGCGACGACCTCTCCCGCGTGTATACGCCGGATGTTGCTCGCGTATGCATGGCGATCCACGAAGAACCGCGTAAAGCCTTTACGCTCACCGTCAAACGTAACACCGTGGCCGTCATCTCCGATGGCAGCGCCGTCCTGGGACTTGGCAATATCGGCCCCTATGCGGCCATGCCGGTGATGGAAGGCAAGTCGATGCTCTTCAAGCAGCTGGCGGACGTGGACTCCTTCCCGATCTGCCTGGATACGCAGGATACCGAGGGCATCATTACGGCGATCAAAGCGATCGCTCCCGCGTTTGGCGGTATCAATCTGGAGGATATCTCCTCGCCGCGATGCTTTGAGATTGAGCAGCGCCTGCGCGAGGAATTGGACATCCCGGTGTTCCATGACGACCAGCACGGAACGGCCGTCGTCCTGTATGCAGCCTTGATCAATGCGCTGAAGGTCGTCGGTAAATCCGTGGAGAATCTGAAAGTGGTCGTCTGCGGCATTGGCGCCGCAGGCGTTGCCTGCAGCAAGATCCTGATGTCAGCGGGCGTGAAGAACATCATCGGCGTCGATCGCCTCGGCGCGCTCACCGCCAATCAGACGTATGACCATCCCATGTGGCAATGGTACGCCAGCAACACCAACCCCGAACGGCGTTCCGGATCACTTCAAGACGTCATCCAAGGCGCCGACGCGTTTATTGGTTTGTCTGCCGGCGGAATCCTGAAGAGAGAGGATGTTCAGGCGATGGCAGATCGTCCTATCGTCTTCGCGATGGCCAATCCGATCCCGGAGATTTCGCCGGAGGAGGCCGAGGATATCGCGGGCGTCATTGCAACGGGAAGATCGGATTATCCGAACCAGATTAACAACGTATTATGTTTTCCCGGTATTTTTCGCGGCGCTCTGGACTGCAGAGCCTCCGCCATCAATGAGGAGATGAAACTCGCCGCAGCCGAAGCGATCGCTTCGACGGTCACGGACAAGGAACGGAGCCGGCATTACATCATCCCGAGCGTATTCAACCAGCAAGTCGTCAGCGGCATCCGGGACCTTGTCATTCAGGCAGCCATCCGAACCGGGGTCGCGCGCCGTATTCCAAGGGAATACCGCTAACGATTACGATTCCATGAAACGGGGTGGGTTCAGGAGTGGGAAGCAGCATACGAGCTATCGTGGACATTAATAAGAGGGCGAATGATTTCTCATCCAGCATCGTACTCGTCCTTGGACCGGATCATTATATCGACGCAAAAAGCATACTGGGTCTGAGCATGACACTGTACCGCAACCAAACGTACCTTCTCTACGTTTACGGTCCGGACCAAATGGAAGCGAAAGCTGCCATGCGGGAAGTATTCGCCAAGCACCATCTGCAGCTGCAACTGAAAGAGGATTGATCCCTAAGAGTCGAGCAACCCATCTTGAACTATCATGATAGGAGTACTTAAAGAAAAAGAGCAAGAGTGCGCGGTCCTAGAGGAAACCGTGCTCTCTTGCTCTTTGCATGTACGCTCGGCTATGGCTTACTCACTGAGGAGTGCAACAATTAAACTGACAGATTCAGCCCGGGTAGCATGGGCCTTTGGTGCGAACATTCCATGGCCTCTGCCTTGAATCAATTTGGCTTCAACAGCTGCTGCCACGTAAGGCTGAGCCCCCACGCAGGTATTTGATCTGCATCGGCAAAGGAAACCTTCGCTTGAGGGTCTAATGGAAGTTCCTTTGCTCTGGCGATCATGACAGTCATCTCCAGCCAGGTCAGCTCTTGGGCCGGCCTGAAGGTCTGATCCTCATAACCATTCATGATCCCGGCTTGAACAACCCCTGTAACAAACAACAAACAAATATCCGGCAATTTGCTCCTTCGCTGCCATGCTAAGATGGGCAGATGTGTTGGTTCGTTTCATACGTCTCTCCTCCTGGGCATTTTTGCTTAGCATCACGTTTCACTTATCTCTATTTGAGACCGATGCTGTTAAACGTAGAATCTTGATACCTTCATTGTAAAAAGTCGCTTGCCGCTTATAAGAAATAGAAATGTGCATTTTGGAACGAATTTTACTTTTTGTGCGTTTGCGCGAAAACAAAAAGGGATGAGCCGCGCGGCCCATCCCTTCAATCCCCAATCTATTTAATTTCGCTCTGCCCGATATTCAATAATCCAGCAGTCCCGCAATTCTCCTTCATGCTGTTCATGCTTTTCCAGCAGCCTAATCTTCCTGAAGCCGCACTTCTCGTAACAAGCAATCGCCCGTTCATTCCAAGCCTGCGGGTCCATCACGATTCGGTCAGCCTGCCTTTGAAACACGAGATACTCCACCATGGAAGTCACGAGCTTCGTACCGATGCCTCGATTCCAATAATCCGGCTCCCCGATGAATTGATCCGTGGCGAAGGTTCTGCAGTCTGCATCACTCCCGTTATACCCATACTCGCCTATCGTGTCTTCATCCAGAAGATAAAACTGAATATACCCGATCGGTTTCCCCTCATACTCAATGATGCAGCGAGTCTCATCATCATCCACGTAAAAATGCTCCCGAACCCGCTCTACGTCGTGAGGATTGTCCCGTCCCTCATAATACTGCAGCACATCCGGATTGGACAGCCAAGAAGCCAAGTATAGTTCATCCTTCTCCTCCAGCTCGCGAACTGTAATCGGACCAGCCTCGTACACCAGCATCGTGATCCCCCCATCTTCCCTTATTAGATCCCAATTCTCATTCTTCAGTTTATGTCCGCAAGCATCGTGATAGAGGTTCCGCTCATGCCCACCTCCTGAAATCCGAACCGTTCATATAATTTCATAGCGGCCGTATTCTCCGGAGCGACGCTTAACGATACCTTTTGGATACCCTGCTCTTTCATTCCTCTGAATAATTCCTTCATCAGGGCCGTTCCGAGCCCTTGCCCGCGGGATCCCGGCAGCAGCGCCATGCCCAGTTCCGGAATGTCATCGCTCACGTAACCGAACCCTTTGTTCCCTTCATCAAAATAACGGATCGTAATCGAGCCTGCCGGCTTCCCTGCGGCATTCACGGCAATATAGCCTAAATCGCCTTCCCTCCCCCAGTTCTCCACATATTTTTTCATGAACGGCTCTTCGAGTATGTCCCGGCTAAAAGGCTCCTCTCCCTTAGGCACATACAGAGACTCATACAGCATTTCCCTCAAAAAGGATTCATCCTCCCGGCCAGCGACTCGAATATGATATGAATTCATGTGCATCTCCCTTTCCACCTAGATACGATCCGTCAGTACAGTCCATAACGCCAATCTACCCGGATCGAAATCGTTTCGGCCGTAATGGTCGAGAAAAATATCCTTGTAGTCATCGCTCCCCAGGTTATATCGCAGCGTCCAGATTCCCCAATAGAGGTCGTAATGAAGGTCCCCGATCCCGCCATAACCCAGATCGATAAAACCTTCAAGCTGGAAATCCCTCATAATCAGATTCGGCAGACAATAATCGCCGTGGAGCAGCACATCATGCTCCTCCGTTCCCTGCAGCTTCTCCAAGCTTAATAGAGCCTGTTCTCTTCCGCCCGGAAACCCTTCGATATCTCCCGTTTTGTTCATGAAACTTTCCCGATACTCCTGGATAAGTTCAGCCGTTCGATTCGGAAAAGGACAGTCGGCAGCCGATACAGAATGGAGATAACGCAAATTCTCCCCGAACACGGCAGCCAGCCTCTTCGGATCATCCAGATGTCCCCCGGACACCCCATCATCCCCTTGCAGGGCGACGGTCAGCAGGTAATCGTTCTCGCCATGCTGCTCATAGGCCAGCACCTTAGGAGCCAAACCTTTTCCGTGCAGATAATCCAACATCAACCCTTCTCTCTTAAGTTCATCCCGTTTCGTTATCTTCAAAAACATCGGTTGATTCGCTCCCTCGATGTACAGGGTTTTGGCCTGTTCCGAGGAGCTGCTGTCATAGACGGCAGCTGTCTGGATATATGGCTGCAAGCTTACAGGCAGCGTTTTGATGTCGAATGGAATGCGTACTTTTTTCATCGTTCCTCCACACCGCCTAGTCCAATCGGGCGGCCTCAGTTCAATAGAATAAAGACGTCCCCATCGGAACGCCTTCGGATCTGTACTCTATGAATTGGCGATTCACCGGTCTAATCCTGCCCTATCAGCCGGTATTTTTTCGTTTAAACTATTTTGGATCCCTGTTTGTCAGAATGGAACTCCCTCGAAGTACACCACTTCGGCCAGCCGAATATGCAGTGCTTTGTTATCCCCGATCGTCAGTTGGACATGGTCGACCACCACCCCGGATAAAACCCCCTCTACTTTCCCCGCGGTGGTCATGATGACCACCTTGGCCCCTTTATGCCGGAGCAGATGGTCAGTAAATACCGGTTCAACCAACGCTGCGTAGTTCACCGGCTGCGGGATTGCCGGCGTCCGGGGCGCGTAATACGGCGGTATGGGCTGGGTCAGAGGATAGGCAGGGTACCCCGGTGCATAACCTGCAGACGGCGCCGGATAACCGGCTGTGTTGACATGGTTGTTCAATGTCAGACCTCCCTTGCGATTTGAACCCTACACCTTTATGTATGACCGGAAAGGGTCTGCTATGTTATCCCTCTCATATTTGTATAAAAAAGCAAGGATGGATTTGATCTCAATCACCGCCCGTTACGCCTTCTGAGCAATCAACTTACTCATCGCATGCCGGTGCGGTATACCCGATGAGTTGCAATCAAAAATGACCTCCGGGCAGCTGTGAATCAGCCAATCGTGATAATGCATCATAAGCTCTCCGGACTTCCAGTCATAAGCATACGGCTCATCCTCGGGAGGAGGCGCAATGAACGGCTTCTGCACGAATACATTCAGGCAGTGGAATCCCTCTGCCGAGGTGAATTTTTTGTAATTGGCAAAAATCTCCTCGCGATACTCGGGTCGGATATAATGCAGCACGCCGCTGGAATACAGCACGTCAAACTCCGAATCCAGACGGTAATCCGATATGTCCGCCTTGAATACGTTCACGTGTACCCCGATGTGATCGGCCAATCGCTTCGTTTTCTCGATCCCCGCATCCGAAACGTCGAATGCCGTGACCTCATACCCGTTGCGGGCAAAAAACACGGCATCCTTCCCTTCCCCGCACCCGATATCCAGCAGCCTTACTCTTTTTGTCGGCGGGATCATTTCAAGCACCTGATAACAGGCTGCGTTCGGTTCCGTGCCCCAATAGTACTCCGGCGTTTTGTACTCTTCTTCATAGATGCTGATCGGCTTGCCCGTCGAAGAATAACCAAACAGCTTATCGATGCTGACGTCCAGCAGCCGGGACAGCTCCGGAAGCAGCGCGATATCGGGCATGGTCTGCCCGGTCTCCCATTTGGATACCGCCTGGAACGTAACGCCCAGCTTGTGCGCCAATCCTTCCTGGGTAAGTCTTCGTTCTTTACGGTAACGATTAATATTTTTGGCCAACATGTCTCTCATATGGATCACGCTCCTATATAACCACATTGTAGGGACGTTGCGCGGGGCATACAATAACCTGGTCATTGAATCCCGGAAGAATTCAACCGCCCGTTGAAATCATCCAATTCCAGGAACTTGGCGATGCAGGCGTGGTACAATAAACCTGTTTGTAACACCACTATCGAAATCATAAGGGAGAACGCTCGTGAACATTAGAAAGCTGAATACTCATGAAGAAACGCCCCCTATGGACCTGCTCCTTCTTGCGGATCCATCGATAAGGCTTGTCAAAGAATACGTAAACCGCGGTCACTGCTATGTCGCTGAAGAAAGCTCACAACCCATCGGGGTCTATGTCCTGCTGCCCACCAGACCCGATACCATCGAGCTGGTGAACGTTGCCGTAAGCGAGAATCTGCACGGCAGGGGCTATGGCAAACAGCTCGTGAATCATGCCGTTGATCAGGCCCGGGAGCTCGGATATGCCACGATTGAAGTAGGAACAGGAAGTACCGGGGTGGCACAGCTGGCGCTGTACCAGAAATGCGGATTTCGAATGACAGGCATCGATCGGGACTTTTTTGTCCGTCATTATGATGAAGAAATTTACGAGAACGGCATGCGGCTCCGGGACATGGTGCGGATGTCCTTAGATTTGTAAGGTGATTCGGGTTGTGCTATGCACCGTTCCTCCATTCGGTGAATAGGCTATCGCATATTGATTTTTGGAGGAGAACCTATTGAGCATGAGTCACAATCCGAGACATCTCGCTTGGCACGAAACACTGGAGATTCATGAATTAACTGCCTTTCAGGCGAATCACTTGATGGCGTTCAAGATGTCAGTGCATGATATCAAAGACCCGGAGCTCCATGGACTGTATATGGAAGCGATTCAAGGGGTTGAACAGAACCTGAAGGAGCTTCTGCCTTATTATTCGGAAGCGCCCACGGGAACCCGCAGTCTCTCCGGTCCCGATCTGACGGCGTATTACGCAGGTCATCTGCTGGGGTTTGCCAAAACCTCGGTCCGAAGCTACGCCATTGCCATTACCGAGGCAGCAACTCCAAGCGTAAGAGAAACACTTCAGAAGCAGTTGAACAAAGCCATTGAACTGCATGGAAAAATCTTCTACTTCATGTATGCGCGCGGCCTGTATCCGTCTTACAATTTGAAGCAGCTGCTGGAGAATGACGTGAAAAATGCGAACAAAGCGCTGAGCTTGTAACTCAGCAAAAAAAGCCCCTGGCTAAACAGGTACGGATTTTACGAGATGTTCTCTCGCAAACCCGTCCGCCGTATAGCTCTGGGGCTTCTTCTTTTCAATAGATAATCCCTTAGGCAAGGAATTACTTATTCAGCGTCTCGCTCCAATCATGGACCATGTGGCCCTCGAGATATTTCTCGCAATCCATAGCGGCCATACAGCCTGTTCCTGCAGCCGTGATGGCTTGGCGATAACGCGTATCCTGAACGTCGCCGCAGGCGAATACGCCCGGGATGTTCGTCTCGGTCGTTCCTGGTTTAACCAGGATGTAGCCGGTCGGATCGGTTGTGATCTGATTGCCGAGGAAGCCCGTGTTCGGCGTATGTCCGATGGCCACGAACACGCCTTCCGCTTCGATCAATTCTTCCTCGCCCGTTTCGTTGTTGCGGACCTTCAGCCCTTTAACTCCGGTTTCGCTGGTTACCACCTCAACCGGCGTGCGGTCCAAAGCCCACTGTATCTTCTCGTTCTCGCGCGCGCGATCCTGCATGATCTTAGATGCACGCAGCTCGGTGCGGCGGTTCACCACCGTTACGCTGGAAGCGAAACGCGTCAGGAAGCTGGCCTCCTCCATTGCGGAGTCACCGCCGCCGATGACAATGATTTTTTTTCCGCGGAAGAAGAACCCGTCGCATGTGGCGCATGTACTTACGCCCCGTCCAACGTTCTCCTGCTCTCCCGGAATTCCGAGATACTTCGCGGAAGCTCCCGTCGAGATAATCACGGACTCGGCCAGAAGCTCGCCCATGCCCTCGACATTCACCTTGAACGGACGCTCGGAGAAATCAACGGACTCGACCCAGGCACTCTTGAACTCTGCACCGAAGCGTTCCGCTTGTTGACGCATATTATCCATCAGCTCGGGACCCATGATGCCCTGCGGGAATCCAGGGAAGTTCTCGACCTCCGTCGTTGTCGTCAGCTGGCCTCCCGGTTGCATTCCTTCGATCACGAGCGGCTTCAGGTTTGCGCGTGCCAAGTAGATGGCTGCCGTCAATCCGGCAGGTCCTGTTCCGATTACGATTGATTTGTACATAGAATACGGCCTCCTTTAAGGTGTCGATTTCTGTTGCATGCTATTATCCTATTCAGGACTTACGGAATCTTCATGTACCATCATGTACCAAGGTCTCCTAAGTATCCGAATATGGGCTCTTACTTAAATGTTTTCCGTAAATGGCCGGAAACTATCATCCGGTTGTGCTTTCGTTTCACATACGCTATCCATTTGACGTGCATAACGGCTCACGGTGGATGGGGAAATCCCGTAACGGACAGCCACCTGTTCATAAGTCAGGGTACGTCCGCGCTTCTTGGCCGTCAGATATTCCAATGCCGCTGCCCAGCCCTCGACATTCCGAATGTTCGGAATATCCGGGTACAGCCGGCTCAGGAATTCGGACCAGAGATTCTCCATCTCCTTTTTCCAAAAGGCGTCAACCCGCATGTCCATGGTTTGCTCGGCCTTCTCCAGCACCGCCTTCCAGGAAGGCAGCCAATCCGGGAGCACCTCGCGGGTCTTGCCCCCGGATAAATCGCGATCGTCGCGACGCTCCTTCAACCGATTGCTTGCGGCCTCCATCTGCTGGAGCACCAGGCGGGCGGCATCCTTCAGCTCCGCGTCCTCTCCCGGCTCCTGCAGGAACGATTGCAGCGCATGCTGCACCTCTTCATCGGCGATCAATTCCAGCGTCCGGATCACCTGCAGCTTGGTCTGGGGATCGCCATGCCGGAGCGCCCAGAAGAACGATGAACGAATCAGCGGATTCTGCTTCGCTTCCTCCGTCAGTTTATCGCCGTCATGCTCCCAGCGTTTGAACTGCTCTTCGAACGGAAGGTGATAGTGGTAACTCGCTTTCATCTGATCGGTACCGGTTTCTTTACGCTTTTGCAGCTGGGCCAAATAGAAATCCGGAATCACCGAATCTCCGTCCAGCTTCAGCGCCTGCCGCCAATATTTCTCGGCCTTGTCGTAATAACCGCTGTTGCAGGCCGCAACGGCCGTATAATGATACAGGCTTGGATCTCCGTTAAACTCATCCTCTTTCAGCAATCGGCGAAAATGACCGTAGGCAATTTCGTGCTGCCCCAATATGCCCATCGTCGTAGCAAGCTTAAACACATGCTCCAGATGAAACGGAACCGTTACCGTTAGCATGTCCATCAATCGGTCGCGCTGCTCCTGATTTCCCTCATGCTGAAAGAAGATGGCCAGATTGCATAAACCGTGCAGATTGCCCGGCTCCTGATCCAGCACCTCGCCAATGGTGCGCTTCGCGGTATCGAAACGTCCCATATAGTAGTAAGCCAGGGCCAAATTGTTGCGCGCAGCCAGAAAATCCGGATTATCCTTGACGATTTCCTCCAACAGCTTGACCGCTTGGGCGAATTTCCCTTCCTCCAGCAGTGCCCGGGCATGCTCATGTTCGACCACGCCTTCGCGGCTCTTGATCCGGTTCAGCTTGGCAGGACGATTCAGCTCGTAATGGAGCAGCTCCATCATTTCCTCGGCCTCATCCAGAAATTGACCGTTAGGATCTTCCTCCAGATAGGTGACAAGCGCTTCTTCCGCCTTCTCAAACTGTTCCATATTGGCATAATTGTTCGCCATATAGAAATAGCATTCCGTCATCAACGGGTCAACCTGCTCCAGAATATGAGCCAGCACATCGTTGGAAGCTTTATAATCTCCCGTCTCTGATAATATACCCGCCATATTGCAATGATTCACCGGATTATCGGGTTCATATTCAACAGCTTTGCGAAAATATTTCAGAGCCTTGTCATATTGGTAACGATCTAGCGAACGAACCGCGCGATCGAAGAAGAAATTAGCATTCATTTCGATAGATATAACATTGTGGGGGTCACTGGACCCATATGGATGACCATTCACGAAAAGCAAGGCACCTCCTTTAACTTGCTCCTCTATCCACAACAGTATAACACAAGTTACGACGTCATTTGCAGAAAAAAGACACCAGTTTACACACCGGCGTCTTTGAATAAAGTGGCGATCGATCCGCCCTCGATGATAATGTGAGTGGCCTGGGCCAGCATAGGCGCAACAGACAGCACCTTTAACCGCATCTTGCAGTGATGGTCCGGGAGCACGATGGAGTCCGTGACCACGATCTCCTCGATATGAGCATGGTCGAGACGGTCAAGTGCTTCACCGGAGAACAGGCCATGGGTCGCGCACACAATGGCATTATTGGCCCCCCGTTCCTTTAAGCTTTCCACCACCTGCACGATGGTGGTTCCCGTGTCAATCAAGTCTTCGATAATAATCGGCGTGCGTCCCGCCACGTCCCCAATGACATGGGTTATAACCGCTTCGTTATGGGCAGGACGCTGCTTGACCATCATGGCAAACGGCGATCCCAGGCGGCTCGAAAGCTTCTCGGCCGTCTTCGCCCGTCCGGCATCGGGAGAAACGATAACCGGATTCTCGATATTCTTGGACTTCAGATACTCCGTAATCAAATCCAGCGCAGTCAGATGATCCACCGGTATATTGAAGAACCCCTGGATGGCAGGTGCATGCAGATCAATGGTTATCACGCGGTTGGCACCGGCTGTGGTCAGCACGTCGGCTACCATTTTGGCCGATATCGGCTCTCGCGGCGCGGCCTTTCGTTCCTGTCTGGCATAACCGTAATACGGAACAATGATGTTGATCGTTCTGGCGGAAGCACGCTTGGCGGCATCGATCATCACGAGCAGCTCTACGAACATTTCGTTGATAGGGTGAGAAAAGGACTGCAGCAGAAAAACGTCGCAATTGCGGATGCTTTCTTCATAGTGGACATAAACCTCGCCGCTTTGAAAGCGGGAAATCTTGATCTTTCCCAATTCAACGCCCAACTGCTGGCTGATGCTGGCGGCAAGCGCCGGGTTGGAAGTTCCGGCGAACAATCGTAATGAACGATACATGAGGACCTCCTGACGAGAGTGGTTAGTAGTCGGCCGATGCAACGATGGATTGAAAGCGTTATCGTCAAATCAGGCCGTTCTCGCCTCCGCAACCCGTCGAGGGTAGTGTCTGGAGGGGAAAACAGCCGTCTGCAATGAACCTGTTTGCAATTAGTGCTTGTCTTTATTATACATCGTTTCCTTCCACATTCCAAAGCACCATCTCCCGCTTCCGATTACGGAAGGTCGCAAGCTCCCGAACACCAAGCTCCGACAGCAGTGCCCGGGCCTGATCCAGATGCTCGCCAAGCTTCATGGGCTGATGAGCATCCGACCCTAAAGTCAACGGAATGCCCAGCTTGATCGCTTCCTCCAGCATTCGCCGGCTTGGAAACATCTCCTCGCAGGCCTTCGATAAACCGGAGGCATTCAGCTCCATCGCCTTCCCGCTCCGGGCCACGGCCGCAAGCGCTGCTTGCTCCAATGCGATCACGTCCGGCTTCTGTTCGGGGCCCGGCCCATAACCGAACCGCTTGATCACGTCCAGATGGCCCATGATATCGTAGAAGCCGGTTGCGGCAGCCTTCTGCACCGCATCATAATATTGTTGATAGACTTCAAGCGGATCCTTGCCCTCCCAGCCCTGGGTCTGGCGGTAATCCGTGATGTCCCATTCGCCAAGAAAATGAACCGATCCGATGACATAATCCCACGGATAGTCCTTCACGATCCGCTCGATCTGTTCTTCATAGCCCTCGATATAATCGCCTTCGAGTCCGATCCGAATGTCAATCTGCCCTCTGTAGCGCTCCTTCAGCTGCAGGCATTCTTCCACGTAACGCGGCAGCTCATCCATCGGCATGGCCATCTCCGGATAATACGTTTCCGGGTTGACGTGAATCAACGGCATATGATCCGACAAGCCCAATTGATCCATCCCGAGTTCAATGGCGCGTCGTACGTACTCCTCCAGCTGCCCCTCAGCATGCCCGCACCGGGCATGGTGGGTATGGTAATCAATATGCATCGAGCAGGCCTCCTAATCGCGGCGCGGCCGTTCATGGCGGCGGCTCAGCTCATCCATGATCTCATCCAGCGGGAGCTTCCGCTCCTGAAGGAGTACCAGCAGGTGATAGATCAGATCGCTGACTTCAAGCTTCAGCTCGGCGTTGTCTTTATTTTTGGCGGCGATGATCGTTTCGGAAGCTTCTTCGCCCACCTTCTTAAGGATTTTGTCCACGCCTTTATCGAACAGGTAGGTCGTATAGGCCCCTTCCGGCCGTTCCACTTCACGCTGGGCAATGACCTCTTCCAGCTCGGCAAGTACCGCGAAGCGCTCGCCGGACGCAGCCGTCCCCTCGCTCGCAGGCTCGCTCTCCTGCCCTTGAACGGTAATCTCATTGTGGAAGCAGGTCGTTTGTCCGGTATGACAGGCAGGTCCATTCGGATTCACCTGCAGCAAGAGGGTGTCTCCGTCACAATCGTATGTCATCGATACCACGCTCTGTACATTTCCGGAAGTTGCCCCCTTATGCCACAGCTCTTCGCGCGAACGGCTCCAGAACCAAGTCTCGCCGCTCTCCAGCGTCAATCGCAGCGATTCCCGGTTCATATAAGCCATCATCAGCACCTGCTTGCTCTCTGCATCCTGTACAATCGCCGGCACCAGGCCCGCGGCATCCCAACGGATATGCTCGCTGACCTGCTCCAGGGATAAATCTTTCAACATATCTTCGCTCACCGTATATCCACTCCTTTTTGGCTAAGCTGCAACTTGAGATGAGGGATCGAGATCTCTTTATAGTGGAAAATCGTGGCAGCAAGACCCGCATCCGCCTTGCCCTGAGTGAATACGTCATAGAAGTGATCCTCTTTGCCGGCGCCGCCGGACGCAATGACCGGGATCTGAACGGTCGAGGCGACGGCCGATGTCAGCGGCAGATCGAAGCCGTCCTTCGTTCCGTCCGCATCCATGCTGGTCAACAGAATCTCGCCCGCACCCAGGCTTTCCGCCTGCTTCACCCAATCAAGCGCCTTGATGCCGGAAGGCGTACGTCCGCCGTGCGTGTACACTTCCCATTCTCCCCACGCATCGTTGTACTTGGCGTCGATCGCCACGACGATACATTGGGACCCGAATTTGCGCGCCCCGGCGGAGATGAGCTCCGGCTGCTTGACCGCCGCCGTATTCATTCCGATTTTATCCGCGCCCGCCCGAAGAATCCGTTTCATGTCCTCCACGGACGAAATGCCTCCGCCCACGGTAAAAGGAATGGCGATTTCCCCTGCCGTTCTCCGAACGACTTCTTCCATCGTCGCCCGGCCTTCGACCGAAGCCGATATATCCAAAAAGACAAGCTCATCTGCGCCTTCCCGGTCGTAGAGCGCCGCTAATTCCACGGGATCGCCCGCATCGCGGAGATTCACAAAGTTTACGCCCTTTACCACCCGGCCGTCCTTCACGTCCAGACAAGGTATGATCCGTTTTGCCAGCATGCCTTTCCCCTCTTCCCCTATATGAACTCTATCGATCCATGATGATTCGAACAGACACTGGTTCAAATCCTCATTGGATTCGCGTAACAGCCTCTTTCAGATCAATATTGCCTGTATACAGCGCCTTGCCCACGATCGCTCCGCCTACACCGTCCCCGCTGTGCGCGCTGAGCGCCAGCAGATCGTCCAGCTTCGTCACGCCGCCCGAAGCGATGACCGAGCGGCCGCTGGCTTTGGCCAGCGAGACAATCGCCTCTACGTTTGGTCCTTGCATCATGCCGTCGCGGGAAATATCGGTGAAGATGAAGGTTTCCGCTCCTTTGGCCGCTAATTCTTTTGCCAACACCTCGGCTTGAACCTCCGACGTTTCCAGCCAGCCTCTCGTTGCGACGTATCCGTTGCGCGCGTCGATGCCGATGGCCACCTTATCCCCGTATTTGCCCAGCACCTCTTCCGTAAAGACGCGGTCTTCGATCGCTGCCGTGCCGATGATCACCCGGCTGACGCCGAGCGACAGCAGCCGCTCCACATCCGCCAGCGTGCGCAGGCCTCCGCCTACTTGAACCGGAACCTGGACGCTGGATGCAATCTTCCCGATGATGTCGTCATTCACCGGCTGACCTGCCTTCGCGCCGTCCAAATCCACGAGATGAATAAAGGTGCCGCCCTGCTCCTCCCACGATTTGGCTACCTCGAGCGGATTGTCATTGTACACCGTTTCTTGATTATAATCGCCTTGGACCAGCCTGACGCATTTGCCGCCGCGAATATCGATTGCCGGATATATGATAAAAGAGGACATCCCCATTCCCACTTTCCAATTGGTCTATTCGTTCGCCTTACGTTAAAGCCAAGAAATTGCGAAGCAGGCTCATGCCAAGCTCCCCGCTCTTCTCGGGATGGAACTGCATGCCGTACACCGAACCGCGGCCCACGATGGCCGTTACTGGCTGACCGTAATCGGTAACCGCCAGCAAATCAGCCTGAACCTCAGGAAGAACATGATACGAGTGGACAAAATACACATGACCTTCCTCAAGTCCCGCAAACAGCGGGTGCTCCCGCTTCTCGAACTGCAATGAATTCCAGCCCATATGCGGCACCTTGTAGTCCCCACCCGCAAACCGCACAACCGATCCGGGCAGGATATCCAGCCCTTCATACTTGCCATGCTCCTCACTCCGGCTGAACAGGAGCTGCATGCCGAGACAGATCCCCAGCAGCGGTTTTCCCGACTCCGCTGCTTCCTTCATGACCGAGTCCAGTGCGGCTTCGCGGAGCTGCTCCATGGCATCTCCGAATGCGCCGACTCCGGGCAGAATGATGCCATCCGCCGCCAGAAGCTCCTCCCGCTCCCCCGTAACGAGCGGCTGATACCCAAGCCGCTCTACCGCTTTGCTCACGCTGTGCAGATTGCCCATGCCGTAATCCACGATTGCAATGGCCATCGTTTAGAGCACTCCCTTCGTGGACGGTACGCCGGTCACCCGCGGATCCACGGTGGTCGCCTCATCCAATGCACGGCCGAGCGCCTTAAACACCGCTTCAATCATATGATGGGTATTGTGACCGTAATGAACGATGACATGCAGCGTGATCCGGGCTTCCAGCGCCAATTTCCACAGAAATTCATGGACAAGCTCGGTATGAAAAGAGCCTACCTGCTGCGAAGGATACTCCGCCCGGTATTCAAAATGCGGGCGGTTGCTGATATCCACGATGACTTGAGCAAGCGTCTCATCCATCGGCACAAACACGCTGGCATAACGTTTGATGCCTTTTTTATCTCCCAGCGCTTCGCGGAACGTCTGCCCTAAGCAGATCCCGATATCCTCCACCGTGTGGTGGTCATCGATCTCGATATCGCCCTTTGCCTTGACGCGAAGATCAAACTGGCCATGCTTAGTGAACAAATCAAGCATATGATTCAGAAACGGCACATCGGTCTCCAATTCCGAAATCCCAGTCCCATCGACATTGAAATCCAGGGCAATGTCGGTCTCATTGGTTTTGCGGCTCACGCCGGCTGATCTTGCTGCTGCATCCAAACTGCTCACGTGGATTGCCTCCTCTATACGGAATTTTTATGATGAACAAATGATGCTTGTTCTGGTCTGATTTCTTATCGTTCTTGTTCAAGCCGGATCTCGATCGCCCGGGCATGGCCCTCAAGCCCCTCGCGCCGGGCCAGCTCCATGATCTGTTCTCCGTCGCGCAGCAGCGCTTCTTTACTGTAGTAGATCAAGCTCGATTTCTTAATGAAATCGTCCAGATCCACTGGCGATGCGAACCGTGCCGTCCCATTCGTCGGAATAATATGGTTCGGTCCTGCAAAATAATCGCCTACCGGCTCCGAGCTGTACGGTCCCAGGAAGATCGCGCCTGCGTTCTCGATCTGGCCCACGATCGCCATCGGCTCCTCCGTCACGATCTCCAGATGCTCCGGCGCTAAACGGTTAATGACTTCGATCCCTTCCTGAAGGGATTCCGTGACAATCACCGCGCCATAGCTGTCCACGGAAGCGCGGGCGATGTCCCGCCGCGGCAGCAGCTCAAGCTGCCGCTCTACTTCGGCGGCAACGGCTTCGCCCAGCTTTCGGGAAGGCGTCACGAGAATGGCCGATGCCATCTCGTCATGCTCAGCTTGGGAAAGCAGATCCGCTGCAATATACGAAGCATCTGCATGTTCATCGGCCAATACCGCAATCTCGCTTGGACCGGCCAGGCTGTCAATATTGACTGCGCCGTACACTTCACGTTTGGCCAGGGCAACGTAAATATTGCCGGGCCCGCAAATCTTATCCACGGGGGAAATGGTATCCGTGCCGTAGGCCAATGCCGCAATGGCTTGTGCTCCTCCTACGCGGTAGATTTCCGTAACGCCTGCCTCCGCTGCAGCCACCAGAATATAGGGATTGATTCCGTCCTTCCCGCCGGTTGCCGGGGGAGTGACCATGACGATTTCGGGCACGCCTGCCACTTGGGCCGGGATCACGTTCATCAGCACGGATGAAGGATAGGCTGCCTTTCCACCGGGCACATAGACACCGACGCGTTTCAACGGACGAATGATTTGTCCCAAGATGCTGCCGTCCGGCTGTAGATCCATCCAGGAATTCCGCTTCTGCTTCACATGAAATGCGCGAATGTTGTCTGCCGCGGCTTGTATCGCCTTCACGAACGAAGGCTCCACATGATCATAAGCTGCCTTGAGCTCCTCATCCGTTACGCGAAGCTGACCTGCGGTCAGACGGACACGGTCCAATTGTTCGGTATGCCGCAGCAAGGCGGCATCTCCTTCGGACCGAATATCCCGCACAATCGCCTTCACGACTTCATTCTGCTCTGGTGTGCCGTAATCATTTTCCCGTTTCAGCTCAAAGTCCCGTGCTGATACTACCTTCATCTTAATCTCCCCCAATCCCGCTCCATCATGTTACATGCATAGCGTTTCTTAATGAATGAAGGATGATCCATTCGATCATCCATGCTCATCCAGTTGGTGCCTTATTTCTTAGCGCTAAATATTCGCTCCCTCAGACATAATGACCGTTTGCAGCCGATCGCACAATGCCTGAATTTCATCATTCTTCATCCGATAACTGACGCGATTGGCAATCAGGCGGCTTGTAATTTCAAAGATGCTGGTCATCTCTACAAGTCCGTTCTCTTTAAGCGTTTGGCCTGTTTCCACCATATCCACGATCCGGTCTGCCAAGCCGATGAGCGGTGCAAGCTCGATGGAACCGTTCAGTTTAACCACTTCAACCTGCTGGCCCTGCTCACGGAAATACTGTGAAGCCACGTTCGGATATTTGGTGGCAACCCGCTGCCTGATGCCCGGCTTCCAGTCCGGCAAGCCGATGACCGACATCCTGCACCGCGCAATGCCGAGATCAAGCAGCTCATAGACGTCCTTGTTCTCTTCCATCAGCACGTCCTTGCCGACGATACCGATATCCGCCACGCCGTATTCCACATAAGTCGGCACATCCACCGGCTTCGCCAGAATAAATTCCATTCCTGCCTCCGGCAAGGGAATGACCAGCTTGCGCGTCTCATCCACGTCGAGGGGTATCGGAAGTCCGGCTGAACGGAACAGCGCGGATGCTTTTTTATATATGCGCCCTTTGGGCATCGCTACTTTCAACGTTTCCGCCACGTTCGAATCCTCCTGACCTTAAACTTATATGATAATCGTTATAGATCCGCTTCCTACCGAAGGGTAATGACCTCTCGGTATCCTCTATTGAGCAGACTGCCGGACACAACGGGTACCTCGGCATCTCGGACATTGGCCGAATCCGGTATGATCGAAGTGATGACGGAATGTCCCTGCGCCCGAAGTTCTGAGGCTCTAGCCAGTCCTTCCTTTCGATGGGAAGCCGTGTACCGGATCAGTATGGGCAATTCCTCGACAATCTCCTCTCCTTGCACCCCATCGAGAATGCGATTGGTCTTGAGTGCAAAGCCTGTTGCCGGAACGGCACGGCCAAACTGCCGAAGCAGCTTGTCGTAACGACCGCCGCTTGCGACGGGAGAGCCCAGCTCCGCAGCATAACCCTCGAACGTCATTCCCGTGTAATAGGAGAAGTCTCCGAGCATCGTCAAGTCAAACAGAACATGCCTGGAGACGTCGTAAGCCTCGAGCACTTCCCATACCTTGCTCAGATGCTCGATAGAAGCTCTCGCGAGTTCATTGCTGCTAATCTCGAGAGCTTGCCCGGCAATCTCCCTGCCTCCGCGCAGCTTCAGGATTCCCTCCAGCTGGTCCTGCTGTACCTCCGTCAGGCTCAGGCTGGCAATGGTGTTGCGGTATCCGACGTAGTCGCGGTTCAGCAAATCCTGCTTCAGGCTCTCCTGATCCTCCGTCCGATCCGGCAGCACTTCTTGAAGCAGGCCATTCAGATAACCCATATGACCCATCGCGATTTTGAATTTCTCCACGCCTGCCGCCTTCAGGGATTCGATGGCCAGCGCAATCACTTCGGCATCGGCTTCCGGCGTATCATCGCCCACAAGCTCGACGCCGGTCTGGAAGAATTCCGCTTCCCGCCCCGCTTCCTCCTCAATGGCGCGAAATACATTGGCATGGTAAGACAAACGCACCGGAAGCGGCTCATCCTTCAGCAGCGAGGACATGACCCGCGCTATGGGAGCGGTCAGATCGGAACGCAGCACCATCGTCGTTCCGCGTTTATTCAATAGTTTAAACAGCTTCTGGTCCGACGTAGAGCTTGCCACGCCTACCGTATCGTAATATTCCATCGTTGGTGTCATAATCTGCCGGTAACCCCAGCGGTCCATGCATGCAAGCACTTCGCGTTCAATCCGACGCAGCTTGGTGACCGCATGAGGAAGATAATCACGAACACCTGCCGGTTTCTCGAAGCCTTTCGGTTTAGACATGACGCTCCACCTCAAATTCAGTAAAAGTCTTTAATATGGTAAAGTGGTACCTTGCTAATAAATTAAAGGATATTGGCTATATTACCATGAATCCTGCCTGATCGTCAATGCATACGCATGCGTTCTGCTATGTATCGTTCTCTGTCGGTACCCGCCTTACGCATCAATAGATCCGTCTAACTTCTGGGTATAATTGTAACACAAGAACGGACCAGCGTGGCTTGCTTGTCTAATTGGCTGAACCCCTGCATGGATCCGGATGGCGCCAATAAAAAAACCGCCCGGCAGCCCGGACGGCTTTGCTTCATGATGAAGGATAAGAAGTTTTAACATTAGGCCTGATGTTCCTATAGATCGACCGATTTCTTGCTGTCGCCCGTAACGGTGTCTTTTCTCTGCGATGGTGTCGCAGGTGCTTTCGAGGATGGCTTCAATGATCGAGGAACGCTGCCCAGCAGCATCCACGACCCTGGAATCCACCGGAACACCGTCTGCACCACTAACGCACTGACGATCAATGCCGTTACCATCCCCCCGTATATCCAGATCAGATAATCATCGGTTACCGGATTCAGCTTCGGATCGAATTCCCGATACAGGAACAGCCAGAGCGGGTGCACGAGATAGATCGCGAAAGACAGCTCGCCAATCCGCGTCAGCACTTTCACGATGAGTTTCCAGCCGCTGCTATACAGCCAGCTCGCCAGCTGCATCAGCACTATCGCGGAGAACACGGTGTGCAGATTCCACAACAACTCGTACAATAGGGAATCATATTTGGCGCCATGCAATCTCTGATTGTACCAAATCTGCACATGCGTCAGCGCCATCGCGAGCCAGCCGGCCCATAACACGATCGTGCCTGCTCTTTGACCAGAGGTTTGCTTTTTCCATGATGACGTCAGCCAGCCCTTGAATTTATCGTAATTCATCGCCAGATAAGCGCCCAGCATATAGTAGGCTAAATACGAAATGGCCAAGCTGCCTTTAAACGTGTACTGCAGCTCGTATTTGTTCCAGATGATGAAACCCCATTGCAGCAGGAATCCGATCGGCACCGCCCACCTTACGAGAAACCGTGAGGATTTGAACAGCTTGAGGAAGATCGGAAACAGAATATAGAACTGCAAACTGATAAATACAAAGTATAAGTGCGTATAATTCTGCCCTCGAGCCAAGCGTTCAAAGAATAGCGGCATCTGTGCCCATAGATCAAACGAACTGTTCAGCATCCCGTTCTGATACATCCGCACAAAGAAGTAGATGATCGAGAACAACACGTACGGCAGCAAAATGTACAAGAGCCGCCGTTTGTAGAAGTTTTTGATCAAGTCCTTGGTCAGCGGCCGGTCCGCATAGTTATAGAACAGCACAAAGCTGCTTAGGAATATAAAAGAGGGCGTACCGTATTTAAAGAAAATATTCAAAAAATTAATAATATAATAGAATCGCGAATCAATCGCATCCACCGTTGCAAATGAAGTCGCATGAACGTGAAGCACGCCCAGGATGGCCAGCGCACGATAGATATCGAGCTGCGGCAGCCTTTCCTTTTTGTTCAGCGTTGCACCCATGTCAGGCGTCGCCTCCTTGTTTT
Source organism: Priestia sp. BR_2 (assembly GCF_041954005.1). Lineage (NCBI taxonomy): Bacteria > Bacillati > Bacillota > Bacilli > Caryophanales > Bacillaceae > Priestia > Priestia sp. BR_2. Next base: position 12,905 of record NZ_JAVFHM010000252.1, on the reverse strand, counting down.
CGAGTTTGTTGATAGAGTCAATGTATGCGAATGGACGGGCAAAAAAGTCCCTCAAGGCCATCATACCCCGGGGACTATTGTTCGCTTTGTGTCAGGTTATCCTTTACTCATTCTACAACAATTCAGCAAGCTTGAGAACCTGACTTGTCACATTACCTCAAATTGACTCGCTTTCCGTCGATGTCCTCTTCAGCTCTCGCAATGGATTCCCGCCTACAAAAACACCTGGTGCCACATCCTTATGTACGACAGATCCGGCAGCAACGACCGCGCCGTCTCCGATCGTTACGCCAGGCAAAATCGTGGTATTCGCGCCGATGAGCACGTTCTCCCCGATCCGCACTTCACCCAAACGATATTCCTTTATTAAATACTCGTGAGCCAGAATGGTCGTGTTGTAGCCGATGACCGAATTCTCGCCGATGGTTATTTTCTCCGGAAAAAACACATCCACCATGACCATCAGTCCAAACGCGGTATGCTTCCCCACTTTCATCCCGAGCATATGGCGATAGATCCAATTCTTCATAGGCAGGATAGGACAATACCGGGCGATCTGGATAAAAATGAAGTTCTTGACGCCCTTGAACGGGCTCACGGTGCGGTAGATTTGCCATAACGCGTTGGGGCCTTCTACAGGATAACGGGTAATCTTTCTGGCCATGCTGCCAAAACTCCTATTCCTCTTGAAGTCCTACGATTTCATACAGATCTCTCATATCCTTCAATATAAAATCCGGCCCGTACTCCATCAGCTTTTGCTCACCCTTGAGGGACCAAGCTACAGCGGCGGCCTTCACGCCCGCCGCCTTGGCAGACTGAATGTCCACCGGACTGTCTCCGATCATCAAAGTGGTGGCCGGATTGGCCCCCAGCTGCTCAATCGCCGTCAGAACGGGCTCCGGATGCGGTTTCGGATGCTCCACGTCGTTTACCGTAACAATCGCCGACATGAAGCGCTCCAGATCGTACTTCTCCAGCGTCATCATGGTGGAAGGACGGATCTTGGTGGTTACGATCCCGAGCGAAAGCCCGTGACGATGAAGACGCTCCACGACTTCGTTCACATGCGGGAATGGTTTGACCATGTCATCATGATGGATCGTGTTGAAAGAGCGATAGGCTTTGATAAGCGGACTGACATCCTCGACGCCCCCTGAGAAAGCCTGCAGCTGCTGTTCCAGCGTGGTTCCCATATGCGGAATGATCTGCTCTCTGGTCAACGGTCCCGGGGCCTGCGCCTCGAAAACATGCATAAACGATGAGATAATCAATTCATTCGTGTCGATAATGGTGCCGTCCAAATCAAACAGTACGGTTTCGATCATGCTGCAACTACTCCTTTTTGTCCTCCGTATCCGGTTTTATTGTCGGAGTGTCTTCTTCTGCCCGTGGTGAGGATTTGACCTCTGTCTCCTCTGCTTGGGTAACAACGTCTTTATCCGCCATTTCCTCCGGTTCTGCGGCCTGTTTATGCTGTTTAGCAGGAGCCGGCGCAGAAGACTTGACGGTTTTGTTCGTTTGAAGATCGGCTTCCGGCGTTGGACCTGCTCCCGTCTTCGTCGACACGATCGGGTCCAAATAACGCACATTGGCGCGGCCCGTCACACGGCGCACGATGATCAGCACGATGCCTCCAATGACGATCAACACGGACAGCAGCTGGGAGATTCGAATGTTGCCATAAGCCGGATCCAGGTGGCCCAGTTCAAAGCCCATCCATGTCATCGGTGCCCATAACGTATTGTTAATGAAATCGGCAAGTCCTGTGGCCCCTTGAAAAGCCAAGCTGTCCGTCCGCACCGCTTCAATAAAGAACCGGCCGATGGAATACCAGATGAAGTACCCGATGAAGAGTTCGCCTGCCCGCAGAAATTTCTGTCTGCGAATGATAAGCAGTATGACGATACCCAACAGGTTCCACAGCGATTCATATAAGAAGGTAGGGTGATGGAATACGCCCTGTACGTTCATTTGATTCACGATAAAATCAGGCAAATGCAGCTCTCCGCGCAAGAAAGACTCGCTGACAGGACCGCCATAGGCTTCCTGGTTAACGAAGTTACCCCAGCGTCCAATGATCTGGCCGGCCAACAAGGACGGCGCACAGATATCGGCAATTCGCCAGAAGTTGTAGCCTTTTCGGCGAACATAGATCAACGCACAGATAATGGCGCCGATCAAGGCGCCGAATATCGCAATCCCGCCATTCCATATTTTGAACACATCCAGGAAGTTATCCTTATAGTCTTCCCATTTAAAAGCTACATAATAAATACGAGCACCGATAATAGCGGAAGGAACCCCAAGCAAGAGCAAATCCATGAAAAATTCCTGCGGAATGCCAAAACGCTTCCCTTCGCGAATGGCCAGCAGCAGACCTGCCAAGGCACCCAGGCCCAAAATCAAGCCATACCAATGAACACGCAGCGATCCGATGGAGAACGCCACCGGATCGATGAGCAATGTTTGCATCACTTATAACCCTCCCTAGTCCTAGTCCAAATCGTCCATATCTTCAGCAATCGTTGCCGTCAGCTTGTTCGTAAACTGCAGTGCAGCATTCAGTCCCATTTGCTTCAATCTGTAGTTCATAGCTGCCACTTCAATAATAACCGCAAGGTTACGTCCTGGACGAACCGGAATGGTGACCAGAGGGATATCCGTCTCTATAATTCGTGTTGTCTCTTCATCTAATCCCAGACGATCATATTGTTTATCCTGCTGCCAGGCCTCCAATCGAACAACAAGCGTAATCCGTTTATTATTCCGAACGGCACCTGCACCGAATAACGTCATAACGTTAATAATACCGACACCGCGAATCTCCAGCAGATGGCGAATCAGCTCAGGCGCTGTTCCATGCAGCTGAAAATCCGACGTCTGGCGGATCTCCACCGCGTCGTCCGCGATTAAGCGGTGTCCGCGTTTGACGAGTTCCAGAGCCGTTTCGCTTTTCCCGATACCGCTCGAGCCCGTGATCAGCATCCCCACGCCATACACATCGCACAATACCCCGTGGATGGTCGTCGTTGGCGCAAGTCTGCGTTCCAGGAAACTCGTGAATCGGCTTGTCAGGATGGTCGTCGCCATGCTGCTGCGCAGCACGGGCAAACCTCTTTCATTGCCGAGCTCCACCAGCTCTTCCGGCACTTCCAGGGAACGCGTAACCACGATGCAAGGCGTTTCTTCCGTACACAGGCTGCGCATGCGTTCTTTCCGCTCTTCCGGCTTCAGCATTCCGAAGAAAGCCAGCTCCGTGCGCCCCATAAGCTGAACCCGTTCCCGCGGATGGTACTCAAAATAACCGGCCATTTCCAATCCCGGGCGATTCAGATCGTCCGTTGTAATCTGACGTTTCAAGCCTTCCTCACCTGCGATGACCTCCAGCTGAAACTGCTGGACCAGCTCGGATACCTTCACTTTCTTGGCCATGGTCTTACCCCTCTTCTTCCATTGTATGTTGACATCACAACGCAACCGGCATGCTGCACGGCTCGTTTTGGATGATATATTTCATGATCGGTTACTTTACTAATTAAATAGGACGTCACAAGCCTTGCCGGCGGTCGGTCATGCTTCATGGAATACGCCCCAACAACCCATACGTTCAATGCTTATGTATGCCTTGCTTTGTGCTTATCTTATCGAAAAAAGCCAATGAATGCAATTCTAACCGGCTATCCGATAGCAGGACATTGGACTTATCCAGGAGTGAAGCTACGCTGCTATGGCATACTGCGACTAAAAAACAGATGTTCTATTACTAAAGATAACTCTCTTTCTATATCGACAATTGGTTGTCTGCTTTACACACTTTTACCCTAGGACCACTTCTACCGTCTGCTAGAACTGCCTGAACCCTTCGGATAAGGGCACAAACTGCCTAGTTTTATGTCTTTTTCTCCTAAAAAAACCGCCCCTTGAGGGGCGGTTTTCAAGAGATCTCGATTGCTGAAGATTAATCTTCGAGCAATACGTTCAATTCAGACTCTTTATCAAAGATATGAACTTTGTTCATGTCGAGTGCCAATTTCACATTGTCGCCTTCGCGAGTAGTCGAACGTCCGTCTACACGGCCGATAACTGTGTCGGTGCCCAAGCCGCTGAGGTACAAGAGCATTTCGTGACCAAGGTTCTCGGTTACGTCCACTTTCGCTGTGAAGATTGTGTTCGGGGAAGCTTCCAGGAATACTGGCTCTTCATGAATATCTTCCGGACGAACACCCATGATTACTTCTTTGCCAATCATGGATTTATTTTTGAGCAATTGTGCTTTACCTCCTGGAACTTGAACGTTCAAGCCCTGGGAAGTGAAGTATACGCCACCGTTTTGCTCGGACAATTTACCGTTGATGAAGTTCATGGTTGGGGAACCAATGAAACCAGCAACGAACAGGTTGTTCGGATTGTTGTACAGCTGCTCTGGAGAATCCGCTTGTTGAATGATGCCATCCTGCATAACAACGATACGGTCACCCATCGTCATAGCTTCTGTTTGGTCATGCGTTACATAGATACAAGTGGTTTCAAGGCGCTTCACCAGCTTAGTAATTTCAGCACGCATCTGACCGCGGAGTTTCGCATCCAAGTTGGAAAGCGGCTCATCCATCAAGAAGACTTGTGGATCACGGACAATCGCACGGCCCAAGGCAACACGTTGACGCTGACCACCGGAAAGAGCTTTCGGTTTACGCTCGAGCAAATGCTCGATATCCAGGATTTTCGCTGCTTCACGTACACGCTTATCGATTTCGTCTTTCTTCACTTTACGGAGTTTCAAACCGAATGCCATGTTCTGATATACGTTCATATGCGGATACAAGGCGTAGGATTGGAATACCATCGCGATGTCACGATCTTTAGGTGCTACATCGTTAACAACGCGGTCGCCAATGTAAAGTTTACCCTCGGAAATTTCCTCAAGACCTGCGATCATACGAAGTGTCGTAGACTTACCGCAACCGGAAGGACCTACCAATACCAAGAATTCTTTATCTTTAATATCCAAATTAACGTCAATTACAGTTGCTTTATCCGCACCTGCATACTTTTTGTAAATATGCTCTAAGCGTACACCAGCCATGTGCATTTGCCCCCTCATATGAATGTTATGAAATCGAATACAATTAATTTATAATCTTATATTACCCCATAGGCACCTGACTTGCTATACACAATCTGCACAAAAAACCTATTTCCTTTTCGTCACTTTATACAATAGAAGCGTTATTTTCACCAATACCGCGTCACTGAAGCTGCGAACGTCAAGCCCCGTCTCCTGTTTGATCTTATCCAGTCGGTACAGCAGCGTATTTCGGTGAATATACAGGTGTTTGGCCGTCTCGCTCACATTGCAGTCCAATTCAAAAAAAGACTCCAGCGTCGATAAAGTCTCACTGTCCTCGAATAAGTCGGTATGTCCGGCAGCGTACTCCCGCAGGAATTGATTCCGTTGATACTCAGGAATGCTGTAGACCAGACGTTCCAGATGAAGACCGGTCGACAGATGAATATGCTCCTTGACCTGAAAAGTACGCCCGATGGTCATGGTCTCTCGCAGCATGCCAACCGTCTGCGGCAAAGCATGAAGCGCATTGACTGCCGGGATCGCCGAAATATGAAAATCGCCCACCCATTCCGTTGAAATGAGCTCGTACAGCCCCATACAGAATAAGGACAGCAAATCCTGATCGGCTTCCGAGGATGCTTCCTCTTTATCATCCGTCGTTATGCCGCCCAACAGCTCTTGATTGGCAAGGATAATCCATTCCTTATCCAGCAGCGGCACAAGAACGATATCCCCGTCAAAATAACTTCGCAACAACCGCAGCAACGCTTTATAACTTGGCGTGGGAGCATGCTCGCTCTCATGAATGAGTAGAAAGGGGACCATTTCCTCCGTCAAGCTTGTCCGAATCAGCATCTCATCCGGCAGTTCAGCAAGCAGCTCGCCGGCTTGAAGGCGCTCTTTCAACCAACCGCCCAACTGCTGGGCGCGCCGTTCTTCTTCAACCTTGGCTGCATTCTTTGACATCGCGCCTGAAGGCGCTTCCTGAAGGTTCGCCAATAAAAGAGCGACAAGCCCAATCTCCGACTCCGTCAAAGCATTGGAATCCGCCACGATTACTCGGCTCAGATCCTGTTGATTAACGGGAAACCAAATCTCACCAAGCTCCTTATGCACATAAGCACCATCAACCATTCGTGTTGTGTTTGAGCTTACGCTTTCTCCACGGCGAATTGAACTTGTATCGCTTTCTTCACGACCTAACCGGTCACCGAATCGCGAAGTGATCGCCATCGATTCCGTGAGCCATAGCGATTCCTGCTCATTCAATGTTTTTAAGCCGAGTGAGGTACCCAAGGTCTGCTCCAGTTTCTGAACGATATGCTCCATCTCCACCATTGATGACTCCACCACTTTATCGTTTTTTCTTATTTTAGCATATCATCCTGTACAAACGACAATTCCTTCTCTTTAAGTCCGTGTGCTTTGGGAAATAGTTCAGTAAAAACAACACAAAAAGAGCCGTCAACAACGTTGACGACCCTTTCGGATGAGCCATGAAGGACTCGAACCTTCGACACCCTGATTAAAAGTCAGGTGCTCTACCAACTGAGCTAATGGCTCTTATTACTGGTGGAGGATGATGGATTCGAACCACCGAACTCGGACGAGAACAGATTTACAGTCTGCTGCGTTTGGCCACTTCGCTAATCCTCCAAAATATAAAGGTGGCTCGGGACGGAATCGAACCGCCGACACGAGGATTTTCAGTCCTCTGCTCTACCGACTGAGCTACCGAGCCAAACATGAATAACATTAAAATAAAGTGCGGAGTGCAACACTTCCCACTTTAATCTGTGGAAAACCGACCATTTTTATTCCTTAGGAGTAATAATGGCGGAACTGACGGAATACTCTCTCTTCGTTCGAGACTGCGAAGTCTGTGCTAACGAGGATATGCTCCGACGAACCCGGTTATGGATTCTCATCCCTGAAGCTTGTAAATAATGGCGGAACTGACGGGATTCGAACCCGCGATCTCCTGCGTGACAGGCAGGCATGTTAGGCCTCTACACCACAGTTCCGCATTATTAAAGATGGTGCCGGCGAGAGGACTTGAACCCCCAACCTACTGATTACAAGTCAGTTGCTCTACCAATTGAGCTACACCGGCATGGTAAGGTAATAAAAAAATACATGGTGGAGGCTGAGGGGATCGAACCCCCGACCCTCTGCTTGTAAGGCAGATGCTCTCCCAGCTGAGCTAAGCCTCCAGGTATGTATGGTAGCGGCGGAGGGGATCGAACCCCCGACCTCACGGGTATGAACCGTACGCTCTAGCCAGCTGAGCTACACCGCCATATAAACCTTATTGCATCCAAGTTATTCAAATGGCGGAGAGAGAGGGATTCGAACCCTCGCACCGCTTACGCAGTCTAACCCCTTAGCAGAGGGTCCCCTTATAGCCACTTGGGTATCTCTCCATCATAACTTGTATGCAGTTACAGAGATTGATTCCCTGAAAACTAGATACGAAACGATATTTGCAGCTCATTGAAATATATTTTGGATACGCCCTCGACCGACTAGTATTGTTCAGCTCCATGCATTGCTGCACTTCCACCTCCAACCTATCTACCTCGGCGTCTTCAAGGGGTCTTACATACTGGGAAATCTCATCTTGAGGGGGGCTTCACGCTTAGATGCTTTCAGCGCTTATCCCGTCCGTACGTAGCTACCCAGCCATGCTCCTGGCGGAACAACTGGTGCACCAGCGGTACGTCCATCCCGGTCCTCTCGTACTAAGGACAGCTCCTCTCAAATTTCCTACGCCCACGACAGATAGGGACCGAACTGTCTCACGACGTTCTGAACCCAGCTCGCGTACCGCTTTAATGGGCGAACAGCCCAACCCTTGGGACCTACTTCAGCCCCAGGATGCGATGAGCCGACATCGAGGTGCCAAACCTCCCCGTCGATGTGGACTCTTGGGGGAGATAAGCCTGTTATCCCCAGGGTAGCTTTTATCCGTTGAGCGATGGCCCTTCCATGCGGTACCACCGGATCACTAAGCCCGACTTTCGTCCCTGCTCGACTTGTAGGTCTCGCAGTCAAGCTCCCTTATGCCTTTGCACTCTTCGAATGATTTCCAACCATTCTGAGGGAACCTTGGGGCGCCTCCGTTACTCTTTAGGAGGCGACCGCCCCAGTCAAACTGCCCGCCTGACACTGTCCCCGTACCGGATCACGGTACCAGGTTAGAACCTAGATACGATCAGGGTGGTATCCCAACGTCGCCTCCACACAAGCTGGCGCTCATGCTTCAAAGGCTCCCACCTATCCTGTACAGATCGTACCCAAATCCAATATCAAGCTGCAGTAAAGCTCCATGGGGTCTTTCCGTCTTGTCGCGGGTAACCTGCATCTTCACAGGTATTAAAATTTCACCGGATCTCTCGTTGAGACAGCGCCCAAGTCGTTACGCCATTCGTGCGGGTCAGAATTTACCTGACAAGGAATTTCGCTACCTTAGGACCGTTATAGTTACGGCCGCCGTTTACTGGGGCTTCGGTTCACAGCTTCGGGTTTAACCCCTAACCGCTCCCCTTAACCTTCCAGCACCGGGCAGGCGTCAGCCCGTATACTTCGCCTTACGGCTTCGCACAGACCTGTGTTTTTGCTAAACAGTCGCTTGGGCCTTTTCACTGCGGCCCCCTCGGGCTATTCACCCTACCGAGGCACCCCTTCTCCCGAAGTTACGGGGTCATTTTGCCGAGTTCCTTAACGAGAGTTCTTCCGCGCGCCTTAGAATTCTCTTCTCGCCTACCTGTGTCGGTTTGCGGTACGGGCACCTTCACCTGACTAGAGGCTTTTCTTGGCAGTGTGAGATCATGACCTTCGCTACTGTAATTTTCACTCCCCATCACAGCCCAGCCTTACGATGTGCGGATTTGCCTACACATCAGCCTCACTGCTTGGACGGACATCCATCAGTCCGCGTCACTACCCTCCTGCGTCACCCCATCGTTCATAACGGTTTACGGTGGTACAGGAATTTCAACCTGTTGTCCTTCGATTACGCCTTTCGGCCTCACCTTAGGTCCCGACTTACCCTGAGCGGACGAGCCTTCCTCAGGAAACCTTGGGCTTTCGGCGGATCAGATTCTCACTGATCTTTTCGTTACTCATACCGGCATTCTCACTTGTATGCTGTCCAGCGCTCCTTACGGTACACCTTCAACCTACATACAACGCTCCCCTACCCCTGAATCGACTTCACTCCGCCTTCGAAGTGTGTTGATCCCCTGAGAGCATTTGGTCATTCTTGATTTCATCTCAAGCCTGACAAAAATGTTCATCTCAGTGTTCACTACCTCAAAGAAGCAGTGAAGTCGATTCAAGCCATAGCTTCGGTGGTGTGTTTAGCCCCGTTACATTTTCGGCGCAGAGTCACTCGACCAGTGAGCTATTACGCACTCTTTAAATGGTGGCTGCTTCTAAGCCAACATCCTGGTTGTCTGTGCAACTCCACATCCTTTCCCACTTAACACACACTTGGGGACCTTAGCTGATGGTCTGGGCTGTTTCCCTTTTGACAATGGATCTTAGCACTCACTGTCTGACTCCCGGATATAAGTCTATGGCATTCGGAGTTTGACTGAGCTTGGTAACCCTTGCGGGCCCCGCACCCAATCAGTGCTCTACCTCCACGACTCTTCATTCCGAGGCTAGCCCTAAAGCTATTTCGGGGAGAACCAGCTATCTCCGAGTTCGATTGGAATTTCTCCGCTACCCCCACCTCATCCCCGCATTTTTCAACATACGTGGGTTCGGGCCTCCAGTGCGTGTTACCGCACCTTCACCCTGGACAGGGGTAGATCACACGGTTTCGGGTCTACGTCCACATACTAAGTCGCCCTATTCAGACTCGCTTTCGCTGCGGCTACGGCTTCTCGCCTTAACCTTGCATGGGAACGTAACTCGCCGGTTCATTCTACAAAAGGCACGCCATCACCCTTAAGAATCGGGCTCTGACTTCTTGTAAGCACACGGTTTCAGGTTCTATTTCACTCCCCTTCCGGGGTGCTTTTCACCTTTCCCTCACGGTACTGCTTCACTATCGGTCGCTAGGGAGTATTTAGCCTTAGCAGATGGTCCTGCTGGATTCATACGGGGTTTCACGTGCCCCGCACTACTCGGGATCCGTCTCGGAGGGAATATACTTTCGGCTACAGGGCTTTTACCTCTTATAGCGGGCCTTTCCAGACCTCTTCGCCTAATATGTTCCTTTGTAACTCCATGTGAGACGTCCCACAACCCCAGAGAGCAAGCTCTCTGGTTTAGGCTGTTCCGCGTTCGCTCGCCGCTACTGACGGAATCACTCTTGTTTTCTCT
>NZ_JAVFHM010000251.1:0-16516 GCF_041954005.1 Priestia sp. BR_2 | reverse complement strand
TTGAAAACTACATACGCCAACGCTTAACCGGCAGATGGAAAACTGCTCATCAAACCAAAATCAAAAGAACGCTCATCGCCGCTTGGCTAGACCGGCAAACGAAGCCGGATGTTAAGGGGGCCAACAGGCCAAAAAAACGAGGTTTTAAGGAGGAACACAAATTGATCGTTATTAGAAGTTTTAAACAAATGAAATTAAGTACTGCCTACCGTGTGTTCAATTCAGCTGGGGAATCCCAGGTTCTTGAGTATACGGGGTCTTACTTTTCGGGGGCAGACGATGAACAGCTGGTGCAGTTTCGAGAGCCGGGTTCGTCTTTGTTTGAAGAATGGTCTGAAGAAGATTATCTACTTGCCATTAACGATGAGGATGCCCAAAAGGACTACGAGCGATTTTGTGAATCAGTGGCAGATGAAATGTTTCGGACTGAATGTTTGATGTTTGCCATTCAACATACCGAACAGGTGACAGAACACCCTTTCGTTCAAACGCTCACACATGCCGGGAAGAGCTTCCGTGATTTCAAAGAAGATGTCCAATCCAAGCTAGTTCACGGGAATATTACCGAGTTGTTCTGATTCGACCGAGCTCATACGAACGACTGATAGGAGGGCTTCATATGGAGATTCATGGACTTAATGATTCCTTTGGTGAATTAACTACTTTGATTTCTGTTCCGGAACGTGGGAAATACGGCAACGCAAACTATCGAGGTAATTACGCTGGCGATGTTCTTGGTAAGCTGGTCAGTTACTTAAAGAGAACGGGCATCCAGGCCCCTTACATTTATGACCCTATGGAAGGAGGGAAGACCAGTCGGGATGTTTGCACTGCCCTTGGTCTGCCCTATGTCGGCGACGACATCCACAACGGATTTGATGTTGTAAACGACGACTTTCATGATGCCGGTTTTGATCTAACGGTTCTTCATTATCCTTACTGGAACATGATCGATTACGCGGCTGATCTTCCTAAGCACATGCAGAGCATGGACATGAGCAGGATGGATTGGAAAACGTTTATCGCAGCTGTTAGCCACGTGAATGTGAAGGCAGCTGCACACAGCCGATACGTGGCCGTATTGGTCGGGGATATGGTGGTCAAAGGCAAGGGATATATCAAGAGTATTCAACGGGAGATGGCTTGGATCGGTGCACCGGTTCGCCATTTCACCAAAGTACAGCACAACGCTATGAGTTACCGCTCTTCATATACAGGCAACTTTATTCCGGTAGTGACAGAGCACTTATTGCTCTTTAAAACGGACTACAAACCGGGGGGAGAGCTTTGGATATTGGTCCCTGGTCAATACAAAAAGATTAATGCAGACAACTATGTGACATGGAAGAACGCTATTAAACATGTAACCAAGGGATTAGATGTCATCACACCAGAGAAAGTCTTTGAACGCGTTAAGAAGCAATTTCCTTCGAAACTCCGAAAGACGAATACGCCGGAAGCAACCGTTCGCCGTACATTGCAGGAATTGGAATCTGAAGGGTATTTGCGTAGAAAAGTTCGGGGTTTTTATGAAAGGGTTTCGTAAAATGATGTTTTGACCGTTCAAAGAAAGGTCGGCCAAATTCAGATAACAATTTGAAAGGATGATGTAACATGAAAATTCATGTTGTGGTGAAGGTGTTCCAAGACGCTATTCAACAAGTGACGCCATTTGTAGGACCGAACGCCAAAGTAAATGCCATGAATGATTTTAAAGCCTGGACAGGGGTCGCATACTTAGAATTTCTTGAAAGGAAGCAACAAAAGGAAGATGACGATGTGATTCTTGGGGAAGATTGGGCCGGCAGTCAAATCTATTGTGAAGATGCGGTGGCTGGTCCAGAAATGGACGCGCTGGAAGTTTTATCGATGATTGCTGTGAGTACGGCTCATGTGACTTCGAAGGCTATGGAGTTCTTAGATAATGAGGATGCGCAAATGCCGCTTGTGATCTATGAGAAGAAGTCATATGGATATTTCATTGTCGTTCCAGAAAGTGAAGAACTTGAGTGCATGCGCGGCAAGTTACCAGAAAGCCTATTACATATTCTTCACTACGCGTCAAACCAAAAAATAGACTGGCTCATGTTGGATTCGGATGGTCCAGAAATTCCTGAGTTGAAGACGTATGAGTGGTAGGGGAGGGCACCGGGGCCCCTTCCCCGGACAAACCAAAACACAGGAGGACTACACGATGAAGATAAAGCAATTCTATGGTTCCTTGGTTGGAAATCATTTTGAGGAAATGTCGATAAGGCTGTTGTGCTCGTTGATTGATCAACGGCTTGAAAATGGAATACCTAGCCTTAAGCTCCGCATGAGTTTACTTGAAGAGATCAAGCGGCTTAACGGGATGCCGAATCGTTGGGTGACCGAGCGTCAAAGAAACATTGAACAGAAAATTGTGAAAGACATTAGGGAGTACCCAGATGTTGAACCTGTTATTATCCATTGCACCTATTTCGATGGCCGACAGTTTTCTATTAATCTGAATGAAGAACTTATTCTATGGGATTCTGGCAATTTGATTAACAGTTGGACAAGTTTTTGCACAGCCTTATATCAACATGATATCTTAAGAATAATGTCCGCTGGTGAGCATCTGGAGATGAAAATAGCAGAGCGAGAACAAATTCAAGCGATACCCGTACCGGTGATCTATCGAAAGGACATCGTAGAAAGTGACAATCCTGAGCTGTTGGATCTGATCTTTTCCGTTACTCCGAAGGAGATGGAGATCTTGCGTAAAAAACTTTGTAAAGAATGCGGTGAACGGGTTTATATCACCGGTGAACAGGAGCTCAACAAGGTGATTCAGATTAGTACTCACCCGATGGAATATCAATGTGTAAATTGTAAGACAGTGTTAAATACCTAAATGAGCTGCTATGGCCGGTGATATCCGGCCATAGCAATAAAATCAAAGGAGAGACTGGCTGTGTCCGATCAAGAAGAAAAGAATGGTATCATCTATTGCCCTAAATGTTTGGCGATATCGAAGCTGCAGGGTGAGGCGCAAATGTTTGAGTTCCAGAAGGATAAGGATCAACCTGATTTGTATAATGTTTCACTATATAAATGTCTTGATTGCGATGAAGAGTTCTCAATTAAAGTTGTGACTGATGAATCATTAGTTATTGGCTGATTTGACCGTTTTATATGGGTTTACATTGGTTTATACCATTTTACTTGGGTTTTCTTTATGATATACTGGAGGTAAGAGAATGGAGGGATGGATAATGTCCACAGTTCTGGCATTTCCCCAACCAAATGTTAAACCAAGAAATTCAGCCGCACTGAAAGCTGAAGACAACATCAAGAAAAAATACGATGTGTCTCTTCTGGAGTTTATCGGGCTTGAGGGTAACTCCGAAGAAACCGAAAAGAAAATTGAACGCGGATTGCAGAAACGTCAAATGGCGCTTGCAACTCGATTTTTAAATGAAGGTTAAGCCCCACTGTGAGTGGGGTTTTATTTTTGGGGGAGGGTTTAATCGATGAGTTTTGTTCGCGGTGAAGTTTACAATGGCAATATACCTGAGTTCAATTTTGTAGATGGCATTACTCCAGAGCCTGGATACGTCCTTAAAGGTCAGCATATGATGATCGTCATACATAATCATGATTCAAAAATCCATCATTCGCGCTCTGTTATGGTAATTCCGATAACATCAGCTAAAGCAGAGGTTCAGAAAGCGCAAAGGGAAGGCCGCGCAGTGCGATCAGCATATGTTGAAATCGAAAAGGCGGATCATCCATTCCTTGATCATGATAGTTTTGCCAGTACAGAGCAAATGATTGCTATCAATCGGGAGTGGCTGCTTCCGGATAAGGTCGGCACGATCACAGAAGAGAAAATGATGGAGATTGATTTCCAGATGATCCGGACAAATGGACTGCAACGTGCGGTACAAAATATTGCTGAAGCCTTCTATGAGGCAAAAATGGAAGCTCAAGAAGCTGCCCTCATGGCCGCAGCCGGCAGTGAGGAAGTTATTAAGAAACAAAAAAAATAGGACAAGCATTGGCAGCCTGACACCGGGCTGCTTTTTTTTATGAAAGCAACCGGCTCTAAGCAGTAAACTGCTAAGAGCCGGTAATCAAAGACCATTAAGATTAAATTGTTAAATTGTCCCATTCAATATAGGATTTAAACATAATATTGATATAAACTTTGGATAGATAGTTAGGATATTAAAGGGGGAGTTCGTTCGTGCCAAAACAGAGGGTTCAGGTTAGTAAAGATAAAGGGCAAACGTGGAAATTCCGCTGGATAGACCCGACCGTTCTTGATCCAGATAAGACCCTATTAGAACCTGGTGATTATATCATAACGCCGAAAGGAGAAATCCTCGTTCTAACAATCAAGAAAGGATTATTGCAAACCAAACGATTAGAATCCAGTACTTCTGCCACCTATCATTATATAGTTTCAGGCAAATCCTATTCCATTGAAGCTATTTCTCAAAGCGAAGCCGATTATTTATTGGTCCAGCAGCTGATTAAACAGGGAGAAATACTTCGTTCTTCGAATAGTGGAAGCGAGTAATAGGATTGATTGATAAGTTGTTTCTCGAACTGAGGGTGACTAAGTTACAATGAATTATCCATATTTTGTAGATGAAGGTAGCGCGAGATGTGGAGGGTTATTGACCTACAAAGCAAAGGAGGCATTACATGGAATGGATTCGGATTGTGCGATATGCAAATGAGGGTTTTTCTCCGATGACATACAGCACGGGAGAGTACTTTTATAAAGGGGAGATTTTTGATTATAATGCTAAAAATAAAATTAATCTAGAAGATCCTTTACTAATCAAACCTAGTGAGTGGTCGGGAAATTATTGTTACTTTCATATGTTTGATATTAAGTCTGTTGAGAATCGTGGGATCTTAGGGCACCGAAAAGGTCATACGATCAATGTAGGGTATCTTCCTGGAGATTATTTAGTTTTTGTGAGAGCTTTAAATGCCGATGACCAGCCTGCCATACATATAAATAGGCATACACAGAGCCTAGCAGATCAATTGATATTTGAATTCGATAAGACTCAAAGCCTGGATAAATTCAACTGGGTGAAGATGAAGATTTCTTTGGCGGTCCAAAGAAATCAAGAGCATCTAATGAAGAACAAGCGTGAAGTTGCTGAAGAACGATTTACTGAGATGCTTCTTTTCCCTGAAGATATAGAGCATATAACTCAAGTAAGGCAGGTTCCATTCGGAAGCGCTATTCATAAATTCCCATTAACCAAGACGAGATCAGTTGAAGAAAAAACAAGCTTTTGGAATAGATTGTTGATGAAAGTGAAATAAGGCTTCTCCTCCTGGAGGTTCGATTCTCTTCATTTGGAGATTCGAACCTCCATTTCGATGCTACGAAGCTCCAATTTGGATGTTCGATTAAAACGGTATTGTTAGTCAAAATCAAATCAATTTCAAAAAGGTGTAATAGAGATGGTATAATATTCATACGGACTTAAAGTGCGGTGGAGCGATCAACGGCGTAGCCTCTCGTAAAGGGGGTGATGCCATGATCGCCCTTGTGGAGCTGCTTGACATACTCAAAGGTGTTGCGGCCGCATTGAGCATTTTGCTCAGTGTACGGAAGCTGTACCGATGGATTCGTCGGAAGCTAAACAAGCGAAAAACCACCGTATAATAAGGTTGGAGGCCTGATTACGGTGGTTTTTCGTTAAGCTATTAGATTAACTTAGCGCGCCGTGGGGTTCCACAGCCTTTGGTCCTGAGTCTTCACCGGTGCAACGGTGGAGGCTCTATTTTTATTATAGTAAAGAATTCATCAAATATACCTTGTAGTATATACCACATATATATGATATAAACTGGTGTACCTTTATAATAACACAAAAATGATAAAGACTAAAAGAGTCTTTCGTGATCAGGACTGCTTCGATCATAATCGTTGCATACCAAACATGGACTATACTACATTTCAAGACCAGGAGGATTGATCCTGGTTTTTTTATTTTTTGAAAGGCAAAGGAAACCCACCGTGCGACGGTGGCCTTCGGATTAAAAGGTGGCAAGTCGGAATCGCCCAGCTGCCCAAATCCGCAGCTGGATGAATCCACTTGCCGGCGAAGCATCTCCCCGATGCGAAAACCTTCTTGAAAGATTTTGGCCGTAAACGCTCTCCACAACATTTCCGCTGCGCCTTGCTTCGCTACAATCTAGTGGAACGAAGTAAAGAGGCAGGTCCGTGGTTCCCACCGACCTGTGCATGTTAATTCAAAGAAGTAACCCCCAGTTTGATTCGCGTTGATGTCCCCTCAGCAAAGTTGCTAATTCCTGTCGTTTTCTTTGAACACATCCGAAACGTGTGTCGTATCCGTTAATCATAGCAAACCACGCAGCCATCCTCCGAGCAAGGGTGGCTTTTCTCTTTCGAGAATGCCATCCCTCCGGGCAAACCCTTGCACTCCGGAAACCTGCGCGGTAAGGGCGCTATGACGGCTACGACACACGGATGTTTGCTCTTTGAAAACTCCATACACAAATGCAACAGCTGCAGAGGGTAAACTGCTCATCAAACCAAAATCAAAAGAACGCTCATCGCCGCTTGGCTAGGCCGGCACGAAGCCGGATGTTCACCGGGGCCGACAGCCCCAAAAACCAGAATCAGGAGGAATGAAGATGCCAAACAACGTTTACGGTTCTGCCGCACTTCGGGCGCTTAAGGTTTCCCGGAAGAATCCAGCGGCGATGAAATTGTACTTTAGCTTTATGAAGAAAATGCTCGTTCAGTCAGCTTGAGTGAATGTGTATCCTGTCAAAAAAAGAGTTACATTTCATAACTTAGTGGAGGTTTTTATGTATACACAAGCTATTGACTTTGACCGTCTTCGTGAAGAACGACTGCAACAGGAATATGAGCAAGCGATGCATCATTTGCAGCTGAAATATGACCAAGCTGCTGCTTTGGGTGATACGCAAGCAATGGAAATTTTCGCTGAAGCAATGGATTCGCTGTAACGATAGAATGCTTTGGTCTTCTGAAGCTCATTGATCAGTAGGCCAAAAATAATTACACATTAGGAGTGTTGTCAAATGAAAGAGTGCTTTGTTTGTACTTTGAGATCTGAATTAGGCCATGTCATCGTTAATGTTTGCAAATCATGTTATGCCACTCGGGAGACGGAAATCTTACGGGATTTGGTGACGATGGATGGTCCCGTTCAAAACATGTTTTGTCAGTATTGTAATGAGGACGAGAAAACATCTTCTATGGAACGACTTGAACCTAAATATACTCATAATGGCATGATCTATGTTCCGGACATTGAGCTGGATTACCGGGGATTTGTTATTCGGGCAAAATTGGATATGGGGGACACACCTTGGCAAGTAAACGGAAATTGTTATCGAAAAGGCTATTTGGCTGTTAAAGATGGATGCAATCCCATACCGGGAGCCGGATGTTTTTACTCCATTATTGAAGCCAAAGCCGGGATTGATGTTTTCTTAGAAGTTAATGGAGATGTTGATTCATTTCATCGAAGATGGTCTGAACTACGAGGGCTTAATCGGTACTTTGAGCTTTAAAGATTGACTGACTCGGAAAGGGTAGGGCAGGCGGAAAAACGTTTCGTGCAAATGCAGCGGAAAGGTGGGAAACAAATGAACAATACAAACAGTGTTTCACAGCAGGAACCAGAAGCAATGATCCAAGAAAATATAGCCCAAATCGGAATGATGATTGGTTTTCTTATCGCTACGGACGCGCTGCCTATAACGGATTTAGATCTTTCTAGTACGGATATTAGCCAACAAGTTATTTCATGGGCCAAAGAATTTGAGGATAAGTATGAAGGATCCGATTATGACTTCTATCAGTCAATCACTGAGCTGGGCAAACCTGAGGGGTATCTTGATGCGATCGATAATTTTACGGATCTGAAGCTTCGGGATGCAGGCTGGCTCACGGAAGAATACATTTTGGATTCGGGGAGGTTTTGGAATTCCCGCGCATGAATAAGGTGCTGCTGTGAAGTTTAACTTCTCGCTATATCGCCCAGCCATGAGCAGGGCGATATAGGAGGAAATCTACAGGTCAGCGAGGCAAGGTCCATAATAGCTTGAAATCGAACGGATTTTAAGAATATTTAAGGAGGATCAATTCAATGGAAGGCCAATTTTCATGTACTAAATGTAATGGCTCCGGAAAGGTTCGATGGAGGCATGTCGCCAATGGTGTTTGCTTTAAATGTGGAGGGTCTGGAACGTTGAATTATAACCCTCATCCGGATTTTTCTGATTGCAACGACGAAGTGGAGGACAACGGAGAATGGTATTACCAGATGAGGCAGGAGGAAGGGGAGAAGGGGCTCTTAGAATGGGCCTTATCCAACCGATCCACTCTATATGAAGAAGATTGTAATTGGTGAGGGGAGTAACTATGAGCGAAATTCGCATTTACTATCGGTCATCGACACGGAAACCTACATTGCTCCTCGGTTACTTTACAAACAACGGGGCTAAGCATGCCAAGATGACTGTAATCCACGACTACCTCGGTCGGTATTCCAAAGGTGAGAAGATCAAGGTGCCACTGGATGGAGTGGTCTACCATGTAAGAATTCATAAACATGAGCTTCAAGCGTGGACGGAGACGAAGACTGATCGAGTCGAAGCTTTCATGCGTCGAAAAATGAATCGTTATTTCTTGCAGAAAGTTGATAAGCTTTTAGGTAGCTTCTCCTCATAAATCCATACCGCAAATCGTAAAAGGGGCGAAAAATGGCATGGCCGTGAAATTAGTGCGTAACATGATGACCGGTTATCACCGTGAAAATACTCGGATCTGGATTGAGCCTACATCATTGGAAGCAGCCGGCTTTACAGTTGGACAAGGTGTGAAGCAAACGATTACGTGTGATGCGATTATTTTGACTCGTAGCGATTCCATGGAGCGAACGATTTCCAAACGTAAACGTCCTAGCTGGGCACATCCTCGGCCTTTATACGAAGCATGCAGTAAAGAGGTAACGGCTGTCATCCATGCTCGGGAACGAATTGATCTGCTGATTAGTGACGGAATGATTGTCATTCGCCGGGAACGTTCCTTTGATCTATTTTTCGTAGAGAAGCCGATGCTGCAAGGCGCGGAATTGCAAAAGCTTCGACTGTATTCTGCGCCGGCTGGAGGAGGTCTCGCAACAGCCGCGCTTTGTGATTCTGGTTTTTACGAGGCAGTCGGTGGATTGGATATGTGGCCGGCTGCGATTGATGCCTATATGCATAATTTCAGAGGAGGATCTGTATATCTGGGGGATTTGACCCGAAAGCATACGGACTATGTTCCTTCTGCTGACGTATGCTGGTTGTCACCTAGCTGTGTACGATATTCCTCCATAGGTGTGATGGATGGTGGTGTTACCGAAGGACATGGTCCGCATTATGCCCGTTTGGTTCTTGCTTCTGGTGCCAGTGTGGTTATGATTGAACAGGTTCCACAGTATTACAAGAGCACATCATACTTGCAGCTGAAGAAGCTTCTACAGCCATTCTTTCCTTATGTACATGAGAAGGTGATTGATGCGTATGCTTTGGGGTCGGTAGCTTCGAGGACTCGAGGGTATGCTGTATTCTTTCGTGAAGAGACTGATTTTGAATGGCCGCAGCTGCCGAATCTTCCAGAACATCGGCGAATGAATGTTAAGCAAGTGCTCGGGAAGGATTGGGAGGTTGGCGACTGGCGCCCAATTGAAGGCACGACGATGGAAGGTCTTTTGAAGAAGTCTGGGAACAACAATTTCAAAGCTGAAAAGAATCATACATTGGTTAGTCTGGAGAGTAAACGGGTGTCTGCGTTCCCTTACTCATATGGTAAGGTACAAGTGACGTCTAGTTATTTAAAGCATCCCGAGAAAGATTGTTGGCGAATGTTCCGCTCAGGTGAGATGATGCGACTTATGAATATCCCAGATTCCTACGAGTTTCCGGATTATATGGGGGAATCTGAACGGGTTAAGTTGATCGGGCAGAGTGTTGATGGATACGTGGTAAAATCGATCGGCATCTCGGTAATAACTGCTATGATGGGAACCCGGTACCGATCCATGGTACCTGATTCTCGTGAATCTGATGATTTTTCACATCA
Source organism: Priestia sp. BR_2 (assembly GCF_041954005.1). Classification (NCBI taxonomy): domain Bacteria; kingdom Bacillati; phylum Bacillota; class Bacilli; order Caryophanales; family Bacillaceae; genus Priestia; species Priestia sp. BR_2. The sequence goes on along the minus strand of NZ_JAVFHM010000251.1, from coordinate 6,393 downwards.
GCTGATTTATGAAGCGAATGGTCAGGTGGCATTCCCTTATTAATCATGTATGTTCCCCCAGCTCGTTCAGTCGGGAAGGGCAAGCGACTTACCGGCTCTAAGCAGCAAGCTGCTAAGAGCCGGTAGATTCCATTGCTCTTCTAATCCTTCTTTGCGTTCCGATGATTATAGAATTCCTCAGTATATCGCGTTTTTTGGGTACTGTTGTCGATAGTAGAATGGTAGAATTATACTGAAGAAACGTTTAATACGTCTTGGTATCTATAGTAAAAAGGTAATTTGATTATAGAATTAAGGGGTTTTAACGGGAATTTCACTTTATGTTAAAGCATTCAACTAACTGGAATCATTATAATAAAATTGTATCTGTTCTGGAGGGGAATTATGAAGTTATGGGAAATGGAAGGAAGAGAACCAGTCTTCGTCGTACAAGAAGTCGATTCATTTGCTTTCGAAGACGGTCTCAGTTATAAACCACTATTTGTTACAGAAGACGAGGCATTTGCCAAGACTTTTGTAGAAGAGATGGGTGAAAGTGATTATAACTACATAAAAACTTTTAAGAGCGATCCAACAGACCTAGAAAGTGTCAAGATTCTGATGAGCATTAGTCGTATTAGGGTTGATATCAGTAAACCAGAAGGGCAAAGGTCGTACAGAGAGACGTTTACTTCGTCGGCGTATAAACTACGTTGTGATGCGTATACGGATTCACATGTACTTGTAGGTAGGATGTCTGGAAACAGGCTGGCCGTTACAGTTAGAGAGATCTGTGACGAGAAATCGGAATTTGTTAGAGAGAAATGGTATCAAGATAACCTTGACGACATTGTAGATTATATGGAAAGAAACAGTGAAACAATCACCAAGGAATATGGTTTGGAAGAAAGAGAAGCGTTAGTTAAGTGGTACGAAGAGAAAAGATATTATGGATTAAGAGAAGAAACGACTACTTTATAGAATAGAGGGGAATGGGGATAAAGTATGTGGGGAGTAGCCATTATGTTTATCATCCTTGGAGCTTCGCAATATATGTTTCGGGAACAATTGCGTCTTAGACCTTCACTGGAGGCTCGACAAATTGGGTTTGCCTTTTGGTGGGCAGGTTGGTTAATGCTTGCTTGGTGGATCTCTGCTACGTTACTTGGTATTTCCAATGAGGTTAAAATGACCGTCTCAGCTCTGGGTACAATTTGGGTAGGAGTTCGAGGGATCCTAGTAGGAAATCGGATCATGCAGCAGGTAAATGAGTGACTTCTTAAATACTGTGTACCTACTACTGATTATGGGGGGATGGAAGATGGCTTTCATAAGGAATTTATCGCTGGGAGAGCTCGATTATTTGATGGATTCGTTAAACAAGAATAGGGAAGATCCGAATTATCATATTCTTTATCCTAAAGTTGAGGAGGCCAGACAGCGAGCTCTTTTAAATGAAGAGTCTTCTACAAAGTGGTTTTTCTTGGCTAAAAATGATACTAAGCCACTTATGGAATTGGTCACTTTACCGCAGCATATTCAGGAGAAATCCATACATGAGCTCGTAGAATTGTCTCCGGATACCCACATCAACACTCGCATTTCAAATGCATTGCATCGAACGGGTTGTACGTCGGTTGCCGAACTATTACAGAAGACGCCATATGACCTGAGATTTGTTCGGAATTTTGGCGTTGGTTCTCAGAAGTATTTTGCAGAGCTATTGTGGAACCTACAGATAAAGAACAGAGCTCAATAAATGAAAAGCATCTGGACCTAAGTCCAGATGCTTTTTTTGTTTCTAGTTACTGATCGTGTACTGCAAGTCAAACTAAAGTAACACGAGAAGCCATGGATGTGTAGGTTTATTCAGAGAAGGAAAACCGCCGGTTGCCGCGCAAAAGTTATCTTCGCAGTCGTTTCGTTATTCCGCGTTTCAAAACGTACACCCGTAGACATAACGTAACCACCATCCTATCCAGCCACACCGAACCTCTTCGTACAAGGGCGGCTTTGCCGGTCTTTCAGACAGACCCTTGCACTACGAGAACCGGTTTGGCAAACAGGCTATGACGGCTACGTTATACGGGTGTTTTAGCTCTTTGAAAACTTCATAAACTCACAAAAGCTTCAGCAGGCGTTTCATGCGCTTAGCACCGGCAAAACCTTAAAAGATTCCGCTCATTGCCGCTTGGGCTAGGCCGGCACATAACCAGGTGTTTTAGGATACGTAAAAACTCATTTCGTTGATTCTATAGCGACCAGCCTGAAGACTGGTCTCATTATATATAAGGGGGCGCTATCATGATCAGAACTCGTCGTGCAAAAAACTCATGTAGAGGAATATACCTTCAGGATCGTCAGTTAAGCAATACCGTATTTCAGCCAGGTACTCATTTTAGATATGTCATTGATCGTGATAATCGAAAGATCATCATTCTACCTTCTGAGTCTCCGGGTAATACGGTATCCAAGCGTGAGCTGAGGCATAGTGTTAAGCCGGTGCTTGATATTCGAAGCAAGCAGGTCTTGTATGCTTTCGAGGATTGCGCTTATTTACAAGTTGATATCTATGAAGAAGAAATTGTTGTTCGAGGTTTCGTTGCGGATACAGATGAGGCGCCGACCAGCCAACAAGCTTCAGATTCAATCAAAACGAGTGGCAAAATACGAGGTATTCAGGATTTCCTGCGAGTTAAGCAAGCAGCTGAGATTGTTATATCCAGGGATGAATTTCAGAATGTCACTGAGAGGTATGGTTCTAGCCTCGATGTTGATATCCCATATAAGAGTATACGGCAGGCTCTTCAGCATCTCTACATCCCCTTACAAATAGACAGTTTGTTTTCAGGGGCCGGTCTAATGGATTTCGCCTTTGCTCAAGCTGGCTTTGACATCGCATTTGCGATAGAGAAAGATGCAGATGCTGTGCGAACGTATCGCCATAATTTAGGCGATCACATTCACCATGGCGACATTACCCAAATAGATCGATCATACTTTACTTCTCCAGTCATGATCGGGGGATCACCATGTCAGGGTTTTTCTAATTCAAATCGAAATACCAATTATCTTGATAATCCTAATAATCGTCTGGTACGAGAATATATTGACGCTGTTAAATCGAATCAAAATTGCAAGGTGTTTGTACTGGAGAATGTGCCTCAAATATTAAGTGCCGGCGATGGCCAATTCAAGGATGAGATACTGGATGAGCTCAAAGAATTTGAAATCCAATATGGCGTGTTGAATGCAGCAGACTTCGGATCTCCCCAACCGCGTAAAAGGGCAATATTTATTGGATCTAAAATAGGGAAGATCAGGTTGCCAAACGCAGAAAGCAATCAACGAGCAAAAAATGTTCGCTTCGCCTTTAGTAACCTGGATCCGGACGTACCCAACCAGGCTGATATATCCAAAGTAAACGCCGAGACCCTAGGAAGGATTCGAAGCGTTCCAAAAGGAGGGAATATTAATCATATTCCGGATGAGATTCGTCCCAAAGGTACTCACTCGAATCAGTATAAGCGCATTGAGTGGGACGAGCCGTCCGTAACGGTCGTGATGCCTCGGAAGGCGATGCTGCTACACCCTGAAGACGATCGGATCCTTTCCGTGAGAGAGTGTGCTCGGCTGCAGGGGCTGCCGGATGAGTTCATCTTTCAAGGAGGACTAACTGCCAAGCAGCAACAAGTGGCTAACGGAGTGCCAGTTCAGTTGACGAAGGCAATAGCACATGTCATTCAAAAAGCTATTAATGCATTCAACAGTTCTTTTACCGCGAAGTTAAAGATAGCCAGTGTATAAGAAACTGGCTTTTTGCGTAAGGAAGAACGCCGCGTTGCGGTCCTGCGGATTATATGTTTGCCAGAAGAACACTGGCCGGACGAAGCATGTCACACGAAGCTAAAACCTTCATTAAAGACTCAAATGACTTTTCTTATTTTGGAGTTGTATATAATATACGACTCCAATAATATATGTTTCTAAAACACTTGACTCCAAACGATATGCATTGTATCCTAATTTCAGGAAATGATTAAATCGTGAGGGAGCGATGTTCATGAGTGCGGATAAAGTTGCTTTATTGGAACAGAAGATCGATGAATACGGACGTAAGATCAAGTCATTAGAAGATCAATTGCAAGCAGTGATGCGAGCGATTGATTTGAAGAATGAAGCACCTGAAGACCGCGAATGGGTATCAAATTCGGCTGGTGACTGGTCCATTAAGGTTGTCTATCCTGGTATTTACACACAGACTCATGAATCATATCCGACGGCCGGCTTCCCCAAAAACCGCAAAAAAACAGCAGAACAAGTTACCCCGGGACAAATGATGTTTGTCTATGCTACAAGCCCAGTGAAAAGAGTAATTGGGATGACCCGGGTTACCTCAACGATGAAAGAAGTCGGTGGCCAGTGGCCTTACTCCGTTGATCTTGAATGGGTGCTTGGACCAAAGCAAGGCATTACCTTTGCTGAAGCTGGCTTAGATATTCGCCCTCGTATCGGCGATACGCTTTATGCCATTACTGAAGAGGCTGCTCATCGCATGATTGATCTACTTGAGAAGCAACCGGATCTTACAGAAGAAACCATTGCTTACCTTTCAAGTGAATATAAATCACAACTAAAAGTAGTCACTCACAAGGATGCAATCAAAAGACTTCGTGAGGCTGGCATGGATGAAGCAGCAGATGCTCTGGAGGATTTCAAAGCTGATGATGGTAGTGTTCGAGGATGGGATGAAAAAATAGAACGAGGTGACTTATACCGTCGTTACCCCAAAGCCCGTGAAATCATTTGGCCGGAAGAATACGGGATTTGAAGGCCTCTTTACTGATCATATGGAGATCAATAAATTAATGATATTAGAAAAGAGAGATTCCAACTCAATGGGGTCTCTTTTTTGATTAATCTTTGTTACGGCCATCCCGGTTTTAACCGGAGAGGCCCAAACCGATGTAGGAAGACTCGAGGAAGCCGCCCAGGATTTGAATCGCAGGTCAATTCCTCCAGCTGTCGCTCATGGCTCCTTATGTTTTCTTCAGGGCACATCCGAAACGTTTGTCGTATCCGTTGATCATAGCAAACCACGCAGCCATCCTTCATGCAAGGGTGGCTTTTCTCATTCGAGAACGCCATCCCTCCGGACAGACCCTTGCACTCCGGAAGCCTGCGCGGTAAGGACGCTATGACGGCTACGACACACGGATGTTTGCTCATTGAAAACTACATACGCCAACGCTTAACCGGCAGATGGAAAACTGCTCATCAAACCAAAATCAAAAGAACGCTCATCGCCGCTTGGCTAGACCGGCAAACGAAGCCGGATGTTAAGTAGAGGAAAATCCTACGGGAGATGATTTGTATGTATATTGCACAATTACCAGACAAGGATCAGAAGGAGATTGCATTGAAACTGAGAAACAAGCTAATCGCTGAGGGCTATTCAGAAAATGAAATCACTCAGGCAGTTAAGGATGGGATGAATAGCAAGGTTTCTGATGTAACTTACCTGATTGACTAAGATTCAGAGGAGAGGTAATGATGGTGAAATTTCGTGCTATTAGTTTGAAAGGCCGAGTTAAAGAATTTGCGGCATATATTGTAAGCAATGCGGATTTTGATGATAAAGTGTGGCTTGTTGAGAATTCGTTTGTTTTGGATGGTAGTTATCTCGCTCAATGGAAGCGCATGTTCCGCCAATTATTGAATAGTCCAGGTTTTGAGAATGCCATGGACAAGATCCTTCTTTCTTTAAAGGAGGCCGGATATGAAATTAGTGATACCCATGAGCTTAATTTGGTGACATTGGTAGATCACTGTATTGATGATTTGCTTAAAGCTGAGAAGCCGCCAGTTTGGATTAGTAACAATATATAAGAGCAAAGGGAGGCCGGTCGGCCTCTTTTTTGTTTAAGCCAATGGAAGGACCGCCTGCGTGGCGGTCCCACGGATTCAATAGGTGGCCAGATACCTGGCCCTCGATGCAACCTCTACGGTGAAAAAACCTTCTCAATAGAATTGCATGCTTTGCTCACCGAGTGATCGTTCGATCATTCGATACGAAGCCAAAGACGATTTGATTCGCTGTCTCTTCCATTTTACAGCTGTAGCTCTTTACGTTTTTCTTCAGGCACATCCGGAACGTGAGTCGTATCCGTAGATCATAGCAAACCACGCGGCTATCCTCCGAGCAAGGGTGGCTTTTCTCTTTCGAGAACGCCCATCCCTTCGGGCAGACCCTTGCACTGCGAATATCCCCGTGGTAAACGCGCTATGACGGCTACGACACACGGATGTTTGCTCTTTGAAAACTACATACGCCAACGCTTAACCGGCAGATGGAAAACTGCTCATCAAACCAAAATCAAAAGAACGCTCATCGCCGCTTGGCTAGACCGGCAA
>NZ_JAVFHM010000250.1:0-704 GCF_041954005.1 Priestia sp. BR_2 | reverse complement strand
TATAGATACTTAATATGAACTCATTATGAAGAAGAGTGAAGTAAACTTTTTATTGCTCTTTTTTCCAGAGAATTAGATAATATAGCAGGAACTAATTTACTTATTAAAGGAATGAAAGCTTAATGAGCAAACACCATTCATGGCTGGATGTGCTAAAAGGATTATGTATCCTTACAGTAGTGGCCGGACATTCTGGCAGCCCTTTTTTTCATCATTATTTCTTTTGGTTTCACATGCCTCTCTTTTTTATGATTAGCGGCTATCTGTTTCACCCACGTTCTAGAATACAAGAAGTACGAGAATGGATTTTGAAAAAATGGATGCGTTTACTCGTTCCTTATTTTTCTTTTGGCCTGTTAATAGCAGCCCTTATTTTTCTTCAAACATTTAATGTTCGGGAAGTGTTACTGAACATCTACCATTTATGTATTGGCGGGAGAACTCTCGGATATTATTACGGCGTTTTTTGGTTTGTCACTTGTTTATTCTTAACTCACCTTATTTTTGCCTATGCAGCCCTATTAATTAAAAGAAAAAGGTCAATGGTTCTTTTCTTAGTTTTATGCTATTTTATCGCTCATATTTATGTAAGCTTTCCATTTCTTCAACAGAAAAACATTATATGGAGCGCCAATTCTGTTTTGCTATCCATTTGTTATTACGCAATTGGATATTACAGCAGACAAACTTTTTCGTTTGTTGAG
>NZ_JAVFHM010000249.1:0-10742 GCF_041954005.1 Priestia sp. BR_2 | reverse complement strand
CAATCAATTCAGATTGGTGAGTAATCCTGCCCGTTACCTTAATGAAATTGAATGGAAATATAGTTAGACGCTTATCTAATTGTAATCGGCTCATGTTCTTATCCTTTACGGCAATCGGTACAAGTTCTTGTCTTCGATTAGTGACAAGAACTTGTACAGATAAAACAAAAAAGCCGCTAAATTGGCGACTCTCAATGGGGCTATGTTCTTGTCCTCGGACATATGGTAAACCTTTTTCCCCCATATGCCCCGCCGGGAGATTTGCACTAACGGTACCTTGTTCCGAACCACTCCCGCTACAGCCTCCGGGCTCCAGCAAGGGACGTAATTGCAATGCGTTACGGGAAGAGTCTAGGTACAGGGTCTGACGCGCTATGCGTACTAGCGAGCGATTCAAGTCGGGGTTACTATAAATTTTACTGGGTTATTGATCGATACTGCTTCTTGGATTTGCTCTTTGTTCAGCTTACTCACGTGTTATAATTCCTATCTTCTATAACCGTATTAAATAGTGTCAACGGAATCTCCGAAAAAAAGACTGAATGTCAGGGATTAGAAGATCCGGTGCATCCATTGCGGCAAAGTGGGTTCCGCGCTCAAATTCTGACCATTGCACAATATTCGTGTTGTCACGTTCAGCAAAGCGTCTTATAGATTTGAAATCATCTCCGAACACGGCCACTGCTGTCGGTGTCGTATTCGGTCCCTGCGGCTCCTGACTGTGGCTGTGCGCGTTCTCATAATACAAGCGAGAAGATGATTCCGCCGTATTGGTCAACCAATACAAGGTGACGTTCGTCAGAAATGCGTCCCGGTCGATAAAATCCACATGGTCACCAAAGCCACAAAATAAATCGGCAATCCAAGCAAGCTGACCTGACGGCGAGTCTGTTAGCCCATAGGAGAGTGTTTGCGGGCGTGTGGATTGAATCGAATTAAAGCCTGCCCGTTCATGGAAATTGGCAAGGAATTGAAGTTTTCGCTGATCTTCTTCCGTTAAGTCAGCCATCTCTGCCGGATCTCCGGAAGGGAACGAAAACAACTGCAGTACATGAATGCCGCGAAGACCCTCCGGCTTCTGAATGCCGAGTTCTCTGGATACAAGTGCACCGCAATCGCTGCCGTGGGTACCGTATTCCTTATATCCCAAACGCTTCATTAAGACATCCCATGCTTTTGAAATACGAGCGATATCCCATCCCGATTCAAGAATTGGCCCTGAAAACCCAAATCCAGGAACGGAAGGAATGACTAAGTGAAACGCTTGAGCCGGATCACCACCGTGATTGCGCGGATCGCTGAGCGGACCGATGAGTTCCAAGAACTCGACAATCGAGCTAGGCCATGCATGGGTAAGCAGTAGTGGAAATGCGTCTGGTTCTGGCGAACGAACATGTAAAAAATGAATGTTGGCACCATCGATATTCGTAGTGAATTGAGGATACTCATTCAGGCGAGCTTCGAATTTACGCCAATCGTATTCTTTCTCCCAATAGAGTGCTAATTCTTTCACATAATCCAGCGATACCCCATATTTCCAGCCCGCTTCACCTAACTTTTCCGGCCAACGAGTCCGAGATAAACGATACCGAAGGTCTTCTAGATCGTCTTGCGCTACGGAGATACGGAACGGCTGAATTTCTGTGCTTTCCTCGGAAATAACAGGTCTTGTATTTGTCATGTGAACTTCCTCCTTTAAATGTTTGTTTTGCTGATATACTCATAATAATCCATGAACTCTGACTACATTATGTCAGGGTTCATGGGTTAATAACCCTTTTACAAAGCGAATTCATTTCAATTACATCTGCTCCTCATGCTAACGCGTTAAACTATGGGGCACCTATGGGCATTAAATCATATACACCACATATTGGAAAAATCCTGCCCGTTAGTTGAGAAAAAGCAGCCGACCCAAAAGCCGGCTGCCTCTTTATGTCTTCAATGAGCTAACGTTTCCCGTTATTCAGCGCTATCCATTTATTTGAATACTATAGAAAATCGTGGATCAACGAAAATCCATTGATGATCCGCATCTGACTATCTTTCAGAACATCGCGAGTCCAATTATCCGGCTGACGCAAATCCCAGCTCCGGTACATATCAACGAATACAATTATTTCGCGAATCTTAAGGAAGAGTGACAATTGATCCTTTTACTTTTCAAAAAAACTTATCAGATTTAAGCAAGAGGTTCCATCTGAAAAAGAAACGGTAGGACCTGCATCTAAAGTGCCTAAGTGCCAGACATACCACCTTCACGCGTTGAACCCCCTTGCAATTAACTAGTTTGTTCACCATGAACATTCAATATCATGATATACACTCAAAGATATTTCAATCTAAATTACGAGACAAAACATAATTCAAACTAAAAAAAATCCGCGTAAAACGCGGACTTAAATGGATATGTATGTTCTTTCCTCTTACATGAATACTATGCAAGTGGCAATATAAACTTTTCTATCTATTATTGAGCCCGCTGTCGTCCTTAGTCGTGCGATTGTAGACGACGGTTTCTTTGGTGCCGTCCGCGTATTCCAGGTCAACTTCGTCGATACGGATTGAATCCAAAGCACCTTGATACGTGAAGAGCTCAAACACACCGAGTTCTAACCCCGGTATGACCGGACCGACATATTGAAGATTGAAAGAGTTCTTTCCGGAGTGCTCGTCATACGAAGGGTCTCCTACGGGATTAAATGTGCTGACTTTCACGGTATAGTAGTTGATCGTTTTGCCGGTCAAATTATCGACGAGCCACGTCAGCGTGATACCGTTCGCTGAATTGACACTGTATCTGAACTCTCTTGGGTCGCTGAAACGATTCTCCGCTGTCACTCGGGTAGCTTCGGGTTCGTCGTTGGCCGTTTCGTTACCTCCTTGATTCTGAGCCGTGGAATTCGTTGCGCCTTTTTCGCCATCTCCGTTGGAAGGTTCGTTTTCGGCATCCACTGTTTGCCCAGCTTTAACTATAGTTGGTTCACTCCGACTATAACCCAAGTCTTCCGAGAAATACACACCGCAGCTGAACGCGATGATGATAGATATTAGAAAAGATAAAAAGATATTCAATTTTTTAGCCATGCTGATGTCCTCGCCTTTTCCGTTATTTGTTTTATAATAGCAGATCTAGGTCCAATAGAACAGACAAAAGTAGTAATATCGAACTATGATTATATAGTAAGACCTAACTCGCAACTTGATAACATAAATAGAAAAAGCCGCTTATTCAGCGGCTGCTTATGTTACTATGTTTTTGTCACCCGACAGTAGCCAAGATCTTCCTCCAGGAACATCGCAACAGCCTAGCGCTTGATTTCGATGTCATATGTTTTTCGGATTTCGCCCATGAAAAAAATCCCCTCCAAGAAGACTTTTATGCGCATTTTACACACTGTCTACTTAAAGGGGATCATATCAAAATTGCGGCTTCTTTAGTTTACATGGATAATGACTAAGCCAGATCCTCTCTATCCATTGAGCTGGGCATGAGTTGGTTAGATATCACTACTGAAGATCGGGTTCCAGGCTCATATTAGGGATCTGTCTCAAATGATCGTTTACCTTGTCCACCTTCCATGCTCCATTAGCATAAATAATGTGAGCTTCCCGATCAAAAACATAATGCAGCTCGCCCGTTAATATATTTCCTGGAATGTAGGATTGAATAAGCATCGCGCTAGTATTGCTTGCATAGTTTACCGTTGCCGTATTCATATCAAAATTCATTTCTTTAAAGTGAAGTCCTTCCTGCTCTATGATTTGCTGAATTAGACGATCCGTAAAATAAGGTTTGAAGTAAGCGCGAACCTGTTTCACTTTCGATAGATCAGATGCCTCGTTCAATTTCTCCGATAACCGCGCAATACGAGTATCACTTAGTCGTTGGTTGGTAGGTACTTGATACTTCGGCTTCATCAACTTAACGACGACTTGCTTGCCATCAAGGATAACGGTGGCTTCTTTGGTTTTCTGATCCCACTTCACATCTGCTCCCATGGTTTGGCTAACGAACCTTAAAGGTACATAAGTTGTGTTTTGGATGAGCTCAACCGGAGCATCAAAATCAACGCGGTCCTGGTTTACTAAGGCCCTTTTGAATTGAACCGCAAGTGTGATTACAGTTTCGCCTTTGGTCAATTGAGCCGTTTTTTGAAATTGGTTCCATTTCACATCGATACCCATGTTCTGAGATACTGCCCGTATTGGGATCAGCACTCGATTGTTCTTTAGAATACCATGCTCGATTACTTCATTGCCTGATGCTTGTGTTGGAATGACGTTCGCAAGAAAAAAGATCATAACCGTCGATATGCTAATCAATAACTTTTTCAAATGGCCTCCCCCTCAAATCAGCCCTAATTTATTCCAGTTCTATTCATTTAGACGTCCTATTCCATGAAAAAGTTGCCCAAAATGAACGGAATACCTATTTCCGCTTCTCCCTTGCGAGAGATAGAAATTCCGTCTTGTGTTATCGCGATGCCAAGTTCACGCAAAGCTTCTTCCGGAGAATAGGCAGCTCTGCTGCCTGCTGCCTGCCGTCTCCCCGCATACCGCCGATATAAGCAGATGGCTTCCCGGCTCAAGATCTGCCAGCAGAGTCGTTAGCTCTACCCTTTCGTACCGTTTCAAGCCATAAATACCGCTTCGGCCAAGCGCATGGTTGACCAACAATCCCAGGCTGCCTGTTCTCTCGATGTGTTGATCTTGTCCCGTTTCCTTATAATTTTCCGCCATCACCAGATTCGGATAGGCATAACCGAGGGTAAGCACGCCGGTCCTGTCAAAAAGGTATCTCACGCCTAACGAGCAGAGCGCGAGTAAAACACGTCCCCGTGCATATGCTGAATTCTGCCCCAGTGGGCGGGATTCATCGTGTCTGGTGAGCGGTTCTCCAGAATGGCCTGGTACAGTGCCGTCTTCTCTTCCAAATGGGCAACGTGCTGTTTGGCTTCTTCGAGCTTAGCGAGCGCAGCTTCTTTATGCTCCATCATGAGTCTGTAGCGTTGTGGAATGGTAGAATCCCCCTCGAGACATAAATCGATATACATTTTTATGACATCGATCGGCATCCCGGATTGCTTGAGGCATTTGATGCCATGCAGCCAGTTGATCGATTCTTCGTCGAATAATCGAATATTATTCTCATTGCGCTGTACGCTTGGCACTAGAGCTTTATCCGTATAAAAGCGCACGGCGTGCTCAGTGAGCCCCGTGATTTGAGCGGCTTCTTTGACCGTATACATGTGGAATCCCCCTTGGAAAAAAAGAATAAGAGCCTCTTGCCTTCGTGTAACACGAAGGCACTATGCTTATTGTAACGCAACTTTGTCGTAATCGGAATTCCCGCTTCAGTCCCCGATGTTGGGGATACGCGCCGGTTGCTGTTATACATTTGATCAATAGGAGGAATCGCAATGCAAACTGTAACTTTGAACAACGGTGTGAAAATGCCAATCCTAGGCTTCGGTGTCTACCAGATTCCCGATGCTGATGAGTGCGAAAACGCGGTGTACGAAGCGCTGTCGGCCGGTTACCGCTTGATCGACACCGCCGCCGGTTACCTTAACGAGGAAGCGGTCGGACGCGCGATCAAACGCAGCGGTGTACCGCGTGAGGAGCTGTTCATTACGACCAAGATTTGGGTTCAGGATGCCGGCTACGAGAGTGCCAAGCTTGCATTTGCAAAATCCCTGAAGAAGCTGCAGCTTGACTATCTCGATCTGTACCTGATTCACCAGCCATTCGGCGATTACTACGGCACTTGGCGCGCGATGGAAGAACTGTACCGTGACGGCAAAATCAAGGCCATCGGGGTCAGCAACTTCATGCCCGATCGTCTGATGGACCTCATTGTGCATAACGAAATTGTGCCCGCCGTCAACCAGATTGAAACGCACCCGTTCTACCAGCAGACAGAGAGCGCTGCTTTCGTAAAAGAGCAGGGCGTGCAACACCAGTCGTGGGCGCCGTTCGCTGAAGGACGAAACAATATGTTCGGCAACGAAGTGCTGACCTCGATCGCGGGAAAACACAACAAATCCGTCGCCCAGATCGTATTGCGATGGCTTGTTCAACGAGAAGTTGTTGTCATTCCAAAGTCAGTACGGAAAGAGCGAATCGTCGAAAATTTCAACATTTTTGATTTTGAGTTGGGTGCGGACGATATGGAACACATTTCCACCCTTGATACTCGGGAGAGTCTATTCTTATCGTACCGCGATCCCGGAGTCGCCAAGATGATGGGCAACTGGAGAGTCGAACTGTAAACCTTGGTCCGGTTTCTCCATTTAGAAAGGACAGGGCCGGAACTCCTGTCCTTTCGTGTTGTAAACTCGCTTGTCCTTTAAACTCATTCACTTATTGTCCTCGACTCGGGACAAGAACTTGTACCGATAAAACAAAAAAGCCGCTAGATTAGCAACTTTCAATGGGACCATGCTGTCCCCCGACAGGTAATAATTGAGTCGCATATGCGGCTCTTTTTTTCTGTCTATAAGCCATGCACTGCTAAGGGTTCGCTCTCGATCTATCGGTTTCCGATTAACGATATATCTACGAACTTCGTTCACACCTTTTCTTAGAGACGCACTCAATTTCCAACGTTTCCTGATTGAACGTTATGGTGTTATGAAAAATCTCGCTGTAACTAGTATTTATCCCAACCCTAGTTCCGTAGAAATCACATTATCGTCATATAAGGTTCTAATTACTTCCTCTCTATTGTTTATCAAAACCTTTAACCACTCATTGAAATTATCCATGATTCCATACAATCTGGGGTTGTGACTATCGAAATAAGCAACTTTGTATTCTTCATTCTTCATCTGGCTCGCAATGAAACACCATGCATTTCCATTATGATCTAGAGAAAACGGGATTAAAAGGCCTATTTCCACTGATCCACCCTCTCTAATATTAATCATTTTATGAGTCTCAACGCTCGTCATTCTTTGTAAAGAAAGTCTCTGAATCGATAAGATTTGTTTGTTTCCATCTCCTACTGCGCTTACTTCTTGAATCATGTACAGAAATGCGCCATTGCTAAACTGTGATACAAAATCACAATAGGATTTTGGTAGTTTGTAATTCAAAGCATTTTCAGTTTTTTCTATATCTTCTTTCGATGCTACTTCATATGTTTCGTGAATCTCTTTTTCTTTAACAAGGGATTCTAATGAGGTATTGTCCATACATTCTAGAACTCTCCTTATTGCATTTTTGACTTCGCACTATCATTCTATGTACCTTCGTGAATCATTCCATATGTAGAGTATTCACGAAATTATTGAACTACCCTGCCCGTTAGCTTAAAAAAAGGAACAGCTGCCTACAGGCGAACTGCTCCATGCTATTTTAAATTAACGTGTCCCGTTAGTGTAAAACAACTTCATTTCCTTACCATTAGAGAATGACCTAGAAACCAGCTGTATAATTCCGGATTATCGTATGTTTCTGTCCAAGAGTTGTGATTCGATTCAGGATAAATTGTGAAAGAGACATTTCCGCCGTTTTCGCGAAGTGCGTCTACCATTTTTTTTGATTCAGCAATGGGCACTATATCATCCTTCGCGCCATGGAATGCCCAGGTGGGTGTTCCTATTAGTTCATGTACCCGGTTGGGGTTACCTCCACCACATATTGGAGCGATAGCTGCGAACCTTCCTGGATATTCTGCTGCTAAGTGCCACGTCCCATAACCACCCATGCTTAGCCCCGTCAAGTATATCCGATGTGTATCTACGTTATAGTTTGCAATGATCTCATCTACTAATGCCATCAATCCGTCTTGTTCAGCATTCCAAAAAGAATCCTCCGGGCATTGAGGGGAGATCGTAATGAATGGAAAAGAAGGATCGCGTTCTGCTATCATAGGAATTCCATGTGCTTTAACCAACTCCAGATCATCTCCACGTTCACCTGCCCCGTGAAGAAATAAGATTAAAGGCCACTTAATTGAGGATTCTTTTTCATGTTGATCTGGCAAATGTAAGAGGTATTTCATCCGCACTCTTTTAGTTATTTCTTTTTCAAATTTATTTGCGGTTTGACTCATCGTATCTCCCTCACTTTACTGATATCTCCCATAGGGGGTAAAAATAGAATTCCCCATATTTCCCGGAATTCCTTCAGTTGCATTAAACTGCCCGTTAGTTGAACAAAAGCAGCCGATCTCGTTAACGGCTGCCTTCTTGTCTTCTATTGAACTAACGTTTCACGTCAGTGCAATGGAGTGCAGGTGCAGCTGTCAACCGGCAACTGTTCGATGTTTAAATGAATAGACGTGAAACTAGTGAGTCAGCCTCGTGGTTATACCCTAATAAACGAAGATCATTGGCAATTCGGTCAATTAAAGTTTTATCGCCAGAGCAAGTATGTTGAAGATGGCGAACGAGTGCTAACATTTCTATAGTTTCATTAGACACTGCTGGCATAAATTGTTTGGTACCAATTGAATCTAGAGTATTTACAGTTACTTGGAATGATCTTTCTATACGAAGATTGTTTATATAGGAAAAAGGCTGTTCTATAGGCAAAATGTTGAACCTATTCTTTACTTCATTTAACACTTTTCCTTTTTCGAACTTCCACCGATCATGATCAAACCATTCTGAATTACTTTCCCTACTTTGTTCTTCTTGGAGATGACTTAAGTATCGATCTTCATTTTGGAATTCGTTCCATGCTAACGATTCATTGTAAAAGTGAAGTGAAAAAAAATCATTTATATTCTTCGCAACTATACGAACACGTTCATGATCCATAGGAGACACTCTAATAACTAAAGCCTCTTCTAAATCTTTAACTACTCCAAAATCTGTTAGGAGCGCAAAGTGTACACCGTCTCCACCAGTGCTGGCAAATGGAATGCTGTCTACGGGAGTACAGAAGTAACCATCATGACTATAATCTAATCCGAGGAAAAGTCCTGATGGGTTTTCTAGATATGCAACCTCATGTGCAAAAGAACCTTCCCATTCCACAAGTTGTTGCAGCAATTTAGGTGCCTTGCAATTGGAATTCATATTACACCTCACTATGTAATTGATAATTAACTATTTACCAGTATATCAACTTGATAACATAAATATTTAAAGCCGCATAATCAGAATCAGCGGCTTCTAATGTTACTATGTTTTTGTCACCCGACAACACGGCCGGCCCCTATGAGCCGGATGTGTTGAGTCAGCCCTTCCCCTACTTTAGTAAAATACGATGCTCCAGGTTAATGAATACTATTATAAATGCTTTTAAATTCATGAACAAAGTCAATCGGCAGCATAGGATCATCAGAAGCGGCTACTCGTTGAAGCTCTTTTAACCTGTTCATTGATTCTTCATCCAAATTTGACATATCGTTTGCTTGATGAAAATAAACATACAGCAATACATGACGAAGTTTAATAGAATCTTGTAAATATACTATTTCTTCTTCTTGGATTGTATTTTCCTTCAGATATCCTTTCATAAAATGGCGGAAAAACAATTTATAATACTCCGTTTTATTCTCAAATTCCTTAAACGGATAAAAAAGTGCATAATACAATGTAATCCCAATATCGTTTACGAAATACGTATAACTGCAATCATCGAAATCGAACAAATAAATGTCGCCGTTATGCAGATAAAAATTACTTTGATGAAAATCAGTATGAGTCAAACCGTATGTATCTTTGGACTTGGGCAGAGAAGTAAGTTTTGATAATCTTTCTTTTAGAATTGAAATCATTACATCATCAGGTCGCAGGTACTTCTCCGCCTTTAATTGAACTTCTTGGTCCCAGGCTTGTCGTTTAAACGCCGGATTACTCCATTCGTAACTCTTTGTGGCATGATGAATTTTCCCCATAAATTCGCCCCATTTTTCGTAAAGCGATTCATTCCAATCTTCATCCGACACTTCTTTTCCAAGAGCCATTTCGTATGAAATGGCTAGGAACGAACCAATTTCTGCAGCAATTTCTTCAACCATATTACCCCTGGTCGATGGAACAGCATTTGAAACTGCCAGTCCTTTATTCGACAAATAATTTAAAAATTCAATTTCACCCCGTGTATTATTTCTCGATCTTCTAATTGTATGTGAGATTTTTAATATGAAAAATGCGTTGTTTTTCTGGTATTCATAAACAAAGCTTTCATAACCGCCCAATGAACGAACAGTGTCTTTATTAATGTCATATCGCTTTATTGCTTCGGTAAGGATCTCATCAGTGAATTGCTCTTCAATTTCTCGTATCATTTTCTATACCTTCTTTCATTCAACACATTTTCGCTTCATTCTCACTCTTCCCTCTGTAACCGTTCATCCCTTCTACTTTGATACTAGCGTCTTCGCTAAAATGAAAAAGCACGCAAGCCCTCCTCAAATCGATCACCTTTATCTTCCGTATAAAAATTGAATTATCCTGCCGCTTTGCCTAATGAAATTGCATAGGAATATAGTTTGATACTTATCTAAACGGCAATCGGCACAAGTACTTGTCCTTGGCTATGGACAAGTACTTGTACCGATAAAACAAAAAAGCCGCTAAATTAGCGACTTTCTTTGGGACCATGTTCTTGTACCTCGACAATATCAGTAATATGTCCCGTTTTGTGCACAGTACCGACCACCTCCCCTGCCTCGCCTTAGCTGTGACGCGTAGGGGTTCGGCACATTGAATGATATAAAACCTGTCCCTTATACACCTCTTCGAGCCCACGAAGCAGCACTACAGCTCGGATGTACTATT
>NZ_JAVFHM010000248.1:0-2523 GCF_041954005.1 Priestia sp. BR_2 | reverse complement strand
GACCATAATGAATTCAAGGAATTAAACTGGAGCGAATTAGAAGGTATGGCAACAAAACGTATTTTTGATACGAAAAACGTGGTAGCTAACCGTTCTGATGATTTCGGCTATATTAACTATGGTAACCTACATGCATTCCTTAAGAAGGAAGAAGTAATGGCATGAATTCTGTAGGGAGGATTTTGAAAGAACAATCCTCGAATTTTCATTTAATATTGAGATTATCTCTTTATGATGCAAAAAGTAAATACCAAATGCACTATCTTGGAGCTGTATGGCAGTTTTTAGGACCTGCCATACAGATTCTTCTGTACTGGCTTGTTTTTGGATTAGGAATTCGTGGAGGAGCACCCGTACACGGAATTCCATTCTTTGTATGGCTAATTGCAGGGTTAATCCCTTGGTTTTTTATTAGTCCTTCCATTACTCAAGGTTCAAACAGTGTGTATGCAAGGGTAAGTTTGGTTTCAAAAATGAAGTTTCCAGTCAGTGTACTGCCAACTGTCACAATTGTCAGTAACAGTTTTCAGTTCATCATCATGATGCTGGTTATGGGAGTCATCTTCGTCATTTATGGAATTAATCCGGGATGGTATTTACTTCAATTGCCATATTATTTAGTAGCATTATTTGTGTTTTTATTTGCGCTTACGCTGCTAACATCAACTATTTCAACGTTAATAAGAGATTTTCAGCAAGTATTACAATCATTAATGAGAATGGTGCTTTACTTATTGCCTATTTTATGGGATACGTCTAAATTGTCACATGTATATGAAACGATTTTAAAATTAAATCCACTCTTTTACATCGTGCAAGGATTTAGATATTCATTGTTAGGTTACGGTTGGTTTTATGAGGATTGGATATATACATTATATTTTTGGGTTATCACATTATTAATACTAACAGTAGGATCAATCCTGCATTTAAAATTCAGAAATAAATTCATCGATTACTTGTAATCTAGGAGCGTAATCTATGGCACTAAAAGTTCAATTTAAGAACGTTAGTAAAAAGTATGTTTTATATAAAAAAAGATCTGATAAACTGCTCGAGATTTTCTTTCCAAAAAAGAAAAATGAAAGCTTTTATGCCCTGAGAAACATCTCTTTTTCCGTGAACGAAGGAGAAACCATTGGTGTTGTGGGAATTAACGGATCAGGAAAATCAACTCTTTCTAACTTGTTGTCGCAAGTTGTGCCTCAGACGTCAGGTGATATTAAAATCAATGGCGAAACATCATTGATTGCTATTTCAGTAGGATTAAATAATAACTTAAATGGATTAGAGAATATCGAGTTGAAGTGTCTGATGCATGGACTAACGAAAGAAGAGATTAAAAAAATTACTCCTGATATCATCGAGTTTGCTGATATCGGAAAGTTTATTACTCAGCCTGTTAAAAACTATTCGAGCGGTATGAAATCAAGGCTTGGCTTTGCTATTTCGGTTCATACTAACCCCGACATATTGGTAGTCGATGAAGCTTTGTCAGTTGGAGATCAAACATTTTACGATAAATGTTTGAAAAAAATTAATGAATTTAAAGAACAAGGTAAAACTATTTTCTTTATAAGTCATTCGTTGACTCAAATCCGCAGTGTATGCAACAAAGTCATGTGGATTCACTTTGGAGAGTTAAAGCAATTTGGCGGCACTCGTGTTGTTTTAGAAAAATATAAAGAGTTTGTTAAATGGTTTAATGGATTAACTGATGAAGAGAAAAAGCAGTATAAACTAGATATGCTGGCCAATCAGGCAAAAGATGAATATGCCTTGATGAATGAAAAAAGTGAGTATAATCAGCCTTTATACTCATTAGAGCAGCGTACGAAGCGACGTGAACGAAAAAAAGAAAGACGAAAAACGTTCAAGCTTTATTTTCAAGTAGGCATTCTATCTATGCTGTCTTTGTTTTTAGCGATTTTAATGTTTTATACATAAGGTTTATAAAGCATTTTAATAATATTGAGAATAGATATGTAGATTGATATATCTACTATTCAAGGAGGATCTCTAATGAAAGCAAAAGTATTAATTCCAATCGTAGCAGGTGCATTATTATTCACAGGCTGCAGCAATGACAAAGAGACTGCAAGCAAACCAACTAAAACGGAACAAACTCAACAAGAAAAAACAGCATTAAACAAGGTCTCTATTAAAAACGTAGGAGACAAACGCTTAGAAGTAAAAACAACAGCGGAAGGGAAAGACCTTAAATACGCTTACTCCGTTTATAAAGACGGAAAGCTATTCCAAAAAATCCCTTACTCTTCAAAAAAAGAGTTGGCTTATAAGCTAACGAAGTCTGGCGACTATCGTGTACGCGTATACGTGAAAGCTGGAAAAGAAAAAGCTGTTGCAAAAAGCACAGAATTAGTAAAAGTAACAAAATCATAATAAATAAAAAAGATCACGGGATACATCCCGCGATCTTTTTTTATTTTAGATTTAAACTTTCTTTTAATTCAGCAGATAGTTGGTTACGCGTGTCATCAGATACGGCATAGTAATAGATAC
>NZ_JAVFHM010000247.1:0-128980 GCF_041954005.1 Priestia sp. BR_2 | reverse complement strand
GTAATATACACATACTAGTATTCTTTCGTTATTCAGCATTAGTAATCAATCCCTTCTTAATTTTTCAGAAGACGTTACACACCACAGCAGCTTAAACTAAAAAAGGCCTGGAAGCAGAGATATGTCTGCTTCCAGGCCTTGGCTGTACGGATCATGGACAAGTCAAAGTAGAAGAGTGTTCTCTCCCAAGACGCAAACGAGGTTAGCTGTCGGATTCGGGATTGAGAGTCCCCGTTCTTTCTTCATCAGAAAGAATTCACCCCTAAAGCTTTAGCAGCTTTGTTGGTTCCCCCGTTCCTCATAGAGGACTAAGCGAATGCGTATAAAATTGATCGTAATTCATATTATGCTAAAACATGCTAAAAGTAAACAGTTAGCGACGGAGTAAACCATATCATATCATTGAAATTCAGTAGAACTAATGCTTTGCTATGGTATATACTACGCAGTGAAGTCTACGGGGTTTCATGGTCTGTCATTATTGAAAGGGGCATATAGGATGGCTAATGGTAAATCCGAGCAGTTAAAGTCATTAAAACAGTTCAAGCTATCATCATCACGCCTGATCCTTCTTGGTTTCGCCGTACCGATTGTAATCGGCGCAATCTTGTTGGCGTTGCCTTTATCTTCGTCATCAGGTGAAAGTATAGGTTGGATAAACGCTTTGTTCACCTCGACATCTGCAGTGTGCGTAACCGGATTGGCCGTAGTGGATACAGGAGCGGACTTCTCCATTTTTGGTCAAATTATTATCATGTGCCTGATTCAGGTCGGCGGTCTTGGTTTCATGACGTTCGGAGTTTTGATCGCCGTTGTACTCGGTAAGAAAATTGGACTGAAAAATCGACTGCTCCTCCAAGAATCTACTAATGCATTATCAACGCAAGGCGTAGTGAGGCTTTCTCTAGGCATTTTTCTGATTGCGCTTATTATCGAGTTCATAGGTGCAGCCTTGTTAATCGTTCGGTGGGAAGCGGAACTGGGCTTAGGCCAAGCTATTTATTACGGGATGTTCCACTCCGTCTCTTCGTTTAATAACGCCGGCTTCGGCCTCTGGTCGGACAGTTTGAGCCGGTATGTGGGTGACCCGCTAGTCAACCTCGTTATCACCTTGCTTTTTATCATTGGCGGCCTTGGATTTACTGTAGTGTTGGACGTATGGAAGCATAGAAGATGGAACAAGCTGTCCCTTCATTCCAGAATCGTTTTGTCGACTTCAGCATTTCTATGTTTAGCCGGGTTTATCGTTATTTTCATTATTGAGTTGTTCAATTCCCGTACATTCGGCCCTTTGACCTGGGGAGAGCGGATATGGGCGGGGTATTTTCAAGGCGTGGTAACTCGTACGGCCGGGTTTAATACCATTGATATATCTGCGATGATGACAACTTCTCAATTTTTCATGATTTTCCTTATGTTTATCGGTGCCTCCTCCGGATCTACGGGAGGCGGGATCAAAACCAATACATTTGCCGTGCTTTTATTCACCTTGATTAGTATCATTAAGGGGAAGGAGGACGTGCAGTTATTGAACCGACGCATCCCCCAATCCATTATCCTCCGATCTATAGCAGTCATGGTGATTTCGGTGAGCGTTGTGATTGGCGCTACTTTCTTGCTGACCATAAGCGAACATAGCTTGCAAAAGGATTTTATGGAGGTTCTGTTCGAAGTGACCTCTGCATTCGGCACAGTGGGTCTATCAATGGGATTGACGCCCGAGCTGTCTCCGTTTGGAAAAGGAGTCATCATTTTGACCATGTATATCGGCAGACTCGGCCCCTTAACTCTGGCCTTTGCGCTGTCACAAAGAGTCGTCAAACAAAAATATCGGTTGCCTGAAGAGAAAGTGCTTATTGGCTAAGAAGAACGTACATAAACGTAGGGGATCGATACCGTCAATACGAAAAATAAGGTTCAGCTGGAGTAGTCTAATTAGTACTCCGGAACTGAACCTTACGCGTTCTATGTTCTGTTATGCTTTCACTGAGGTTTCTTACCTATCCGCCCCGTCCGTTTCCTTCCCTGGGCTGGCTAATCCAAACTTCTTAACCATAAGTTTGATGGTTAACCCTTGAACGAGAAGCGAGAAAAGAACGACGCTGAAGGTGAGTACGAGTATATCGTCACGGCCGTCAAAGGTTGTGGGCAAGCTCAAGGCGAGTGCGATCGACAAGCTGCCCTTTAACCCTCCCCAATTCAAAACCACCTTCCATGAAGAAGGGAAGGATTTCAGGAAGTACAGGCTTACGTAAACGGCCAATGTTCTTCCGATTAGAACGATGAGAATGGCTGTCCCGATTAACGCCCATTTCTCCGCGAAGTTAATATGCTTGATTTCTAGGCCGATCATTAAGAAAATCAACGAATTCGCGATTAACGTGATGACGTCCCAGAACGAATTAATGTTCATTTTGGTTGTATCCGACATCCCGATGCGCGCTCCGTAACTGCCAAAAATCAAGCCGCCCACGACAACGGCAATTACGCCGGATACGTGGAAATGCTCGGCGATAAAGAAACTTCCGAAAAACAGGAGCATAGAGAAGGCTATTTCCAGCGGATAGTCATCATAGAAGCGAATGAGCTGCGAGAACAGGTACCCTAACAGGCCTCCAACCGCAATTCCGCCAATACTAAATTTTAAAATGAGCAATACACCACTTCCTATTCCCGCCCAACCCATTTCCATATACGTGAGCAAATAAACAGAGGAAATTTGAAATAACACAACGGCAATTCCGTCATTAAACAGCGACTCGCCCTCGATGATCGTCACAATTTTCTTCGGTACCCCTAAAGATTTGAAGATGGAGATGACACTGATCGGATCCGTGGCGCTCATCAAAGCAGCAAAAGTAAATGCAACAATCAGAGGCAATCCCATAAAACCATACATGGCAAGAGCAATAAGAAGGAAAGAGAGCAAGGTTCCGCCAAAAGCGAGGGCAATCACCGGCTTTCCTTGTTTACGAAGCTGCGAGAACGGAAGCTTTAACGTGGCGTCTCCAAGAAGGATAGGCAGAAATAAGGAGATAATGGTCGCTTGAAACACATTCGATTGGGTTATGAACGATTCGGCCTCATCCAACACCGGTATATGGACCAGGCCAAGCAGCAGGCCTACAATAACAAGTGCAATCGAGTAAGGTTGATTCATTTTTTTGGCTATCGCAATAACACCCATCGATATCCCAAGCAAAATCAGCAGTTGAACGAAAACCTCATTAAAATGATGCATACCGGCACCCCTCGCCAAAGGATAAAATCTCCATTTATTGTAACCTAAAGACCCCATAACACCAAATATGTTGACATACGGGACTTTGAGGGAGTATTTTTATGAATATAAAATAAAAAAATTCACAGAGTCATAAATCACATGGATAAGGTTGTGAAATGCCACATGCCCAAAAAATTCTCGGATGAAGAGCGTGAATGGATTCGTCAAAAACTGCTGACGGAGGGACGCCACCATTTTGAAACGTCGGGCCTCCGCAAAACAAGCGTTGAAGATTTAACGAAAGCTGCCGGCATTGCTCAAGGCTCGTTTTACATGTTTTTTGGATCGAAGGAGGAAATATATTATGAACTGATCCTGGAGGAGGAGCAGCGAATCCGCAATGCCGTCCTGGATTTATTCCCTCCTGAAGAGGTAAGCAGCAAGGATAGCATTAAACGGTTTCTCTTGTATTCATTGGGGATGATGGATGAGAGCCCGCTGCTTCGGCAGATGATGGATCGTGGGGAGATGGAGCTATTGTTTAGAAAATTGCCGAAAGACTTGCTCGAGCGTAACTTTATGGAGGACCAAGACGCGCTATTGCCTGTGATCACAGCTTGGCAGAAGGCCGGCATTTTATCTGGCACGGCACCCGAATCCATCGTGGGAATGATCAGATCCTTGGCACTACTTACGCTGCACAAAAAAGAGATTGGAGAAGAGCAATTTTCATCAACCATCGAATTGTTGGTCGAGTTATTATCTGCGGGCATGCTTGCAGTGTCTAAAGCGGTGAAGGGGGAGGGGGCGTCGTGATCGAAGTAAAAGGGCTTCATTATACGTATCCCAATCATAAAAAGCCGATCCTGAAGGGGCTTGATTTTGTCGTTTCGCCTGGAGAAATCTTTGGATTTCTCGGCCCCTCCGGCGCTGGGAAAAGCACGACGCAAAAACTGCTGATCGGTGCTTTGAAAGGATACCAGGGAAGTATTAAAGTCCTGGGGAACGAGATCAGGGATACGGGTCCCGAATATTACGA
Organism: Priestia sp. BR_2; assembly: GCF_041954005.1. NCBI lineage: Bacteria > Bacillati > Bacillota > Bacilli > Caryophanales > Bacillaceae > Priestia > Priestia sp. BR_2. The sequence goes on along the minus strand of NZ_JAVFHM010000247.1, from coordinate 124,718 downwards.
GCGAATCGGAGTGGCTTTTGAATTCCCGAACTTCTACAGTAAATTTTCAGTTCTTGATAATCTAAAACTCTTTCGTTCCCTTTATCAGGGGGAGACAGAGGATCCAATGAGGCTGCTGGAACAAGTCGGTCTGAAGGAAGCCGCGAATATGAAGGTTTCCCAGCTTTCCAAGGGCATGAAGATGAGGCTGAATTTCTGTCGGGCGTTACAGCATGACCCGGATATATTATTTCTGGATGAACCTACGTCCGGATTAGACCCGATGAATGCCCAACGAATGAAGGAGTTGATTCTTGCCAAAAAGGCTGCCGGCAAGACAATTCTAATCACAACGCATAATATGCAAGCGGCCGAAGAGCTTTGTGATCGGGTAGCCTTCATCGCCGACGGCGAAATTAAGCTGGTCGATTCGCCAAAGGAATTGAAACTCCGGAAGGGAAGAAGGACGGTGCGAGTCGAATACCGCAAGGGCGTAGAGTTAGTGGATGCCGTATTTTGTCTCGATGGCATCGGTGAGAACGGCCAATTTCTTAGGCTTATACAGGATTTTCGCCCTGAGACCATACATTCTCAAGAAGCATCGCTTGAACAAATTTTTATTGAGGTGACGGGGAGGCAACTTGTATGAAGGGCTTATCCCTTTTTGTCTTTGATCTGCGTTTTCAGTGGCGTCACGGTTTCTATTGGGTTTATGCATTCGTCTGTACCTGTTATTGGATTCTGCTTCGTTTCGTACCCGAAGCTTACCAGGAGACAACAGCGATTGTGCTGACCTTCAGCGATCCGGCCGCACTGGGGCTTATCATGGCTGGCGGTATGGTTCTGCTGGAGAGAGACCAAGGCGTCCACGACCCGTTGTTTGTATCGCCGGTGCACATTCGGGATTATCTGCTGGCGAAGGCGGCCTCTTTGTCGGTGTTATCCCTTGCGGCAGGCTGGGTGATTCATATGGCGACCGGCAGTCTTCCGAAATATCCGCTTGCTTTTTCTGCCGGCATTGTCTTAACATCATCCTTCATGACCTTGCTGTCGATTGGGGTGGCGGCACGCCAGCGGACGATTAACGGGTTTATACTGATGGTGCAAGCTTATGGGCTGCCATTCGTCCTTCCATTGCTCGGTTTCCTTCAATTGTGGGAGGCTGGCCTGTTTTTCGCCCTTCCGACCGAAGGAACACTCCGGTTACTTGTATCTCCTAGTGGCGGCCTATCCATGGGAAGCGTTCTATATTCTGTTACTATCCTATTGATATGGAACGTTGCGGTGTACCTCTGGGCACACCATTCCTACAGTCGACATGTGCTGATGCGGATTGGAGAGGGAGGAGCCAAGAATGTACAAATATAAATTCCTTATGTTAAAGGACCTACGTCTTGCGTGGAAGGATCCCGTTCTTATGGCAGTCCTGATCGGCCCGTTGATGCTTCTCTTACTATCGAGATGGGGATATCCCGTCGCTGATAATTGGTTGGATGTTAACTATTCGTTTCAACTGGAACCTTACCGCGGCTTCACTGCATCGTTATTGGTCACTACCATTCCTATGTTAACAGGAATGCTTACGGGTCTGCTGATGCTTGACGAACGCGACGAGAATATGATTGCTTATTATGCGGTGACCCCTTTATCGAATAAAGGCTACTTGCTTTATAGATTAGCGCTTCCTTTTCTGCTGTGTACCGTTTTGTCTATCGCATACTTGTCTCTTTCCAACTTGTCAGAGATTGGTGTAGACAGTTTATTTGTTATACTTCTGCTGGCACTGGAAGCGCCATTGTTTTCGTTGATTCTTGTCGCTTTCTCAGCGAATAAGGTGGAAGGGTTAGCCTTTTCTAAAATAGGAGGGCTGTTCATAGCAGGACCTGTAGTGGCCACTTTCGTGCCAGGGGGTTGGCAAGTGCTAGGTGGGTGGCTGCCAACGTATTGGCCGGCTAAGACTCCCCTTTTGATGACGAACAATGAGCCTTTCTTGGTATTGGTTTTCTTATTGGTTGGCTTGCTTTTGCATTTCATCTATTTATACCTTATGGCAACTGTCTTCGTTAACCGGAAATCATAATTGAATATGAATAATGTTTGGAAATATAGTAAAGGGTAAGGGATACACAAGCAATTACAAATAAGGAGTTAAGCGTATGAGTGAGGTTTGGTCCGAGGTTTGGAAGTCCCTTGTATTAATCATGTTTGGCATGTTGGTGCTTCGAGTATCTGGTCGTAAATCAATATCTCAAATGACAGTTCCAACGACAATAGCGATGATATCGATTGGTACCATTATTGTACAGCCCATTGCAGATGAAAATATACTCATTACCATGATAGCAGCCGTTGTTTTCATAATCGTATTGATCCTTGTTGAATTCATGCAGGTGCGCTGGAATACACTTGAAAAATGGATTAAAGGACCTGCTATAATTGTGATCGAGAACGGCCAATTTGAATTGCAAAACATGAAAAAATTAAGATTAACGGTTGACGCGCTTGAAATGAAACTGAGACAACAAGGAATATCAAAACTTAGCGATGTTAAGACCGCAACGATCGAACCCAACGGTCAACTTGGATACGAACTTCAAAATCACGCCAAGCCTGTTACTATTACTCAACTTGAGCAATTGTTATCCCAATATTTTAAAGAACCAGGAATCCAAGATGAAGTTCATGGCGCAATTCATCCTACCTCGGATACAAATTTTTTCGATGAGATCAAAATGGGAGAAAAGCATGTTCAAGATAAGCAGCTGCAATAAAATTGGATCTTAATAAATTTGTTTGAGACTGGCGCTGAAGCCGGTCTTTTTTATTACTAAAGCTGTTGTCAAAAAGCACAAAATCAAGGCTCATTCATCCGATGATCGTGCTAGAATATCCCAGTTTTGCATGCATCCATATCCGCTTCATCGCACCGTCAGGAAATATAACGAATCCCATTCTTTCGTTCTTCTTCAGAGAAATCGCTGGTTATACGAGAAAAATCTAAGCGGCTGGCCATATCACCGTTCACGGTTGATCAGTCTTTCAGGGCAAACGAATGTATGTGTTAGGTGTTGCCACTACTCCACTTCCGGAAAAATTTATGTTTGTCGACTGTGTGGATGACCGCTTCAAAGCTCTAACTGGCAATTCTAAGAGCCTCCGATCAGCCGGATTTGGATGAACGACCTCCTTTGATTAATATAATCAAAGCAAGTAGCAATGGCAGTCCGATCTGAAAGATGGGAAAGTGGTATTTCAAATTTTGAGCGAACCCGATCCAGATATGATAAATAAAGTTCGGGGAAACGAACGATATGGTAAAGATGATAGCACCCACGATCACGGTGGTTTTTTTATGGCTGATTTTGACCAGACTGGAGAGACCGAGTACGGCACCGAGGTAGAATGCGGTCATTTTTACGAAAATGCCGATATAGATCAGCAAGATGATCAACGGGTCCAAACGCTCCAGAAAATCGGCGATTTCGATGAGTCGAACCGACCGGAGCAGCGGAAAAGTCGATATGCTCGTTATGGAGGGATCCAATATCGCAAGGTTTAATATGTTGAATATCATTAAAAAGATGCCCACGAATATGTAGGAAGACAAGGATGTCTTGGACAGCGTTTTCTTATCATCGAAATGATTCCAAAACATGAGAAAGACCACAATTTGACCGAACGGAAAACTGATCACCTCCGGCAAAGCTGCTTGCAGCACCGGCCGGATTCCGTTTTCAAGCATGGGTATAAGGCGGTCAAGGTGAATGATATTCGAACCGATGAACATAAGAACGATCAAGATATATCCGATCATCGTAAAAGGAAGCAGAAATTCCGTGACGCGAAAGAATACCTCAATGCCTTTCCAAACGGCATAACCGGACAGCAAGACCATCAAGAGAATCAGGATGAACAGCGGTGTGCTGGGGAGAAAGGAGATATTGATGATGTCCGCGAATTCGCGGGTATTTCGCATGGATTCATACGCAAAATAAACGATATAGGATGCAGTAATAAGGGAGCCCAAATATTTCCCCAAATGCCGATTTAGAATTTGGGGAAGTGCATGCTCCGAATTTTTGTTCTGGATATAGAGGTAGACGCACAACAGCAGCAATCCCGCGAGCATGGCAACCAGCACGACCAGCCAAGCATCTTGTTTAGCTTCAATCCCCAGCTCATACAATGGGGTGCTGCCGATCATAAACAAGATGGTCATGGCTATGATTTGGTATTTACCGATCTTCTCCATTGGGGACCTCCTTGTTATAGGTATCGATTGCGGTCTATTTATTGGGTTCAATTAGATTCGAGAAGGGTTTATTGATCATATTCGTGTGCTCCACGTTGACTTCAAGATTCAGGTCGAGTTCCAGCTCCTGAAGCGGATGCTCCAACTTTGAAAGGCGTTTGCTGGCCGCCGGATATCTTCTGTGAATCATATCCAAAAAACCAACCACATCCACATTCAAATCCTTCATCCTTTTCCACGTAGCCAAGACTTCTTCCTTGATCTGCTCGGCTATCGCTTCCTCGAGTTTCGAAATGACTTCCGGTTTCGTCAAATCCATCGTACAGCTGGTTTCATCAAGAGCCCCCTTGGTTTGAATATGGACCATCATGTTGACTGAACCGTTGACCAATCTGGGATCTACCCGAGTCGAGGAATGGGTGACGCGGTAACTCGATAACCGGGTTGCGTCTTGATCGCTGCACGGGGTAACAATGATCAGGTTTTTGACGCTGTTCGAAAGCCAAGCGACGCCTCTGCTTTCTCTTCGCTTCATCCATCCGACCAGTCTGTCTCCCCGAAATACGCCTAAATCCCCAAGTTTGAGTACCGCTTGATTGCGGGTCGACTTTAAGGCATCCAAGGTGGATTGCTCCTCTTGATTGCCGGACACTCTCAACTCGGGTGCCATGGCGCTTTGGTACGGATTGGCGACCATGGATGCAAAATCGATCAATTTAATATTTTTCACCTGGGACAGATTTTCTTGCCCTTGCGTAATGACCCGTTGAATCGCATTGCCCGATATTTTCTCCAACGGAATAAGCACTTCCAACAGATTGGAGGCTTTGTCCTTGGTCAGTAGAACCGACATGGTTTCCCGGCTTTCCATGGGGCGGAGGAAAAAATCAAGGATTTGTTGTACGCCTGTGTTCCGAACGACTTGTTCATTAATAATCAATATGGAGTTATGGGCGAAAAACAACGCGCGCGGCGCTTCTAAATTCGCGTTCTGCATGGCTTCGCGAATGGTCTTGCCCCTGGTGGAGAAGATGGTGATCGGTGATTGACTTCCCCCGGATCCACCACCGGTCTGGGTGGCGATGGACTGCGGAATGACGACTTGGAAGGAGATGATCCATTCGTCTTCGCTGCGGTCTATGGACGTCGCCGAGACAATGCTAAGCGAGTTTAACTCTTTACTGTCCCAGCAACCGTTGAGAAGCAACGAGGCGGTCATCATGAGAATCAGGAGTTTAAGCTTCCGGTTCATCTGTTCTTCACCTCCGACTTATACCGTTTGTATACTATTTGTTACCATCGGAAGGCGATGGGCGCTGGTTCATTTTTTGCCGTTTCGCGTTTTTACGATTGATTAAGGTGGGTCTTGTCACCATGGCCCACCATGGAACTCGCACCAGCACGTCTTTTTGGTCTAACGGGATAAATGGAGCGAACGGCGTAAGATACGGCAAACCGAATGATCGCAAGCCGGCTAGGTGGATCAGCATGGCGAGTAATCCTGCCATAATCCCAAAGAGCCCTAAAGTTGCCGCCAATATCATAAAACCGAATCGGAGCAGTCTGGCGGAGTTGGCTATGCTCACGGAAGGCGCAACAAAGCTCGCGATGGCGGTAAATGCAACGATGATCACCATGGCAGCTGACACTAAACCTGCCTGTACAGCGGCTTGACCCAGTACTAATGCGCCTACGATGGATATCGCAGAACCCATCGCCCTGGGCATGCGCACACCGGCTTCCCTTAATACTTCGAACGTAATTTCCATCGCCAAGGCCTCGACAACGGCGGGAAAAGGGATGCCTTCCCGCTGTGCTGCAAGGCTGATTAGCAGGGTCGTTGGCAGCATTTCTTGATGGAATGTGGAGATGGCAATATAAAGCGAAGGAAGAAGCATCGACACCACAAAGGAAATGATGCGCAACAGGCGCAAAAAAGTGGCGATATCGAACTTTTGGTAGTAGTCTTCGCTCGATTGAAACAATTTGAAAATAGTGATGGGAGCAATCAGCGCAAACGGTGTCCCGTCAACCAAAATGGCGATTTTCCCTTCCAGGATCGCACCTGCGATAGCATCGGGGCGCTCCGTATTGGTGATGGTAGGAAAGGGGGTGAACGTTGTATCTTGTATAAACTCTTCGATATACCCGCTTTCCAGGATGCTGTCGGTATCGATCCGGTCTAAACGATTCAATATTTCTTGTACGATCTTATCATTGGCGATGCCATTCAAATACATAACGGCAACATCCGTTTGGGTGACGCGGCCAATCTTACGATCCACGATCCAGAGGTTCGGGCTTTTAATCTTCCGACGGATCAAGGCGGTATTCGTGCGGATATTTTCGGTGAAACCTTCCTTCGGGCCCCGAACGACGGTCTGGGATTGAGGCTCTTCTACTCCGCGTTCTTCTCCTCCAATAGAGCTGGCGATAACGCCATGAGAGGATCCGTCGATGAGAATGACAGTATTGCCTTCAAGGATGGCGGAGATCAATGGCTCCATATGCTCCAAATCGCTGATGCTGCCAATGGATAAGAACCGGTTTTTGATAATGGACAAGATTTCTGCAGGGTCAGAGGTATGCAGCTCTTCGTCGTAATCCTTTGAGGCTAAGGATTGCATGATCGAGTGATTGATGGTGAGCGTATCAACCAATCCATCGATATAAATAACGGCTAGGGTATGATCGCTTCCAAGCATATGACTTAGGGTGCGAATGATGATATCCCGGCTATGGCCGGTTTGTTCCCGGATTCTATGTAAATTCTGATCCAAGCGGTCGGATAGACGAGAGGCTTCGGCGGTTTGCTTCGTTTGCCCATTATGATGAAGCAGGGCCGTATTCGATGGGGGTTGCTTTGTTCGTTTAAAAAAGGCCACGGGATCAGCTCACTTTGACAAGATTCATACGATCTAAAGTTCCCTAAATCTGGGTTTAATATTCTTTGGGCGTAAGGACATCGGCTGTTAGCATCTATTGGAATTAGCTATAAGTTTTATTTCATTTATATATTGGACCAATAGCTGATTTGATTTTATGATTCTTTACATAAAAAGAAGGAGGAGCGTGACTCGATGTCCATTTATCAATTTCAAGCCAATGCTATCCATGGCCATCCTGTAGAATTATCCAGGTTTAAGGGCAAGGTTCTTCTAATTGTTAATACTGCCAGCAGGTGCGCATACTCCCGTCAATTTGCCGATCTTGAGCTGCTTTATAATCGTTACCGAGAACAGGGATTTGAAATACTTGGTTTTCCTTGCAACCAATTCAATGAAAAAGAGCCTGGGAGCCATGCTGAAGTTCATGAATGTTACGAGGACCGCTTAGGATTGACCTTTTCTTTGTTTGAAAAAGTCGAGGTTCGCGGTCCGGCAGCCCATCCGATATTCTCTTATCTTACACATCGGGCACCATTCGAAGGCATTGAAACTCAAACTCCAAACGGGCAATGGATGAAGAATTTCCTGCTGGATAAACATCCGGACATATACGCTGGTGACGGAATAAAGTGGAATTTCACTAAATTCCTGATCGATCGTAACGGTAACGTTGCCGGTCGGTATGAAACTGTAACCGAACCGCTCGAGATCGAACCGGCTATCGTCTCACTTCTCGGAAACCGTTAACTCGTCCGATCTCATCGCTTTTGTGAATTTGCGAGGCAGGTTAGTTTAACTATAAGTGTTTTATCGTCTGCACAGATCGGCGAATCCATGGTACTTTATAGTTAGCTTGGATCTCTCGAATAAGTGGAAAAAAACTTGGAGGCGTGGGGTAATGAAAAAAAGGCTTGAAACACGGATCGAAGGGGACCGCATTGTGCTCCGTCCCGTAAGGGAAGATGAATTTGATGTATACTTCGAATTATTGCAGGATGCGGAGTCTAACCGATTAACGGGAACACAGCAGACGTTCACCAAGGATTCGATTGCGGCTTGGATTCATAACATCGGATACGCCCATGAGGATCGCCTGGATATGATGATTGCGGAGAAGGAATCGGACGAACTAATCGGAGAAGTGGTCCTGAACGAAATCGACCTCAACAATCGCAGCGGCAATATCCGCATATCGATCTCCGGTCGGCACAGCAATAAAGGATACGGCACGGAGGCCTTGAAGCTTATGCTGCGTTATGGTTTCGAAAGTTTAAGTTTGCACCGTATCGAGTTAGGCGTATATGCGTTTAATCCCCGGGCCATCCATGTCTACGAGAAGCTTGGTTTCAAACGGGAAGGTACCCTGCGAGACTCGCTATATTGGGACGGAACATTCCATGATATGATTGTAATGTCGATTCTGGAGGAAGAATATCGGCAGCTGCCATAGCCATTCCTGTATCCTTATATCATATTACGTAAGAAGTCGCCAGAATCGGCGACTTCTTTATTTGCTATTATAATTGGAGTTTCTTTTAATCAGATGTCGAGAAGCGAAACCTCTTGGGGCTCTCTTTAGTGAGTTATTCAAACAACTAACAATAATGTATAACAATTCAACCTCAGTTGTTAAATCTAGGAACCAGCCTCCGATACACTGGTCAAGGTAGAGGGAATTTAGGTACAATAGCTAAACAATCTCATTATTTAAGATTGGAGATAGCGACTATGGAGAATCAGAGAAAAACCATATTATTTCAAGGTGATTCGATAACCGACGGCAATTGGGGAAGAAACCACGGTTCAATCGTTCGGCAGCTGGCAGAGGAATATCACACGCTTTTTGTTCCTTTGCAGGAAGTATTCAACCAAGCAGCCCAAAACGTTACGGCGGAATACTGGTTATGGGACGGTGTTCATCCTACGGCAGCGGGACACCAGTTGTTGGCCAGGGAGTGGTTAAAGACAGTCCAGCAATGTGACTTGTGTATCCGATGATGAATAGTAGTTCTATAGATATGAAGTCTCATGTGTCCGCCCGGATTAAACTCCCTCCGGGATTTTGGACAGGATTAAGACAATTGGGGATTGCCGCTGAGGACGTGGCCCGCAAAGCGCGCTTGCCGCTTGCGATCATCACTGGAGCGGAAGTCACCACCGCCCAATACTTCGCGATTTGGCAGGCGTATTCCGATCTCGTGGGTGATCTGGCCAAAGGCATCGTCGAGCTTGCAACCGTCTTTGAAACGGCGAAGTACCCGCCTACCGTCTTAGCGACTTACCACGCTCGTGACTATCGCGAGGCTTTATATCGAATGTCCCGGTACAAGCAGCTTTGCCCGCCTGAAGGTTTGCGTATCACCGAGGAGGGCGAGCTCTGCACGATTGATCTGGAGTGGGGGAACAGCCTGCAGACCGGTCCGCCGATGCTGGTCGGAATCACGCTGGCATATCTGCTTGAGCTCGGACGCCGGGGGACAGGTCAACCGTTGAGGGCAAGACTCGTGGAATTTTCCGAGCCTATGGGCGATGTAGAGACTCTTGAAGCTTATTTTGGCTGCCGAATCCGGTTTGGCGCAGCACGCAATCGGCTCTCGCTGCTTCGACAAGATCTGGACCGTCCCTTTATTTCTTACAATGAAGAGCTGCTGGAGATCCTGACTCCCGCCCTGGACCGATCGCTTGATGAACGGCGAAACAGCCGTTCCGTTTCCGATATGGTCAAATGGATCTTGAAACGCTGCCTCATGGGAGGGCGCCACGACATTCACGTTGTCGCGAAAGAAATGGGGATGAGCGACCGTACCCTGCAGCGCAAGCTGACAGATGAAAACACGAGCTACAAGCAGCTGTTGACACAAGCCAGACATGAGCAGGCGATCGAGTACTTGGCAGACCCTTCTATCGATATTAAAGAAGTGGCGTTTTTGATTGGTTATGCAGACCAGAACTCATTCTACCGCGCGTTCCGCATGTGGGAAGGCGATACCCCTTCGAATTGGCGCGCTGCAAATGGCGCGAGAAGCAAGAACTTTGGCGCCATAGGCTAGTTACCCGTCTATCCATTCAAGGTAATATAATCATGATCCAGATTGCAAAGGAGAAATGTTTATATTATGGATATGGAATTAAACAATAAAACAGCGTTGGTTACAGGCTCTACGAAAGGGATAGGCAAAGCGATTGCCATGGAACTTGCCAGAGAGGGAGCCCATGTTCTCATTAACGGACGAAATGATGAAGAGGTTGAACGAACCGTACAAGAAATAAAATCGAAATTTCCGAATACCTCTCCGCAAAAGGCAACCGCCGATTTGGTGGATATCGGTCAACGGGAGGCTCTATTCGAAAAATACCCTCATGTTGATATTCTGGTTAACAATATGGGGATATACGAAATCATGTCGTACGAGGACGTTGACGATGAAGTATGGGAGACGTACTTCCGTACCAACGTGCTTGCTGCAAACGGATTAACCAAATTTTATTTGCCTGGCATGCTGAAGAATGATTTTGGCCGCATTATCTTTATGGCGAGCGAAGAAGCCGTGATGCCTTCCGGACAAATGCCGCAGTATTGCATGACAAAATCCATGCTGTTATCCTTGGCCAAAAGCTTGTCCAAATTAACGAGAGGAACCGAAGTTACCATCAATACGATCATGCCGGGACCGACTCTCTCCGAGAACGTGCAGCATATTATCGAGGGTATATACGCGAATGAAGATATGACCTTTTCGGAAAAAGAGAAGGCATTCATGGCCGCAAACCTGCCACAATCTGAAATTCAACGATTCATTAGGCCTATTGAGATTGGCAGATTGGCAACATTTTTATGCAGTCCTTATGCTTCCGCGTTTAGAGGCTCTCCTATTCGTATGGATGGGGGAATGGTTCCGACCATTTTCTAACGTTCATGAAATAACAATGTTGGCTTCAAACGACAAAAGCTTGGGATCCCAATAGGAGATCTCCAAGCTTTTTTGTTGTTTTGCAATAACAAAGGTGTTACTCGCTTATGAGCTCCAGCTTGTTCAGCCTTTTGTGGTACACCATGCGAGACAGACCGATGCTGATCTCATATAAGAGGAACAGCGGCACGATGACGAGAATATCCGACACAAAATCCGGCGGCGTTATGGTGACGGCTGCAACCGTCAGCAGCAAATAGGCAATTTTCCGCATTTTCGATAAGCGCAGCGGATTCAGAATGCCGATCGACGTTAAGAACATGATGACAACCGGCATTTCGAACAGAACGCCGAACGGTACGGTCATATTGATCATGAAGCGGAAGTATTTTTCGGCGGTATAAGCCGTAATGAAATGATTCGAGAGCGAATCCAGGAAGGACAGGACCATAGGGTATACGATAAAGTAGCCAAAGGCCAGACCTGCGAGGAAGAGCCCCCCGATTGCGGGGATATACGCCAAAGAAGCCCGGCGTTCCACGGTGCTCAGACCGGGGACGACAAATCGCCATACTTGAAAGCCGGCTACCGGCATCGTCACCGCAAGGGCGATCACGCCGGCGATCATGAAGTATACCCATATCACATCCGTCGGTCCCAGCACTTGGAGCTGCCCTTCAACGTCGCGAGTCAGCATTTCATACAGCGGCTCTACATATAGAAAAGCGGCACAAAGGGCCACCAAGAAGGTGCCCAATGTGATGAGGATCCGCTTGCGGAGCTCCGTTAAGTGCTCTAATAGATGCAGCTCCTGCTCCTGTCCCTGCTCGGTCATTTCAATTTATCTCCGTCTTGGATATCTTCCGCTGAAACCAGTTCCCGCGTGGAGTTCTTGAATTCGCTGAGCGTTCGGCCGAAGGCCCGTCCTAGTTCAGGCAGCTTCGAAGGGCCGAAGATAATCAAGGCGATCAACAAGATGAGAATCAATCCTGTCACGCCGATGTTTCCTAGTGGCATATGCTCAACTCCTTTAGCTATTTTTTATCCGAAGCCATCCGAAGCAGCTCCGAAATATCCCTGGCTATCGACTCGTCGCGCGGCGAATCATGCAGCTTCGTGGCAATGCGGTCTATCAGCGCAGGGGCTTGCGGATTGGTCACCGTTAGAATTTGCACTTCTTCATTAAACATCTTCTTCACTTGCTCTTTGGCTTGCGACATATTATCGTTGTCCACGGCCTTGACTCCCATTACATCTTCGTTCGGCTCACCTTTGCCCGACATTCCTTCCGTCTGACTTAACACCTTCTTCTGCATGCTGTCATAGTGGTTGGAAGAAACCTTTGATTCTGCGCGTGCCAGGACAATCGTGTCATTCAGGACAAAAGCCTTCACTCCGTCAATGCCTTGACCTGCGAGTCTTGACTGTACGTGGGAAGAGACGCCGCCTTCATGCAGGCTGGATGAACCGATCATGCTGTAGACGGACATGCCCATACCGCTTGTGGTTTTGCCTTGGACGTTGGTTGTTTCGGTTTTCGGCCCATGATAGCTCGGAATCACATCGGCACTGTGCAGGTGAACGGTGTCGGCATTACCTGGCTGGGTGGACTGCGCGTTTTGTTGATTGTCTGTTTGATTCAAGCAGGCTGTTAATGAAAGAAGCAGTACGGATCCCAGGAGGGGACCTTTCCACCTGCTCCAAAATGGTCTCATGAGCATTCGCCTCCATATCGGTAGTAATTTTATCATGCCCGGATGGAGAATAATGTATGAATGAAATTTTGATGGGGACAATACCCATTATTCAAAATGATGAAGAGTAGGGGTGCTGAAAGTTTGAGCGAACAAGACCAACAACAAACCAAACCAGCGAAGCCTGACGGCTCGCAGACGATGTCACGGCGGAAGTTCCTAAGAAACTCCGGTTATGCCGTGGGAGGTGTCGTGCTGGGCGGTGTACTCGGATATCTTCTGCCAAAGCAGAAAACTCCGCCTGCAGCACCGGCGCCTGCCCAGAATGAAAACAACTACAACCAAGCGTTAATGTTCTTTAACCAGGAACAATACAGGATCACGGAGGCAGCCGTAGAGCGCATTTTTCCTGCGGATGACAATGGTCCTGGAGCCAAAGAGTTAGGCGCTGCATTTTTCATCGACCACCAGCTGGCCGGTGATTGGGGCTTCAATGCAAGAGATTATATGCAGCCCCCTTTCTATGTTGGAGAGAAAACGCAAGGCTATCAAGGCCGATTAAGACGGCGAGAGATATTCTATATCGGTCTCCGCGAGATTCAGAACTACAGTCAGAAAAAGTATCAAAAAGACTTCCCGAGCCTGGCGCCGGAGGAACAGGATGCCGTGTTAACTGCCTTTCAGAACGACGAGGTCAAATTGACAACGATCTCGGCCAGCGGGTTCTTCAACCTGCTTCGCAGCAGCACATTGGAAGGGGTTTACAGCGACCCCCTATACGGCGGCAATAAAAATATGCAAGGCTGGACGATGCGCCAATATCCGGGTAACCAAATGGCTTACACGAATATTATTGAGAAGAATTTCACCGTCATCCCGCCGAAGAGTTTAAAGGACCACCTATAACAGCTCATCCATAGCGAAAGGAGTACACAAATGGCCAAAAAATTACCGAAAACGGATGTTGTCATTATCGGCGTCGGCTGGGCTGGCGGGATTATCGCCTCGGAATTGACCAAGAAGGGTTTATCCGTCGTCGGTTTGGAAAGAGGTAAAGAAAGGGTAACGGAAGACTACTACATGGCTCACGATGAGCTCCGTTACGCGCTTCGGTACGATTTGATGCAGGACCTTTCCAAAGAAACGATTACCTTTCGCAGCACCGAAAAAATACGTGCACTTCCGATGAGGCAGTACGGATCGTTTCTGTTAGGGGAGGGACTGGGAGGAGCCGGCGTGCACTGGAACGGGCAAACGTTCCGCTTCCTGCCCTACGATTTTAAAATCCGGAGCATGACGGAAGAACGTTATGGGAAAGATAAAATACCGGCGGAAATGACGATCCAGGACTGGGGCATCACCTACGATCAGCTCGAGCCGTATTTTGATAAGTTCGAGAAGACGACCGGCATTTCCGGCGAGGAAAATCCCTTGGCGGGGAAACGTTCGAATCCGTACCCTACACCGCCCATGCTCCACACGCCATCCATGAAGATGTTTGCGGATGCTGCGAAAAACCTGAAACTCAATCCGTATACGGTTCCTTCTGCCAATCTGTCAGAAAGCTACACGAATCCGGATGGCATATCACGAGCCGCATGCCAGTATTGCGGATACTGCGAGCGGTTTGGCTGCGAATACGGAGCGAAAGCGGATCCTGTCGTTACCGTGATTCCTGTTGCGAAAAAAACCGGAAAGTTCGAAATCCGAACCCATTCTTATGTTCGAAGAATTCTGCATAAGGGCGGTAAGGCAACGGGCGTCATGTATACGGACCTCACGACCGGAGAGGAAATCGAACAACCGGCGGATATCGTAGTATCCACGGGATACGTATTTAACAATACCCGTTTGATGCTCCTCTCTAAAATCGGCAAACCATACGACTCGTCCAGCGGGTCGGGCGTGATTGGCAAAAACTATGCCTATCAGGTGATCAAGGGGAATGCCGCCGGATTTTTTGAGGATAAATTCAATTTGTTTGCCGGTGCGGGAAGCCTAGGTATGGGTCTGGACGATTTTAACGGCGACAATTTTGATCACTCGGACTTGAAGTTCATTCATGGGGGGAATATTGCCCACACCATAACCGGACAAAGACCCATTCAAAACAATCCGGTTCCTGAGGAATCACCGCGTTGGGGAAAAGAGTTCAAGGCGAATTCCTTGAAGTATGCAAACAGCGTGCTGTCCGTAGGCTCTCAGGGCTCATCAATGCCTTTCCGGCATCACTATCTGGATTTGGATCCAACCTATAAGGACGCATTCGGAGACCCGTTGATTCGAATCACGTTTGATTTCGAAGAGCAGGACCGCCAGTTGGCCAGGTATCTTTCCGATCGCTGCGCGGAGATCGTGCAGGAGATGGGAGGCCAGAACATTATGAAATTGAAAGAACTGGGACCTTACGAAATTACGACATACCAATCGACTCATAACACCGGCGGGGTGATTATGGGAGAGAACCCTGGCAATTCGGCCGTCAACAACTACATGCAAGTGTGGGATATGGAAAATTTGTTTGTGGTAGGCGCATCCGCGTTCCCGCATAATAGCGGCTATAATCCGACCGGGACGGTCGGGGCTCTTGCTTATCGCACAGCGGAGGGAATTCTGGAATACAGCAAAAAAGGCGGGCTGTTAGTATAGCTTGCATTATACAAAAGGAGGCAGTTTCAGAAATGTTCAAAAAAGGGTTACTGTTTGTACTGCTATTGACAACTTTTGCTTTTGCAGCGGTAGCATGCGGCGGCAATAATACATCCGAGCCTGCTCCGGCTCCTGCAGAAAACGGGGGACAAGCTCCGGAAGGAGCAACCGGCGGGAATGCAACCAACGATGAAGCCATGACGCTGTACAATGCCAACTGCATGGCTTGCCATGCTACCGACTTAGGCGGAGGCGGAAGCTTTCCCAGCCTGCAAAACGTAGGATCCAAATACGATGCCAGCCAAATTGCGGGCATAATCACGAATGGGCGCAATGGAATGCCGGCGTTCCAAGGCAAGCTGACGGAAGACGAAATTAATGTACTGTCCCAATGGTTGGCTGCCAAAAAATAAGACGAACCGATTGAAAGAAAGCAGGACCCTCATGATACAATGCAGATACGGATGCATGGTAATCATGAGGGTTTATTATATTGTACAAGGAATTTTGAAACGATCTAGGAGGGGCTTTTAGAAACATGACAGAAGCATTTGTATCCCCCCATAGTACCTGTTCCCTGGATTGCAGTACGGTCGTATGTTTTTTTGCCGGTGTTCTGACCTATCGGAATAACTTTGAAGACGCAGCCAGCGAGATAGCCCGAAGATACCCAAATGCCAAAATTGTGATGATCTTTCCTTACGGGATGGCCAACGGCAGGGAGGGGGCCGCTTTATTCCGTCTGTTGGCCCGGCAGCTTACTCAAGTCGGCTATGATCTGGCGCGTGAGCGCTCCCTTAGAGTAATCAACGCTGCGGAGATCCTCCGCGACCATGCCGCAGGCTCCGACCGCCTGATCCTGATCGGGCACAGTGCTGGAGGCGTAGTTGCCTACCGGACAGGATTATATATGAAAGAGAAGTTTGGATTGCAGAAAGTTCAGGTGTTTGCCGTGGGGTGTCCCAAATTCTATTTGAAGGACATCCCCTACAATAATCGGTTTACATATATCACGGGCCAGAATCCGGACAGGATCACCCAAATCGGCAGCTGGCGCAAACCCGGTTCGAGAGTGTACCGGGGAAGGCCGGGGCGTGAGATGCAATTGGATTTTAATCCGGATCATCAAGGATGGCGGTTTCATGCGTCCTATTTTCTGAAATCGGCCTGGACCGATTCGAACCAAACGTTCCGTACCAATTCGGAAGACCTAGTCTCCAAAATTCATGAATTGGATTCAGAGAATGAATAGTTGCCGTAATATATATTATGTAAACTAATAATTTCTTTTTGCTTCCTTTACCGAAAAGGTTATACTAATCATTGGGTTTATACGATCGTCATCAGGAGGATATGCATATGGCAATACAAGATGGAGATTCACTACAGAAGAAATTGAGGCCAAGGCATATCAGCTTTATGGCTATGGGCGGCGTCATCGGCACCGGCATATTTAAGGGAAGCGCCGAGACGATCGGTCTCGCCGGGCCTGGCGTGATTTTCTCTTATATCTTTGCGGGACTGCTGCTGTTGGTCGTCATGGGTGCCATGACGGAGATGGCTACGGTATATCCGGGGCGAAACATGAAGGACTTTGTTCGGCAAGCGTTCGGAGAGCGGGTATCCTTTGTCATGGGCTGGATGTATTGTTTTATGTGGCTGTCGGTTTGCGTGATCGAAGTGATTGCGGCAGGCAGCTTTCTGCAGTACTGGTTTCCCGACGTACCGCTGTGGATGCTGAGCCTGGCAAGCGCAGCGCTCATTATTCTCATCAATATGATGAGCGTGGGGAGCTTTGGCGAAGTGGAATTCTGGCTTGCGGGCATCAAAATCGCCATGATTATGATCTTTATCGTACTCGGGAGCTTACTGATGTTTGGAGTGATTCCGAGCTCCGATGCTCCGTTCCTTCACAATTTCACAGCGCACGGCGGGTTCCTGCCAAACGGATGGTTTGCCATCTTTTCCGCCTTGCTGGTCGTTACCTTTTCGTACGGCGGCTCCGAGCTGATCGGCCTCACATTGACAGAAACCGAGGATGCGGACAAAATCCTGCCGAAAGTCGTGCGCAATTTTATTTTACGGGTGATTTTGTTCTTCACGCTGCCGATTCTGATTATATGCGGATTGATTCCGTGGAACCAGCTCGGCGGAGAGGCGAGTCCTTTTGTTCAAGTGCTGTCGGCTACCGGGCTTCAGGGAACGGCCCACATCATGAATTTTATTCTCGTGACGGCCGTGCTGTCGGCAGCCAATTCCGGCATCTATGGCGCGACGCGCATGATTTATTCCATGGCAGCCGCCGGAGAGGCGCCAAAGAGCCTGGCCAAAACCACGAACAAAGGCATACCGCTTAATACGTTGAAACTCTGTGCAATCATACTATTAGCGGGTTCCTTGCTTGGACTGATCGCGCAGGACCAGCTGTTTCGGGTTTTGATGGCGGTCCCTGGCTTTGTCGTTGTGCTGGTATGGATCTGCATTTGTTTCTCGCAGCTGAAACTGCGCAAAGCTTATCCGAAGCAGCCCAGCTTTAAGGTATGGGGGTTCCCCTACATAACCGGGGTAACTGCCCTCTGCTTGTCAGTGATTGCGGTCCTGTTTCTTATTGACGGTCAGAACCGGGTCAGCATCAGCGTATGTCTGGCCGTTCTGCTGCTATTGGTTGTCTGGTCCATCATGAAATTCAAAAAAGAGAGCAGAGTCGGATAATTGAAGGATGACGGGCTCCAACTTCACGGCAATCGAACAAGCCGGACATGGTGTCATGATCCGGTTGCGAGCCGCATGGCTGCAAACAAGAAAACCTAAATTAGAAAGAGAAGGCGGCAGAGGAAAGAATCCTCTGCCGCTTTTTTATGCGTGGAACAAGTAAAGAAAGTGAAAGGAATGTAAAAAAGGAGAAATTGATAGCGCTTACTTATGGAAATTATAATGAATTATACATAATTTGGAGATGCCTTGATAGAATCGTCTTCATTAAAAATCTAATGACGAGGGTGCTGATGGGTTTGATGGTACATAAATTTTGCAGTCTGAAATGGCTGTCCATAGCCGGACTCTTCATCTTGATCGTGGTGACGATCCTTTTAATCGCAAAGCCTGCATTTACACAAACACATCATGAAGACGCTTATATCGCGACAGTTGACGGAGTAGAGATTCATGTAAGCGAATTTCAAAGAGCCATCGATGCCAATCGAGCAGGTATCATCAAGTATTTCCATGAAAAATATGATGCTGCACCGTCGGCCGCATTTTGGACTACGCCATACGGAGGTAACGAGATTCCGCTTGAGTTGATCAAAAAGAAGGCGCTCGAAGATAGCATCGATCAGAAAATTCGACAGATCCTTGCCAAAGAGCAGGGAGTGCTCCCCGATATCAGTTACGCCGGTTTTATGCAAAACTTCAATCTTGAAAACCAAAGAAGGCAACAAGCCATCAAGAATCATCAGGTAATTTTCGGTCCTGCTCAATATACGGAGGACGCCTATTATGAATACATGATGGCGAATACGGCCTTATCGGTCAAGAACCATCTGATGGAACATGACTGGAAGCCGAGTGAACAACAGCTGATCACGTTTTACGAGGCGAATAAGAGAAGGTTGTACCATGCACCCGCAACGGTGAAGGTACGCCAATTATCGTTATCTTTTCTGGATGCCAATCGGAATGTCGATACACTTCTCAAAACGCAGGTGAAACGGAAGATTGAGAAGGCCAGGGAGAAAATCTCATCCGGGATTTCTTTTGAGCAAGCCGTAAAGGGCATTAAACAAGATGACCGTGTTACGGAGGAGGTCTATAACTTGGATAGTTACAGGCACAATGTCAGAAGTCCGGTAGCGCAAGCTTCGGCTGACCTTCTTCCAGGGGAGGTAAGCGAAATTATTGAAGAGAACGGTCGCTTCTATCTCATGCAGTGCATGGAGAAAGATCAGTTAGGTTCCAAGTATCTGGCATTTGACGGTATAAGAGAACAAGTGTTAAAGGACTATATCGATACCCAATTTGAGGAGTACGTACGTGAACGGTTAACCGATGCGAAGGTTGTATTGAATGAGGAGTTGTACAGAAATTTCCTGATGTAATCGCCGATTTGGCATTACATATATAACAATGAAAGGAATGAAGAGGATTGAGCCAATCGTTTTTCAAAAAGCTTATCTGTATGGTTTCGATTTTTTCTTTCGTTTGCAATTGGGTTACCGTTTCACCGTCGACCGCTTTAGCTGCGGGAACCACATATTATGTGGACAGCACAGGGGGAGATGATGGGAATAACGGCACAAGTCAAGCCTCTGCATGGAGATCGTTGGATAAAGTGAACGCGACTACCTTTGCCCCAGGCGACAAAATCTTGTTCAAAGCCGGGGAGAGTTGGAACGGCAGACTGTGGCCTAAAGGTTCAGGTTCAAGCGGAAATCCGATCATTATCGATATGTACGGTTCCGGAAGCAAACCATTAATCGCAGGAATTACGTCCGAACTGGAAGCCGTATTTTTGAAAAACCAGGAGTACTGGGAAATCAACAACCTGGAGGTAACAAACAGCTCGCCGCTGCCTTTTGATCGAGATTGGGAGAATCCGCGGGGCCAAAGGCGCGGTGTTTATATCTTGAATGAGGAAGCTGGTTTATTGAATCACATCTATATCAAAAACATGAACATCCATGATGTCGATGGATCGTATACCACACGCTCCGGGGGGATTATTTTCGATTCGGTTGGGTCGATGACACCCAGCGCTT
Source organism: Priestia sp. BR_2 (assembly GCF_041954005.1). Lineage (NCBI taxonomy): Bacteria > Bacillati > Bacillota > Bacilli > Caryophanales > Bacillaceae > Priestia > Priestia sp. BR_2. The sequence goes on along the minus strand of NZ_JAVFHM010000247.1, from coordinate 104,588 downwards.
TTAACGATGTTCTCATTGACGGTAATATACTGACGGACGTGGATGCCTATGGTATATACATTGGCTCCAATTGTATCTTGCGCTACGGAATGGGCGATTTATGGCCTTGGGTGCCTAAACCATACGGGCCCTGGACGCCGTCTACCCAAGTGAAAATATCCAATAATACGGTCATCAGAGCAGCAACAGGCGGCATCGCGTGGAATGTCACCGATGGAGCGGTAGTCGAGCGCAACACCGTTCAACAAGCTACGTATTTGGCAACCAACGCTTCCATTTGGTGGGCGTATGCGGACAACAATCTCGTTCAATTCAACGAATCGTTTGCCAGCGTGAACGGCGCGGAAGACGGGCATGGCTTCGACGTGGATGCAGGAAACATCAATTCGTTGGTTCAGTACAATTACAGTCATGATAACGCTGGCGGCTTTATGCTGTTCGTAAACGACACGTACTACACAATCAATACCATCGTTAGATACAACATTAGCCAAAACGACAGAAAAAGCATATTCCGATACAGCGGTTCCATTGATAACGTCTATAACTACAATAATACGATATACGTAGGAAAATCATCCGGCAACCCGGTCATGAGCGATTACTTCACCAAGGCTTCGGGTGCTCCGCGCAACATTCATAACTATAATAATGTGTACTACAGCGTCGGCGATAAGGGATGGGATTTGACGGGACAGACGTTTGACTACAACGCATATTACGGAGGGAACACACTCGTACAGGCCGATGCCCATAAGATAACGGACGATCCGAGATTCGTTGATCCCGGTAGCGGCGGGAATGGCATGGATACAGTACATGGGTACCAATTGCAAGCGAATTCGCCACTCATTGGAGCAGGCATTCGTGTAAGCGATAACGGAGGGCGGGATTATTTCGGCAACCCGATATATAATGGCGCTCCCGATATCGGTGCCCACGAATACGAGGGCAGTGTGCCACCAGCCGGGAACATGCCTGATCCGATCGTCATCGTTCCGAAACGGCCAGCCAGCACACCTGTTGACAATCTGGCTACGCAGGCAGCTGCTAGTACGACATTTGAATCGTCCTCTTCAGGTCCGATCGAACATATCATCGATAATGAATACGACACGGCATGGGAAACCGGCATTACGCCTTCATTTCCGAACGATATCACGCTCGATTTCGGCGAGCAAACGCTGATCGCCAACCAATTGAAGTTAAATACTAGATACGGGCAAGAATGGGGAATCACGAACTTTGATCTTGAATACAGCAATGGTTCGGGATGGATACCCCTGCGCACAAATATTAATCTGACTTGGGATCTGAACACGGGGGCAAACGAGATCAAATCCGTGGAATTTCCACTTACTCGATTCTCTAAAATCAGATTGAAGGTCCATGACGGTGCTAACCAATCGGGGCGAATCGCACTGAACGAGCTTGAATTGTATAACAATCCCGAACTGTCCAAAGATATGGTCACCACAACCTTTGCTACGGGGGCAGGCACCATTACCAGCATCATCGACAACAATTTGAACTCTGCATGGGGAAGTACCGGTGATATTGCCTTCCCGGGTTATATTACCCTTGACTACGGCAATCATAGCGTACCGGTCAACAAGGTTACGTTAGTTACGTTTTTTGGAATCGGGCAAGGCATCACTAATTTTGACGTGGAGTATTTCGACGGTAGCCGCTGGGTAACGGCTTTATCTGACGCATCGATCGAATGGGAGTTTAATGACAGCACCAAAGAGCGCCAGGGCGTTTCTTTTCCAACGGTAAACGCCAATAAACTTCGATTAAAGGTGAATGACGGGAATCGGATATGGGGAAACATTGCATTAAATGAACTCATCGTTGAGCATACCTCTGATAACGTCCCCGTTACCGGAATTACGCTTGACAAACCGGAGCTCGTGTTTAATTCCTCTTCCGGCCGAAGCGTAGGGCTCCGAGCAACGGTTTTGCCTGATCATGCAACCAATAAGAATGTGACATGGAGCACGAATCAAGACCAGGTGGCAACGGTAGACGATCATGGCATCGTGACAGCAGAAGGTGAAGGAAGGGCTGTCATCACGGCTACGACGGACGACGGTGATTTTCAAGCCTCCAGCCATATTACGGTGGATTGGACAGCTCCGGAGATTATGATAAGCCAAGTCGCATCCTCCGAATTCAACACGGGTGTGTTTCAACCCGAATTTGAAATGGCAGATACGCTGTCTGGTGTCGACCAGGCAAAAACCGAAGTCATGTTGGATGGGAAGGTCATAACGGATCTAATGGGTATTCCTTTATACAAATTTGAGTTGGGTACACATACATTTACGATAAAGGCTGTGGACATAGCAGGGAATACATCTACACAATCCGTAGACTTTCAAGTGAAAACAAGTTATGCCTCTCTTGAGGAACTGGTTCAACGTTTTGCAGACGAGGGAACAATCAACAACAAAGGGTTTGCTAACAGTCTGCTGAAAAAATTGCAAAAACAAAACCTAAGCAGTTTCATTTCAGAAGTCCATGCACAAAAAGGGAAACATATCTCCACCGAGATTGCGGAATATTTAATACGTGATGCAGCAACGCTCCATAATCCATAGCAGATTATTTATTCGCCGTCATCCATGCCATTATATTGCTGGCGGACTCATTAGATTCATAGCCTAAAACTCCATTATTCTCATAGCTACGGCTCATGCGCAAACTTCCTTGCATGTGAGACCGTAGTTTTTTTTGCCAGTTCATACTCCGTTCATATTGTCGTTACGGGGAGTACATCTTCATTGGTTAAGATTTCATTAGCGGCACATGGAGGAAGCCTAACCAACCGATCAGGACAGGAGAAGATGAGCGTGACACAAACTGAGAAAGTGAATACGAGGAAGGGGAAGAAATCCGAGAAAGCACGAAGTATATTGCTAAAAATCATTGGAGCAATCGGTATTGCCATCTTTCTTTTTCTGGGCATTGTGTATATCAGCAATGTGATCAGCAGCCATTCCGAAGCGAAGCGAATCGAGCCCTATGGCCAACAGGTATCTGTCGATGGCAAAAACATGAATGTATATATTCAAGGAGAAGACGAAGAAACGATTGTACTCCTTCCAGGTGCCGGAACAGCAGCACCCGCTCTTGATTTTAAGCTGCTGATCGATGAATTATCTCCATTTTATAGAGTTGTTGCCGTTGAACCTTTTGGTTATGGCTTAAGTGATGGAACCGATAAAGAACGAACCACGGAGAACATCGTAAGTGAAGTCCATGAAGCTCTACAGCAGCTTAATATTAACCGTTATACACTCATGGGCCATTCCATTGCAGGCATTTACGGAATTGATTATGTGAGCAAATATCCAAACGAGGTAAACGCATTTGTCGGCATTGATAGCAGTGTTCCGACACAACCAGGCATGGACGTTAAATTCCCAATGAAAAAGTTCGCGTTTCTTAAAAAATCAGGTCTTATGCGATTGATGATGAAGCTCGGTCCCGATCCTTATGCTGCTCTAGCATTTGATGACCATACCAAAGAACAAATGAGATTGATTACGAATAAAAACGCGTTAACCGCCACGATTTTTAACGAGATGGAGCATATTCCTTCTAATTTTAAAGGGGCTCAGGATTTAACCTTCCCTAAAGATCTTCCGCTTCTTCTCTTTGTACAAGCGGATAATCCAGACTTTCCAACCTGGATTCCATTGCATGAAGAGCAGGTAAAGGATTCTGACTACGGAAAAGTAATACCCCTTGAAGGAGAGCATTATTTGCATCATACCGAGTACAAAGACATTGCAGAAACCTTTAGCGAATTTATCGAAGAAGTAAAGGAGGGGCAAGCCCTTTAACGAAAATGTGCATAGAATGGATTCAATGAAAAAGCCGGGCTTTCCTTCTATGAAGGAATCCGGCTTTTTGTTGGATCAATGAGTTATCTCTTTGAAGGCGTTACCGTTTTGTATTCGATAACTTGCAATACTTTCGGTTCAATAGCTTTTAACATTTGATCATTTGAAAGGTTGTTGGCAGGAAGTTCGCCATTCGCTTCACTTTGGATTTGCAAGTCAACCTGTGATTGTGCAATGACATCCACAACCTGCTGCTTCGAGACATTTTTGGATGCTGCAACCTCCACTACGGATTTACCTTTAGCTATTTCTTGCTTTAGTTCAATCGGGCCCATGTTGAGTAAGGAAAAAAGTTTGTCGTCATTCAAAAAGGCATCTGCAAAATAATCAGGCTTGCCATCCGTAGTGAAGAAACCTTCTACTTTATCGTCTGAGGACGACGTTTCACCTCCAATCAGCGAAAGACTGATGGAATGGTCCTGAACCAGTACCTGGTAGAAGGGGGCTGTTGATCCCTTTTGGGTGTAATTCAGCATCAACGTTTTCTGATCCGGGTTCTCCATTGGCTCCATAGCAAACTCATACGCTTCGATGCTGCCGTATAATGCATGGATCAGATGATCGGCCTTCGACTTGATTTCCTGTTCGGTTAAAGCCGTCAGCGGCTTCTCCTTAGGCTCCCAATTCTCTTGAATCACGTGTTCGATCTCACCCGTCACACTGTTGGTATGAAGGGCTATCTTTTTGCCGGTTCCTCCTTTTTCCTGAAGGATGATGCTGGTTTGGACACCTTGAACGGTGCTTGCATCGATGATCTCAAACTTTTTGGTTTCGGGAAATGCGCGGTACAACTTCTCAAGGGTAGCTTTGCCAATCTCATCCGTCTTGACTTGTTCAGCGGTCATCGGCGTTCTGGTCAGCATTTCAATCAGGGTAGGTGCAGCAAATGCTGCGGTTGGAATCAAAATCGCCGTTGCTACTATTCCAGCTATAAAACGTTTTTTCATGGTTTTTCCGCTCCTTTGTCTTTGCAAATATTGTGTATAGGATTGCTCGATTCGGTTGGTAATGGCTTGAGGGCAATCCAACGTTTCTGCTTCTTTGCGCAGATGCTCTCGGATTTTGCGTTCAATAGTCATTGATCTTTTCCATCCTTTCCGGGGGGAGATTCCATATGTTTTTTCGAAGTGCCTGGATGCCCGCATGACATCTGGACTTGACGGTACCCAGCGGAATATCGAGTAGGGTCGCAATCTCCTCCAGCGTATAGTCGTGAAAAAAGCGGAGGATAATGACCGTTCGCTGTTTATCCGTCAGTTTGTGGATGGCCTGCGATATCATTTGGTTCGTCCCGTCCATTAACACCGAAGGTTGATCCCAATGCGACTCTTCCCGGGCGAAGGCACGAATGCGCTCGAAAATTCGGAATCTCCGCCAGCGCTTGACTCGAAATCTTTGCACTTGACGGATGACGAGGCCATGCAGCCAGAAATGGAAAGGTCGGTTCGTATCGTAATTGGCCAGCGACGTCCACATTTGCATATAAATCTCATTCATGACATCTTCCCGGTCCTGCGGATGATCCACCAGAAAGGAAACGGTCCGGTAGACGTCCTGATAGGTGGCATCATACATCGCATGAAATGCCTGTTGATCACCGTCTTTCATTTGTTTGAGTAATTGGAACATATATTCACTTTGCATTCAGAGGGCCCTCCTGGGTAAGCAGCTTACACCCTATATTGTCTCTCTATCGAAAAAAGGTTCGGGTTTTTGATTATTTTTTCATAAACGATCGCTGCGTTACTTTAAGTTTCAAAGGCGATGTAAGCTGGAGGAATTAACATTGGTTGATAAAATGATGACTCGGCAGTCTCTATTATAGAAGCGCTGGATATGAATTTACTATGGAATACGTGGAAAAGTAGAAGATACTCTATCTGCTGGTCAACAAGGAATAACTTAAAAACCTCGTATCCTTCACGGATACGAGGTTTTTTTAATCATGGAGGGGGTTTGAAGATCCATGCCAAGCAAAATCAATGTGGGAAGGCGTTGAATACACGCTAAACATTGCGGAGCCTCTTGGGATCCAGGGTGATCAATCTGAAATACAACGGAGTAGACCTCCCGGACGAGAAGGAGCTGGATGTGGTCATGAACAGCTACCGGGCAAGCGGAGGTGGAGACTACTTCATGTTCCGGGGCAAGAAAGTGATTCGCGAGATTCTCATCGATACCGCAGAGTTAGTAGAGGAGTATATTTCAGGACGTGGGTTCATAACGGCTTCTTGCAATCGCAATTGGAAAGTGGTCGTCGAAGCCAATGTCTCGCTTCCAAAGATCGCGAAATAAATTCATCTATTGATGACAATACTTGTCACTATTAGCGATTATGATTGATCTGAGCACGTCATCCGATTTCCTCTCTCGGGGGGAAGGAACGTGTAACCGATTTTACCAAGCAGAGAACGAGTTTCTCAAGGAGGGATGGGGTTATCATGTATAGAACCGTTGCCGATTTCATCACGGAATGGAAGGACGAAGCCGCTCTAACGCAAAGGATTTTAAACAGTTTGACGGATGAATCCTTACAGCAGCAAGTATATCCTGAAGGGAGGACGCTCGGAAGGATTGCATGGCACTTCGTAACGAATATTCCTGAATATTTGTCTGAATTTGGCCTTGTCATCGAGCAGATACCAAATTCAGCAGAAGTACCCGCGGCGAAGGAAATCGCGGAGACGTTTAGGCTTCTAAGTTCCGACGCAGCAAAAGCAGTTGAAGAACAATGGACGGATGAGACGTTAACGCAGGTTCAGAATGCTTTCGGTCGTCAGGAATCCAATGCTACCATCTTCATGGGATTGATCAAGCATATTGTCCACCATCGGGGACAGGTTACCGTTCTGATGCGACAAGCGGGATTGAAGATCCCGGCGGTATATGGTCCTTCAAAGGAAGGGTGGATTCAAATGGGAGTGGAACACCCGCCGCTGTGAACCTGTACGAGCTTGTTAAACTCGCCATTTGCAAGCAAATGAAGCCGCGAATTTCGCGGCTTTTTTTGTTGAATCTTTCCCTCCCGCAGCGAGGATTTTATAGTAAAATGAAATTTGTGGGTTTTATGATCGATCAGGATCGTGAATTTTCTGGTAGAGGAGTTATTGAGCAAGGTGAAAAAATTATATTCAACATGGTTCGGGAACTACTGGAGCCCCTATCTGGTTATGGCTATGGCCGGTATTCTCAGCGCCGTCTATTTCGGTATCACCCATACGGTTTGGGCCGTAACCGGTGAGTTCACCCGTCTGGGCGGGCATCTTCTGGAATTCGTGGGGGTGGATGTTTCCGGCTGGGCGTACTTCGACCTTGTCCATATGAACGGCACGACCTGGACGCGGACCGACGGATGGATCGTCTGGGGCATGTTCATCGGAGCCCTGATTACGATTCTGCTAAGCGGCAATTTCAAGATCCGCATGCCGAGACAGAAGCGGCGGTATGTACAGGGGTTTGCCGGAGGCATCATCGCGGGTTTCGGAGCCCGACTGGCCCTGGGCTGCAACCTCGCTGCCTTTTTTACCGGTGTGCCTCAGTTCTCGCTTCATGCCTGGATCTTCATCGTGGCTACGGGGGCAGGCACTTTCCTGGGTGCCAAGCTGGTCAACACAAGGTGGTGGAAAGGCAAGCCCGTGCTGAAAAAAGGCGGCAGCCTGCCGAGCGTTAAACAGGGTAAAAACCGGCAACCGCTCTTTGGGGCGGTACTCGGTCTGACTTACCTCGCGCTGATTGTCTGCTTCTATGCAACGGGCCGCACCATGCTGGGGACCGCCGCCCTATTCGGCGCAGCGTTCGGCATCTTGATTGAACGAGGGCAGATCTGTTTCACTTCCGCTTTTCGTGATCTGTGGATCAGCGGCCGGGCCACGATGACCAAAGCGATCACTTTGGGCATGGCAGTCAGTTCCGTCGCCACGCTGGTCATTATTCTTGTGTACGGATTAGAGCCGATTACGAAAATTGCCGCTCCCAGCACCTTGATTGGCGGACTGCTGTTCGGTCTGGGCATCGTCATGGCCGGCGGCTGCGAAACCGGCATGATGTACCGTTTGATGGAAGGACAGGTTGTCTTCTTGCCTGTGTTTATCGGTAACATTGTAGGAGCTACCGCATTAGCATACGCTTGGGATCACATGGGGGTATACGATCTGCTTGTGAAGAGCGGCTCGCCTGTCAACCTGATCACCGCCATGGGTCCGGCGGCTGCTTTAACGGTTACGCTCATCGTACTCGGGGTCGGATTCGCTGTCGCCGCGTACTGGCAAAAAAACTACCGCTTCGGCGTAGGATTCAAGAAAGGGGATGCAACCCATGTCCGTTGATTTTACTCTGGATCTCCGGGGGGAATCTTGTCCTTACCCGGTCATCTATACACTCGAAACGCTGCGTGATATGAAAAAAGGACAAATGCTTCAGGTCATTTCAGACTGTCCGTCCGCGTTTCGGAACGTGCCGGAGGAAGTCGTCAAGCACGGCTACACCATGGCACAGGAACCGGTCAAAAATGGCCAGGAGTTCAGCCTGTTCATTCAGGCGTAACAGGATCATCATATTTGCAGGAAAGCCCCCTAGTGAATGGGGGCTTTTTCGCGTGCATACGGGACTTGGGAATCCGAACTTCCTTTGGCAGCATGGTTGCTGCCGTTTTCACTTGCAGAAGGAACATGAGCGGTGACTATGTTACAGGTTGAGTGCTTGCAAACCGTGTCCTTTGTCACGGCTTGGGTGTGAAGAGAAGGGGGATCGCCGGTCGGATTTTGTTCATGGCGCGCTCTTTAGTCTCATCCAGCACATGGGTATAAATCTGCGTGGTGGATATATCCTCGTGTCCGAGGAGCTCCTGCACAGCACGCAGATCAGCTCCGTTGCGCAGCAGCTCGGTGGCAAAGGAGTGTCTTAACTTATGAGCGGATAGAGATTGCCCGGATAACTGCGGAAACTGCTCGGTCATCGCCTCAAACGTCTTCTCGGCTATCGTCTGCACCATGCGTTTACTGATTCTGCGCCGAAACTGCGATACGAAGAAGGCGTTATCCTTTGAGCTTCTGGGTGCCATCCGTTCTTCCAGGTACATTTGCAGCAGCTTGTTCAATTCGGCGGGGAGGGGGATGTATCTCCATTTATTTCCTTTACCCAGCACTCCGATGCTGGAGTTCTCCAGATCAAAGTCCGATACATTCAGCTTCACGATCTCGCTAACCCGAAGACCCGCATAAGCCATAAGCGCAATGATGGTCACGTCTCGAATTTTATATCTTCCTTCAATCCCGCTCAGGCAAGCATCCAGAATCGGCTTTTGAAGATAGGTAGGCTGACGGTTTTTCTCCACCTTGGCTTTTTCGATATCCATGGCAGGATTGGTGCTCGCCAATTTGAAACGGATCATGACTTTATAGAAGAGACGGATGGCGGACTGGCAGCGATTTCGATATCGTGCGCCGGCACCGCTTTCCCGCACCTGCGTCAGATAATACATCACATCAATGTCTGTGATATCCGTAATGGGTTTCCCTTCAAGGCTGTTCAGAAAGTGCTTGATATCATGAAGATAGGCCTGTTGTGTATCCTTGGCGTATTCGCGATCCTTCATATAGGAGAGAAACAGCTTCATTTCCCGCTCATAGTGCTCAAAAACTTCGGTATAGTTCATCGCTTCACACCCGTCCAATCGTTTAGAACAGAAATTGCATTAAATATAGATTTAATGCAATTTTTATTATAGCAAAATCGAGCAATTTGGCAAAATGATAGCGGCCGTCCAGCGTATGCCAGTTGCAAATTCCGTCAATGGAGTGGAAGCCGTCAACAAAGTCGTAGTCGTGGGAAAATATAAAAAGCACGCCAAGTCCATATCGATGGCTAGGCGTGCTTTGTCGGAGAGTTGATTCGATAATCTCAGTACTCGATTTTAAGAGTGTCATCAGGAAGATACACGCCCTCGGAGCGGGTAATCGGAAGCTTCTGTTCCGCGGAGAAGCCGATGGTTTCCCCGTCCCTTAGCGTGACGTCCTGCTCCACGATGTATAAAGCAATGTCCACCAGGAATTCACGGAGCTCGGCAGGGGTCGCCTGGCTGTCCAGCACCTCGATCTCATCCTTGCCGAAGGCTCTGAGCCCATAGGTATATCCGTTGATTCCGGTTTCGGTGCCAACTAAACCAAAATATAAGAGATTTAACAGGGGAAACAGATCTTCGGTCTTCATCGTTTCGGCCATATCGATATAGAACTCAGGCTGAAATACGGTGCCGGACGAGTAGAGCCCGACGGCATTCGGCAGCTTCAGGCAGCTGGCCGCCAGTTTGGCGTACACTTTTCCGCTATCCAGCGGAGACGCGGAGCGCTTCAGCACGGCCAGAATAAGCTGGGCAACATGGGTTTGGGTGACCTCGGCGGCCTCGGGCCACAGGTAGTTCCCTTGAGCGTAATGCTCGGCCTCGCCATCCGGCACCGGGGCATTGATGAAGCTGACTGCAATCATGCAGCCCTCCGCCTCAAAGACCAGCATGCCTTCCTTCTCCTCTTCGGCGCTGCCGTCTTCCGGGGAGCAGGAGATGCTCCAATCGCGCAGAAGATTGGCTTGGATCTGCTCCAAATCGCATTCTGGCGAGTTCAACAGAACGAAGCCGTTGAATATGCCGGATGACGTTTGGTTGTCTGCCGCGTCATCCTCTGGATTCTCCGCCGATTCATACTGCGCCGCCTGTTGCATCCAATACTCCCGGATCATATTGACCATGGATATCGCTTCCTCCTCCGCGGTGGCAGGATGATAAGGCCGCATCTCACTGAATACATGACCGCAATGCTCGGTGTCCGAGGCATGTTCATAACCGCCGCACACGCCAACCAGCCATTTACCAAGCATGGATTTCTTATATTTAAATATGTAGTAATGCATGCCATGGAGATTGAATTCTCCGGCTAATTCGATTTTTCTGGGCTTATGTCCAAGCTCTCGTTCATTTGCCAGCCATTCGATCATGGCTCGCTTGGCCGCTTGCTGTTGGACTGTCGTCATGGGTTTCTCTCCTTAACTATGTGTGATATATTAACTGTTATATTTTACAAGCTATTGAATGGCTCAGCAATAGAGGGAAATTGCTAGTCTATGACCAGAAGATGGTATGACCATTGCCGTCTTCACATATAACTGGCAGGATGGTTACATAGAATGTGGAATAGGGTGTTTCGTTAAAATTATAAAAATGCTGAGATGGCATGAGAGGTGAGAATGTGAAACTTGCAAGGATTTCATATGAACAGAAGAGCGTATTGCGCAGCCTCATGGAGTTATATCAATACGATATGAGTCCGTATGAGGATGACAGCGATAATGACGTTAACGAGTACGGTCTTTACGATTATAAGTATGTAGACCATTACTGGACCGAAGAGGGACGCCACCCTTACTTTGTCAAAGTATCCGGGAAGCTTGCCGGATTTGTGTTGGTGAGGGAATTAGAAGCATCAGATCTTTCAGATCCCGGTTACTCCATGGCAGAATTTTTTATTCTTAAGAAATACCGCAAGCAGGGTATCGGCAAACAGGCGGCATTCCAAGTATTCGAATGGTTCAGGGGGAAGTGGAGCATCGCTTGGTTGGAAAAAAATCTGCCGGCGCAAAACTTCTGGACAACGATCATCTCGGAATATAAGGCGGGCGAATATTCGGAAACCACGTATGCAGGCAACCCTGCCATCGAATTTTATTCTTAGCATTCAGCACTTACGAAAAGTTCTTGTTAAGCGAGTCGGACGATTGTATTATGGAAGGAAAAGTAGCCGGAGATGATCTTATGAGCAGGATTCAATTCTCAGTTCAAGTTCGATTGGTATCCGATCTTTCCCGATCCAAGCAGTTTTATGAAGAGGTGCTCGGTTGTGAAGTGAACGATGTTTGGGCGGTCAGGGATGATTTTGCGCTAGGTTTCAAACTGATTCAGGCGGCAACGATGACGGACGTTAACCCGAATCCGCCAGGCCAGGATCAACAGACACCTTGGGATACATACGCCTATGTGGATACGCACCGCGAATTAGACGAGTTGTATGAAGAACTAACCTCTCGCGGGGCAGAAGTGGTACAAGAGCCTGTGCTCATGGAAGCAGACTGGGGCGTGTGGAAGGATTTTGCGATCAAGGATCCGGACAATTACGTGATTGCATTTGGCTCCGGTAAAAGGAACTGACGGTGTGATGATGGACATCGATCTGAAGCGGATTTTGATAAGCAGCGACCCTTCCCTCCTGGATATGGATGCCATTGTACATTTTTTGCGTCAAAGCTATTGGGCTAACAAACGCTCCGATGAAAAAATTAAGAAATCGCTAGAGGGCTCAACATGTTTTGGCGCCTATATCGACAACCGGCAGATCGGATTTGCCAGGGTCGTGACCGACGACGCAACCGTGTATTGGTTATGCGATGTGTTTGTGGATGAGTCTTATCGTGGGCATGGCATAGGAAAGAAATTAATCGAAACGATTACCACCAGCGATGACTACCGAAATTTATTCGGCATCTTGTCGACGCGGGATGCCCATGGTCTATACGAACAATATGGATTTGTCCGCGATCACGGAAAAACGTTGACTCGATTGCCGGACTTTCTGAGAAAAGCATAATTTTACATAAGAGACGACATGTGATACAAGCAAAACCCTGTTAAGGAAGGGGTACTTTCATCTATGATTATTTGGGTGAACGGTGCATTCGGCTCGGGCAAAACCCAGGCTGCGCATGAGCTGCAGCGAAGAATACCGAACTCGTGCGTGTACGATCCGGAGAATGCAGGTTATTTCATTCGCGATAATCTTCCGAAGGATGCCACACGCGATGATTTTCAGCATTATCCGATGTGGAGGGAGTTTAACTACTCCATGTTCAAGTATATGGACCAGGAATCCGATCAATTGATCATTGCTCCGATGACCATATCAAACGCGTCATATTTCGATGAAATCGTTGGGAACCTGAGACGGGATGGCGTTGTTGTCCGGCATTTCACCTTGTGTGCTTCCAAGGAAGTCCTGCTAAGACGATTGCGGAGCCGAGGGGAAGGTGCGAATTCGTGGGCAGCGCAGCAAATCGATCGGTGCATGAGCGGATTCTCGAATGAAGTGTTCCAGCGTCATATCGATACCGATCATCTGTCAATCGACGAGGTGGTAGAAACCATCGGTGCTTTGGCCGATGTGAAGCTATTGCCCGATAACCGCAGCAATAGCAGGAAGAAATTCGACCGTTTAAAAACCAAGTTTGCGCACATTCGGTTTTTTGGATAACCCAAGGGTTGTGATTGATCAAACCATATGAAAAAAAGACGATTTCTCTTGACGAGAAGTCGTCTTTTTTTGTGCATTGAACATGAATGAAATCCTGACCTATTAAAATATTTAAATACAGCTAAATATTTTGCCTATGCGAAAAATAGATCCTGATTGCTCGGATATTATGGATTAAATCAAGCTTTTGAAGAAATGAAATGAGATACCGCGTGTACGAATTTATAAAATAACATTGACAAAAACCTAAAGATGGATTATTTTTTGTACATAGGAATTAAAGTTGCATTAATGCAAAACAATTGTACGACGGCAGGACGAGGTTTTCATTTACATTAGAATGGTCGACTCATTATTTATTTGGAGTGGAGGAGAAGAAGATGAAGAACAAGAGGACTAGTAGAGGCAGGATATTTATGGGGGCAGCCATTCTGGGTTTGTTGCTGGTATTATCCGCATGCGCATCGGGAGAAGCGAAGCAGAGCGGAGCGGCAACCGAGCAGGCCGACAAGAAAATACGCGTGGTAACCACTATTGGACAGATTGCGGAACCCATCTCCGTCATCGGAGGAGATCGGGTGGAGGTGCTGAGCTTGATGGGACCTGGCGTCGATCCGCATTTATATAATGCCACACAAGGCGATATCAAGAAGTTGGATAGCGGGGATGTTATTTTCTATAGCGGACTTCATCTGGAAGGCAATATGACGGAAATCTTCGAACAGATCGGAAAAAACAAACCCGTGCTGGCGATAGCGGACGCCATCCCGAAGGATCGGTTGCTTCAGGATGACACGCAGGCGACCGATCCCCACGTATGGTTTGATATCGATCTATGGAAGACCTCCTTGGACTCTGCAGTGGAAGAGCTGAAGTCGCTGTCTCCCGCCGATGCCGACTATTTTGAAGAGAACAAGCAGAAGTATTTTGCGCAATTGGATGAGCTGAAAGCGGAGGCAAAAGATAAGCTGGGGCAAATACCGGAAGAGCAGCGGGTCATGGTTACCGCTCATGATGCCTTTGGGTATTTCGGCCGTATGCATGGTCTGGAAGTCGTCGGCCTTCAAGGCCTGAGCACTGAGGATGAAATCGGCCTCTCGGATATTAACGGCACGATCGACCTACTGCTGGAACACAAGGTGCCTGCCGTATTCGTCGAGTCCAGCGTCAACCCGGCATCGATCAATGCCGTCATTGAAGGAGCTGCCAAGAAAGGACTAAATATTAAGCTTGGAGGCGAGCTCTTCTCCGATGCCATGGGCGAGACGGGAACGACGGAAGGCACTTATATCGGAATGTACCGTCATAATGTCGAAACAATCTATCATGCGTTAACAGGAAGTGGTGAATAAGATGTCTGTACTTGAAGTTCAAGATCTCCATGCATCGTATCGAAAAAATAAAGTGCTTCACAACGTGTCCTTCAGCGTGGAGCAGGGCTCGCTAACCAGCATTGTCGGGCCGAACGGTGCCGGCAAATCCACCTTGCTGAAGGTCATGCTGGAGCTTCATCCGAAGCTGTCGGGGAATGTTTCCTTCTTCGGGTCCAGCTTAAGCCAAACGAAAACCCGCGTCGGCTATGTGCCGCAGCGGGGGTCCGTGGACTGGGATTTCCCGACCGATGCATTGGATGTCGTCATGATGGGTTTGTACGGACGGGTAGGGTGGCTGAAACGGCCAAACAAGAGCCATAAGGATAAGGCGATGGCATCGCTTGATCAGATGGGCATGGCAGACTTTGCCGACCGGCAGATCAGTCAGCTCTCCGGCGGACAGCAGCAGCGCGTATTTCTCGCAAGGGCGCTCGTTCAGGATGCCGATCTCTATTTCATGGATGAGCCGTTAGCTGGAGTCGATGCCGCAACCGAGCGGGCGATTATGACAACCCTGAAGGATCTGAAAAAGGCGGGCAAAACCGTGATGGTGGTCCATCATGATCTGCAGACGGTTGAAGATTATTTCGACCATGTGCTGCTGTTGAACCGTACGGTCATTGCGCACGGGAAGACGGAAGACGTCTTCACGAAGGATCAAGTTTACCGCGCATACGGCGGTTCGCTTCGCTGGATGAAGGAGGCGTAAAGCATGCTCAATTCATTATTGTCGCCGAACACACAGTGGGTACTGTTAAGCACGTTAATCCTGGGCATGGCAGCCGGCATGATCGGCTGTCTTGCCTATTGGAAGCGGCAAAGCCTGATGAGCGATGCATTGTCTCACGCGGCGCTGCCGGGTGTCGTGATCGCATTCGCTTTGACGGGAAGCAAGAACCTGCTGGTCATGATTCTCGGGGCAGCCGCCAGTGCTTTAATCGGGGCCTGGATGATCCAGTGGATTCGGACTTCCAGCCGCATTAAAGAGGATACGGCGATGGGCATGATACTATCCGTGTTTTTCGGTTTGGGCATTATGCTGCTGACGATCGTGAACCGTACGGGCGGCGGGAATCAAAGCGGACTGGATAACTTTATTTTCGGGCAGGCGGCATCCATGGTTCGCAAGGATGTGGTTACGATGCTAATCCTGGCTGTTCTGGTCATTCTCGTTGTCTCGATTGGTTTTAAAGAATGGAAGTTATTTCTGTTTGATCCCGATTTTGCCCGGGGGTTAGGGCTGAACGGCAGACTGATGAATACCCTCTATATGGGAGTGCTCGTTCTCGTCATCGTCATCGGCATTCAGGCCGTCGGCGTCATATTGATGGCGGCCATGCTGATCATTCCGTCCGTCAGTGCAAGATACTGGACACAATCCTTCAAAATGATGGTCATTCTGTCGGCTGTATTTGGAGGCGGCGCCGGGTTCGTCGGTACACTCGTGAGCACTCTGGGAAAAGGATGGCCTACAGGGCCCTTCATCGTTGTAGCTTCCTCCGTGTTGTTCACGATCTCTCTGGTCTTCGGCGCAGAGAAGGGTCTTCTGATTCAGGCTCTGCAGCTCCGCTCCCAGAAAAAAGAGCATAGGGACGCGGGCAGTCAAACCGTTCTTGGTCCCCGGATTTCCGAGAGGGGGAGCAATCAATGACTTATACCGCATGGATCTTACTCACAGCCTCGCTCGTCGGATTGTCCTGCGGCATCGTCGGCGTGTTCCTGATTCTGCGCCGAATGGCGATGATGGCCGATGCCATCAGCCACACCGTGCTGCTCGGCATCGTCACGGCGTTTATCGTCACCCGAGAACTCAGCGGTCCGCATATGCTGGTCGGTGCGATCATAGCCGGCCTGCTGACGGCGGTACTGGTTCAATGGTTTCATTCCCGGGGCGTACAGCAGGACGCATCCATCGGCGTTGTTTTCACAACCTTGTTTGCCATCGGCGTCATCCTGATTGCGACCCAGGTTGGCAACGCCCATCTGGATACAAAGCATGCGCTCATGGGCGAAATCACGTTTGTGCCATGGGATGTGATGCACGTTCCGCTTCTAGGCGAGGTACCGAAAGCGACCTTTATGCTGGCAGCCGTTCTCTTGGTCGTGCTTATCGTGATCCTGGCATTCTATAAAGAATGGAAGATCACCTCCTTTGATCCGGCACTTGCGGCCAGCATCGGCATTCCCGTCGTGCTTATGCATTATGTGTTCATGTCGCTCGTCTCCATCACAACGGTGGCCTCCTTTGATGCCGTGGGGGCGATCATGGTGGTGGCTATGTTAATAACGCCTGCCGCGGCTGCTTATCTATGGACCGATAAACTCTCCATCATGCTGGCGCTAAGCGGGGCCTTTGGCGTCATATCGGCATTTATGGGCTATTATATCGCGGTATGGCTGGACACCTCCATTTCGGGATCCATGGCATTCGCAACCGGAATCGTATTTATCATCAGCTTTCTGTCCTCTCCGCGACATGGCGTGCTTTCCCGTTATATTCATAAGTTCAAAACGCATGACAGGGAGAAGAAAGTGGAAGGAATTTCTTAATGTGAGATATTGAAAGAAGCTTGGGGGATAGGCTGCCCGGCTTCTTTTTTTATCTGCGACATACAGCGTGGTATAATTGGAAAAAATCACCTCCGCCTGTGCCGGAGGCTTCATGAAGGAGTGAGGTACCTATGCAGTTAGAGTCCCCTAGACTGACGATCCGCGATTTCCGGGATGAGGATTTTGCGAGTATTCATGCCTATGCTTCAGATCCAAGAGTGACCGAGTATACGATGTGGGGACCCAATACGGAAGAAGATACATGGAAGTATGTAGGGGAAATCCGCCGAATGATAGAGCAGAGCCCCCGTGACAGCTACGAGCTGGCGATCGTATTAAAGGATGGCGGCCAATTGATCGGAGGCGTGGGGCTTCATCGATCCGATACGAATGCAGAGCTTGGATACTGTCTGAATCCCGCTTATTGGCGGCAGGGTTATGCTACCGAGGCCGCTAGGGTCATGTGCCGCTTCGGCTTCGAGGAACTGGGAGTCAACCGGATCTATGCCACCTGTCGGCCGGGAAACGTCGGGTCTGCTAGCGTCATGCGTCACATCGGGATGAAGCAGGAGGGGCATCTACGGCAGCACTTATGGTTTAAGGGCCGTTATCATGATTCCTATTTATTCTCCATCCTGAAAGAAGAATTCGACGGGAGGAAATGACCAACCGTCTTGAAAAGGAGCACCTGCCCGTATGGTAAATAGCGAGTTATTGATCCGCCATAACGGAATATCGATTTACGAGGAAACGTCAGGCAAAGTGTATTATACCAAGGAAAATTATGTGTCCGTTGTTGTTCTGGCAAAGGATGGCGATCAGCTGCTGCTGATCCGTCAATACCGAGCGGCCGTGGATGATTACGTTATTCAGCTGCCTGGCGGCGGCGTAGGCGAGGAAGAGGACCTGGAATCGGCGGCTCGACGTGAAATGCTGGAGGAAACAGGCTTCATCTGCGGTGAGCTTCACTACCTAGGCAAGCTGTACCCGGCGTCCTGGAGGTGCAACGAGATCGCTCATGTCTATTATACCGATGAGGTAATAAGCCAATCCGGCCAGCAGCTCGAGGGATACGAGCGCATTGACGTGGTACGTATGAGCGTCACGGACTGCTGGCACGGGATAAAGGAGAATAAGCTGCAGGATTCCGAACTGATTTTTGCCATGATGCAGGGCTTGCTTAAGGAATTCATTCAGCCATCATAATACGGAGTTTCTTGATTAAATGGATTTTGTAGAGATTTTCATGATTGTGATAAGTATCGTAGTTTCCATCATTGTTATTCGTTACGCCATCAATTCATCCAAAATCATCATTAGAATGGATGCCATGCTTCAAGAGATGAGAGCATTGAGAAAAGAAATTCAAGAGATCCGTGCCAATGAACATATTATCGATAAAAAAGTTTAGTTATCAGTCAAATTCATTGGAATTATACGGCTGCCTTTAGTGTAGGTTTCATTCTACGCCATGGGCAGCTTTTTATTGTTAATGATGGACGTATTCATCATTTTGCATGGTCCTGCAAACTTGTCGAGGAGGAGTCGAATATACTCTATTACGAGCGGATAAGGAGGTCGACATTATGGGAAGGCACTTGCTGATCTATGACGTGCCCTGGTGGATCCTGGGTAAGAATGCCAAGGTTATTCAGCAATATCATCCATCGTTGGACCTCATGTCTATGAGCGAATTGGATCTCTATCTTGAACACAAAAGCAGTGGAGAGTTGAATCACCAATATGATCACATATCCGCCATGTGTCTTGGCATTGCGGCTTATTGCGTTTTCAAGAATATCCGCATCGATTCAGCGGCAGCCGTCTCCTATTATTACTTCAGTAAACACTACGAAACCTATAGGGAATGGAAGGATGAACTCGTTCCCGATCCTGACTTTCTCAGGCTGGTCCTTCCTAGAATCGGAAAGCTGGGCGCTATAAATCGGAGACTGGCCTCCATCTTGCAGGCTGTAGCGCCGAACACATCTGTGGAGTATATCGGTCATTTCGTGGATGACAAATTGTTTCAGCCATTGCCTATGGCTCGAATAGACAATGCTCCATTCGTGATCGGATGGGCCGGAGATCCCTCGAAAACCTCTAAAAACTACAATACTTTGTATATGCGGATTAAAGAGCATTTCAAGAGTGACGAAGGAATCGCTTTTATCGAAACTTCCGGTGCTCACACTTACGAAAGCATGCCGGGTTTTTATCATAAGTTGAACTTGTTGTTGAACACGGGAGCCAATGAAGGAAGCGGGGCTACTGTGCTGGAAGCGTATGCTTGCGGGGTTCCCGTTCTTTCCACGAATGTCGGTAATGCAAAAGATGCAGCTCACCCGGCTGCCCATGGACTGATATTGGATAGTGACTCTCCCGAAGATTTTATACACAAGATTAACCATTGGAGAAGTCGGACGGATGAACTTCGAGAAATCGGGTTAAGGTGCAGGAGTCATATAGAGTCAGGTTGGAGGATCGACCATGCGATGAGCCGATGGCTCCGCGTTTTGTTTCAAATTTAGTCAAGCTCTGCAGGTGAGGAGGAAGAAAAAGATGTTTGACCAAGTTTCCGTTCTGATTCCCTACCAGTCGGATCAAGGCGGGCCGAGGGATGCTGCGCTCAGGTGGGCGCTGGATTTCTACTCACGGACGATGCCGGGCATAGAAGTATGCATCGGTGAGGTCTCCGGTAATCCATTCAGCAGGTCGAAAGCCATTAACCGCGCAGCCCGCCAAGCCACCAGAGATGTATTCATGATTGCCGACTGTGATATCGTATATGATCCCAACCTCGTGCTGGAAACGATATCTTACGTGAATGATCGTCAATGGGTTATCCCGTTCAGTCGTATATTACGGCTGCCGGAGGACATCTCGCAAATGATCCTGTCTCAAACAGCGGATTGGCCGATCCCAACGATACTGGGAAATAGAGATGAGAACAGCGCTTATTACCTGGGAGGGTTGAATGCATTAAAACGAAATGCGTTTGATGCGGTGGGGGGATATGATGAACGGTTTATCGGCTGGGGCGGGGAGGATGAGGCCTTCGCATACGCAATGGACACCCTTATCGGTACCCACGTTCGATTGGAAGGTGAAATGGTGCACTTTTGGCACCCGTTTGTTGGACCAGAAGGCAATCCCCATTATGAAACCAACTATGCCTTGTACAAACAATACAAGGAGGCAAGGGGGGATGTTCAGTCTATGCGCAAACTGATCGGCAGAGGTTAAGCGTAGGGCCAGAACAGGAAGGAGAGGATTTTCCATGAAGCTGTCGGTCATTGTACCGGTTTTGAATGAAGAAACGTTCGTCCCTTTATATATCGAAAGCGTGAGCCGTTTTGCTCATGAAATCATTATGGTCGATGGAGGAAGCACGGATGGCACTTTGAAGCATATTGAGCGCCTGCAGGATCGTTATCCAATCCGGTTGTTTCGTTTGCAGCAGAATGGAATGCCTTACACCGATGATTGGAATGAATCCCAAGTACGTAATTTCCTGATCGATCAAGCTCAGGGAGACTGGATTATGAATCTGGATATCGATGAATTGATGGATGATCGTTTTCAAGAAGCGCTGCCGGAGCTTATGGCCAACGCTGACGTGGATATATACCAGTTCCCGTTCGTCAACTTTTGGGGAGATCCGTGGACCATTCGAGTGAATAGCCCAGGGGATGAGCGATGGTCCAATGATATAACGAGAATGTGGAGGGCGAATAAAGGGATTCGTTATCGTGATGAGAAGCATCATTGCACGCTTGAGGCGGCAGAAGGGCAGAGCATATGGAGTATTCCAAGAGGGCGAAGCGATGTGAATATATACCATTATCATTATGCTTTGGGACGTAAGATCAAATTTAATGACAACCGGAGAAAAGACGTTAATTTACTTGAAAACGAAGGCGTGCCAGATTGGAGTTTTAAGCATTCGGAATACGAGATAACCACAACTCCCTTTCAAGGTCGTCATCCAGAAGTCATTCGGCGTTACTTAAAGAAAATGGCAAAAGAGCCTCATTCAAATTAAACGCCATGACCATGCTTCTGAACGAACTTCAGAAGCATGGATGGGTTTTTATTCTCCAGTTATTTAGGGAGTTCCGTTTTATACTATACGGTCGATATATCCCTTGTAAGAGACATGACATTACGTACGGTATGAGTCACAAGAGCATCCCCAAACACCTTGATATCGGGCAAGTTGGATTGAAGAGCTTTGAGCCGATGATCATGATAACAAAGCGAATCCGCTACAAAATGGTCGGAACGCAGGTAGGGGTAAACATCGGTTGAACCGCAGTATATTACATGATCAAATGTGACTTGAGAGAATAAATCGATCCGGTTAGTGAAATACAGTCTTGGACCCACCTTGCGAGTTCCGATTATCGGTTTGCCGTGGTATTCATGCGCATATACGATGACATACAAGTCCTCATCCTCCGTCAATCCCATGACGATTTTCTGCCAGCGTTTGGAGTGGGCATCCCATACTTTATCACCCAGAACCAAAGCGAACTTCTTCCCTGTCACATGAATCCGATTGGCGATTTCCTGCGGATGATCCGCCAAATGAAACAGGCTGTGAGGACCTTTCGGCAATCTCCAGGTTTTGTTCCATTTCTGCTCGTAGTATGCCTTGTTCTTTTCCCACAACGAATCGTATGCTTGGGGCCTCAGCTCTTTAATGGTGGCACTGCCGTAATGATATACAAAAGCATCTTCGACGATAGCCAGACGGTAACCTGCATTGCGCACCCGTTCACAGTAATCATCATCCTCGAACATGCCAATTCCATAGGCCGGATCAAGGGAACCAACCTTATCCCATACACTACGCTTCATGGCAACACAGAAGAATCCAAGCAAATCGGTATATCTGATTTTCTCATGGTACAGCTCATAGAAATCATGCAACCAACGAACATCGGCACCGTATACCGCGTCGCCGATGAAATGATCCAACGCTTGATCATTACCCACATAATTGGACATCGGGCCCGTCATTCCGATTTGCGGGTCTTCGTGAAATGGCCGGAGCAATCGGGTAATCCAGCTGCCATCAGGTACTAGCGTATCGTTGTTAAGCAAAATCATATACTCACCTGTTGATTCCAGGCATCCGAGTGTGTTCCCTGCGGAAAAACCAAGATTTTCCGGAGACGAAATAACTTTAACCAGCGGGTTGTTAAGAGCTTTAAGGTGAAAAGAAGTTTGATCCGTCGAGGCATTATCGACGACAACAACTTCCAGGTTTGGATAATGTCCCTTTTGCAGCAAACTGCGGAGACATTGCTCGGTGTAAGACCATTTATTGTGAACGACAATAATGACGCTAACCTTAGGAAACAGATGTTGTGTAATGTAGTCGTTTAGAACCTGGTATCTTTGAACCCAGTTATTATGACGGGCGAATTCTTGCCTTCGTTTGATCTGCTCGGTACCGGATTCCTGAAGTGCTTCATGAATTGCCCGTTCGAATTTATCCGGCGTATCTGCAATGGAGACCATATCGGAAGCAACGGCTTCAACCTCTGGCAGGTCGGTAGATACGACTGGTTTTCCAGCCGCAAGATATTCGTACAGTTTGACAGGATTTGTAGCCTTGGTGAGCATATTCTTCATGAAAGGAATTAATGCAACTTGGAATCGATGTAAATAGATTGGCAGCTCATGATAGGGCTTCTCGCCCAAAAGTACGACGTTGTCCAGCTTCTCGACGTCAGTGGTATCACAACCAAAGGTGTGTCCAATCAGAACGAATGTCCATTCGGGTCTGTTTCTGGCCACTGTTTCGATCAGGCGTATATCGAACCAGTCGGATATCGCCCCGTAATAACCGATAATCGGCTGCTTTAAGGACTTCAGCTCCGTCAACGATTGTTCAGGCGGTTTTAAAAAATGAGAGATATCAGCGGCATTGCGGATAAGGACCGTGGATGGATTATGTTCAATAGCCCAATCGTACAAATGCTGTGAGGACGTTACGACAAGCCCGGCCACCCGAAGCAGGCGTTCCTCCTGATGGAGCATGGCAGGATCATTGGTCGAGAAACCCGCATGATGATCCATGCAATCATACACGATATGATGTTGCTCCATGGCCGTGACAAGAGGAGTCCAGAACGGTAAATCGACAATCGATACCACTTGGGATATCCCGAATTTGTCTCGTACATGCTCTATAGACCATTTTAGGTACTGGATATCCCAGCTGCTCATCTCATCTTTATATAGATTTAGAGGTTTATGCGCGCACAAAGTAACGAGCCATACGTTTCGATCGATGTTCTTAATCGAGACAAAACGTCCTACCTCTTCTTTGGAAGCCTCTTCCTTGCGCAAACCGATGATCTCCGTGGTTACATAGAAAACACGATGTCCCTGTTGAGCGAACTGTTCGGATAATTGCTGCGGCCGCTGCCATCTGAATTGCCAATCAATGACGGGAAAACGAATAATGTCGTATAACGGCGCTATCCCGGGTGCAAAAATCTCCGTTACCCGGGGCCCAGCAGGGACAGGGGCAGCCTCGTATTCAAAAGGGGTGACGGATTGTTGATGAGTTGTATGTGATAGGAAAATCGGAGGTACCGGCTGAACTGACCGTTTCTTTTTGTACAATTTATAGTTTGATTTACGAAGCTTAATCTGACGGGGACTCGTGCGATTCGTGGAAGATCTGCGCCGGTTGTTTGTGATTTTATTCAAGAGTAGCCTCCTCTCTCGTGTGTGATTGTCTCTTTAACAAAGTATGTATCACCCCATGTATCTGTATGGGTAGAACACCATCCGGCATTGGTTTTATCAAAATGGGTATGTGTGATTCCCGCATTGAAATATCTTGCAACAATTTATACGGATCTATAGTTGTAGGCCCTTTTCTTATCTTTGGCTATTCAGGTTTCCATTGGATGGATTTATACATATTGTACCAGTGACTATATGGAGGGAGGCAGCTAGTGTGAGGAGATATTGGAACCGAAGCCATCAAAAAGATTGCAAATTCATTGTTGGCAAGAGAAAACATAAGCGTGCTAAAAAGCCGATAACGGTTCTGAGCAAGCTAAACCGGTTGCGTCGAAGATTGATTCATAGCATATCTCAAATCAAATTACAGCTCAGACGACTTACCATACGGGTAAACGCTCTTCAGAAACAAGTGGAGGATTATGGGTATGCGGATTGGAATAATGTCATTGCTTATTTAAGATCGCGTCTGAATACTCGAATAACCATCGAAACTCCGGCTGGTTCGATTTTCGGTTCATTGGTGTCTATTGGAGACAATTATATTCAAATCTCGGAGCCTAACGGAAGTATTGCCATAATACCGTTGAGCAGTGTTTTATCTATTGAATAATGATGGACAGGGAGGGAAGAGTGGATGGATTTTTCGGAAATACTGGCAACTTTCCTTGGCAGGACAGTGGAGGTTATCCAGGCCAATCAGTTCCTTCAAGGACAGTTATTATCGGCAGCAGGCGGGTTGATCACAGTTCAGGTTGTAAGCTCAAACTATTTGCCAGCATCAAGGCAGGTCACCATCATCAATGATAATATTTCATTAGTTCGCATACTTCCTTAGTTTTTATTTGAGATTGGGAACTTTGCAATAACTATTTCAAAACATCGCTCATCGAGTTCTTCCATTTCTCATAGTGATTAAGATGCCGATGCGTCATGCTTGAGCTCCTAATTCTTCTATGATACAGCGGTTGAGGAATGTAAACCGGATGGAAGCTTGAAACCTTGGATAACATCTCGATATCTTCGTATAGACGCCCTTCGAACGGGACTGAGGTGTTCCATCCTCCTAGCTGCTTGATTACAGAGATATTGAACATTCTTGGGGCTACTGCCATAGCTTCTACGAGGAGTCGCTCCGCGGACAAACGGGAAGGTCCAGTTCGGACCCCCTGGTAAATGAGCTGTTTATTCAAACGCTCGACCCATTCAAAATGATTCGCATACAATACACCAACATTCGGTTCCCTGTTTGCTTCATGTAGAAGAACTTCCAGAATATCTGGCGACAGCCAATCATCGGCATCCAGCTCAAGAAACCAGGCCCCCCTTGCCAATTGAAGCGCTAAGTTCAGGGCATGAGCCTTACCCAGATTTTGATGTAGTCTCACTTTATTTATACGCTTATCTATCGGTAATCCCGCCAGGATGCTTGGAGTATCATCACTTGAATGATCATCAACTATGATCAGCTCCCAATCTGTGATCGTCTGTGACAATACGGAGCGAATAGCCCACGGCAAGTATTCACCATCGTTAAATGTGCACAGCGCAATGGTAACTATAGGAGGGATTTGTTTTTCATTGATAGCCTGAACGCGGGATGGAGCATGAAGAAGCGGAGAGATTGCGTTCCATTCCTCTGCTTCCTTCATCCAGGGAGGGGCAGCGCGATGATAGTATAAGATCCCGTCCGAATCTACTTCCTTCCATTCATGGTGGCTGGTTAGCTGGATCTGCTTATCGATCAACACGTATTTCTGGAACGGCAGCTGATCATTGCTCGAAAAACCCGGTGTCTGTCCATTCATCACGATGCTCGTACGCCATAACAGGGGGCCGCGGGGAGTATGGAAGTTTGGATCAGGTCTTTTGTGTAATGCTATTGGCTGGTCTGTTTTGGTTGCGGAAGTCAGTATAAAGCCAGCGGAGCCGTCAGCGCAAGTTTGCAGCCATCGTTCGATTTCGTTCTTCGCCATAGGCTGTACAGTATCTCCGGCACAGAGCGTCATGAACCATGGCGTATTCAGGTTATCGGACAGCGATTCGTTCATTATTGCTGCGGACTCCCGTTCGTTTTGAATCACGATAGGACGGGCATTTGAAAAAACACGCAAAACCGAGGATACGGTGTTCTCGCTTAAATGAGGATATAATCCAGGTAGAATAAACACCAGCATGGCTATCATGTTCCTTTCTGTATCCTAACCGAAGGTGACTCTATACGGTTGTAATGGGTCATCAACACAGTTCTGTTTATCATATGCCCCCATTGGCATGGGGGATACAAATGCCGATAACTTACTCCATGTTGCGGCGTTTAGTTAAATCGGGAATAATAGAGCTTATAGACCGGAACCCGGGATAGGAGAGATAGAATCAAATGAAATCGACTCAGAGTCATATCATTCGGCAAGCCCAAGACTTTGCTCGCGCCGTACACGAAGGGGATGCAAGCGGCCACGACTGGTGGCACGTTCAGCGTGTCACCCGCATCGCCCGGATACTGGCTCATCTTGAAGGCGCCAACGTATACATATGTGAGTTATCGGCAGTCCTCCACGACGTAGCCGACGAGAAATTGAACGAATCAAAAGAAGCAGGATACGAGCGGGTTCGCCATTGGTTGGAGCAAGCCGGCGTAGAAGCATCTGATCAGGAGCGTGTGCTGGGGATCATCGGTACGATGTCATTCTCAGGCGGAACAGGGAGTGCTATGCAAACGTTGGAAGGCCAAATTGTCCAAGATGCGGATCGGCTTGATGCGATGGGGGTTATCGGAATCGCTCGTACTTTCGCATATTCCGGATGGAAAGGACAGAGTATGTACGATCCGTCTGTTCCACTCCGCGAGCATATGACCCTGAAGGAATATCGAAAGGGAAAGAGCACGGCCATTAACCATTTCTCTGAAAAGCTCTTGAAGCTGAAGGACCGGATGAATACCGAATCGGCCAAGCTGCTTGCAGATGGTAAGCATCAAAGTCTGGAGCTCTTCCTTGAGGCGTTCGATAAAGAATGGGCGATGGGGAATGAAGCCTACCTGCGGGAATCACCGATTCATCGAGGGAACGTATCGCGAATCCATATTGCCTTTGATGAGTCGACGGCCGGATCGCTCAGGATCATGCTGCTGTCGAAACCCGGTGAAATCGTAGTGACATTAGGCGATAATCTCATGGCCGGACCGCTTCCGAACGATCATGCTTTCGCCCGTTCGTTCTCCGCCCGAAAGCAGTGGTTTGAGGAACGTTATAGCACCGCGCATGCGGAAGACAGGAAATTAACGATGCTGCAGGCAGCGTTCGCGTGGCTGACTTGGCCTCAGCAGATGAAAGAAATGCCATGCCTGATCTGGGCCGGCGATTCCGCGGCGGAACAGCTGGGCCTGCGAAGATTATTGACCTTAATGCCGGATCATTCTGAGGTAAGATTGGTGAATGCGACAAGCGTGCTTCATCAGCAAAATCCAAATCAATGGTTCAAAGGAACATTTGAAATGAACGCGAATCAGCTTCAGCATGTTCTGGACGCAGCCGAGCCGGCCCCATTGTCGCTGCAAGAGCAGGCTGACTATCGAGCAGACTGGGAGCGCCTTTTGAGCGAAGGCGGGTTCCTTCGGGTGCTTCAAGGTGATATGCTGTGCACCGTTCCAGAGTCTTACTACGATGAAGAAATTCTGAAAACCGTATACCGCCTTGAAGCCAGGCATGGATTCTTCAAGAAATCCGCTCGGGTCATTGGCGAGGTCATCGGACAGGGGGAATTAACCGTTTCCGACTTTTTCATCGAGTACCGCATACGTCATCTGATTCAGACAGGTGCTTTAGCTTACTCCGGCGAGCTGGATGCCATGCGGCACTACAGCGTCTCGCTTGTGGATGCATCGAGTCCAAAGGAGCAGTGGAGTCATGAACAACGCCTGGCTAAGGCTGCGAAGCTGAAGTCGCTGTTAAGTGAGATGATGGAAATGAATCTTACGGAGACAGGCTTCATGGAGGAATTGCGGCAGTTAGATGCAGAAAGCCTAGGATTATCTGAATTGTCCGGCTCGGATGCCGTAAAGGGCAGCATGCAAACTGAAATCGATCAACTGTTGAGCACTTATGAGGATCATAGGATACAACGAGTGTCTTTGATGCGCTCCCTTGAAAAGGCGTTAATCCAGATCGAGGAAACGGCTCCTAAAGAATAGATTAATAAATTCATAGATTATGATTTCATAAAGAGCAGACGATCATTCTGAAAGAGAAATGATCATGGAAAGCGGTGGAGACATGGTATTTACGCAGCAAGAGATTCAAACCATAAGAGAACAAGCGCTTGGGATGGACAAGCATAGACAAGTAACTCCCGACGTGCTGAAAACCATATATGATCATCGTTTGTTTCACCTGTTTGTTCCCGACGAGCTGGAAGGAAGGATGACCCCTCTGCCGGATGCAACGCGCATCTTCCAAGAAAGTGCCCGCATCGACGGCAACCTGGGATGGCTGGTTACGATAGGAGCAGGCGGAGGATTCTTTGCCGCGCTGATGAGCTCGGATATCAGCCGCCGGGTGTTTGCGCGCCGTGAAGCGGTGATTGCGGGCAGCGGCATGCCGACAGGTACCGCCAGACAGGTGGACGGCGGTTATATCGTGACTGGCAGCTGGAAGTATTGCAGCGGGTCTACTTATGCCACGACCTTTACGGCCAACGCAGTTGTTGAAAAGGATTCCACGCTACAAGATGCCCCTGGCGAGCCGACTGAAGATCAGGGCGAACCCGAGATCCGGTCCTTTATCATGAATCCTGACCAGATCGAAATCCAGCAGGATTGGAATGCCTTTGGCCTTCGCGCAACAGGGAGCCACACCATATCCGCTGTAGAGGCATTCGTTCCGGATGAGATGACATTCTCGCTTACGGAAACGAAAGGGTATGGGGACGAGCCGATATATCGCTATCCATTCCTTCCGTTTGCTCAAGTATCCTTTGCCGGTGTTGCAGTCGGGATCGCGGAGCATTTCCTTGAAACGGCGGAATCGCTTGCGGTCAAGCGGGGGAGTTCCTCCCATGTGATCGGCAAGCTGAATGAGAATAAAGCGGCACTGCATCTATCGATCGCTGATTTTTATAAGTGGGTAGAAGCGTCATGGGCAGAGTTGATGGCTAACGGTGCCTTATCGGATGCCACGGAGGCACATGTAACGGCCCAAAGCATCGAAACAGCCCAAGCAGCGTTATTCTTCGGCCAACAGCTGTTTCCGCTGTTCGGTTTATCTGCTGCCATGGAAGATTCCGAAATCAATCGCTGCTGGAGGGATCTTCAGACGGCATGCTCGCATGCGCTGCTGAGAAGCTATGAATAAAACGAACAACCATGAGCGGCAAGCCGAGCTGCTCATGGTTGTTCGTTTATATGTGGATTATCGCAGGTATACTTAATTACGCTTGCATGGATCTTTGGCCATTATACAAGGAAATAGCGTTGGGATAACGGCAGCTGAGACGATGGGGCGCTTGTCAGCTTCTCGCCGTTAACGGTTACGGCGTAGTTCGCCGGATCGACCATGATTTCCGGCGTCTCCCCATTGTGGACAAGATCCGCCTTTCTCACGGTTCGGCAGTTCCTTACAGGCAGGAGCTGCTTACGCAATCCTAATGGATTCAGCGTCCCTAATTGCAGGGAGGCTTGGGAAACGAAGGTGGCGCTTAGCGCTGCCTGAGCGCCGCCATAGCTGCCGAACATCGGCCGATACATATACGGCTGCGGTGTAGCGATGGAAGCGTTGGGATCTCCCATGACGGCATGGACAATCATGCCGCTCTTCAGCACGATCTCCGGTTTAGCTCCGAAGAAGGCGGGTTTCCAAAGTACGAGATCGGCCATTTTTCCTACCTCGACGGAACCGACATAATCGGATATCCCATGCGTCATGGCCGGGTTAATGGTATATTTGGCGATATATCGCTTGATGCGGAAATTGTCCGATTTGGAATCCGGCCCGAGCGGACCGCGCTGCTGTTTCATTTTGTCGGCCGTTTGCCATGTACGGATAGCGACCTCACCAACCCGTCCCATTGCCTGCGAATCGGAACTGGTCATGCTGATCGCCCCGATGTCATGCAAAATATCTTCAGCCCCGATCGTTTCCGCACGAATCCGTGACGCGGCGAAGGCAACATCCTCGGGAATACGCGGATCCAGATGATGGCAGATCATCAGCATATCCAGATGCTCGTCAACCGTATTCACTGTATATGGCATGGTCGGACTGGTCGAGGAGGGGAGGACATTCGGCATGGAGGCAACCCGCAGCAGATCCGGTGCATGACCGCCTCCCGCACCTTCGGTATGGTAGGTATGAATCGCCCGGTCGTTAAAGGAGCGCAGGCTGTCTTCAACATAACCGGCTTCGTTCAACGTGTCGGTATGGATGTTGACCTGCACATCCAGTTCTTCGGCAACGCTCAGGCACTTGTCGATGACGTAGGGCGTGCTGCCCCAGTCTTCGTGGATTTTGAGTCCAGCCGCCCCGGCATGGACTTGTTCGGCCAGCGCTTCCGGACGACTGCTGTTTCCTCGTCCCAGAAAAACCATATTGATCGGCAGTGCATCGGTCGCTTGCAGCATTCGCTGCAAGTTCCATACCCCCGACGTACAATTGGTTGCCAATGTGCCCGTTGCGGGACCGGTGCCTCCGCCAACGAATGTAGTGATTCCGCTCTGGAGCGCGATTTCGACTTGCTGCGGACTGATGAAATGCACATGCGAATCCACGCCGCCGGCCGTTACGATCAAGTTCTCTCCGGAGATGACTTCCGTGCCGACGCCGATGATCATGCCGTCGGTGACACCATCCATCATAAGCGGATTACCTGCTTTTCCGATGCCGCTGATGTACCCGTCCTTAATCCCGATGTCCGCTTTCACGATTCCCCAGGTATCCACAATGATGGCATTCGTAATGACCAGATCCAGTGCCCCTTCCGCGCGGGTCGCGAGCGGATGCTGTCCCATGCCGTCACGTATCACTTTACCGCCGCCGAAGACGCATTCATCCCCATAAACGGTATAATCCTTCTCTATCTCAAGCCAGAGGGAGGTGTCGGCAAGCCTTACCCGATCCCCTGTCGTAGGTCCATACATGCTGGCATAGGTCGCGCGGTCGATTGTTGTCATAAGCTCACCATCCCATTGGTTTTTCCGTTCGTCAGACCTGCAAAACCATGAATTTCCTGGCTCCCGCCAATTTGAACAAGCGTCACCTTCGTGATTTCCCCGGGCTCGAATCTTGTCGACAAACCGGAGGCGATATCGAGCCTGTATCCTTGCGTTCCGTTCCGGTCGAATAACAAGGCGGGATTGCATTCGTAAAAATGGAAGTGCGATCCTACTTGAATCGGACGGTCGCCGCTATTTGTAACCTCACGCGTAATGCGGGGCCGGTCCGGCACCAGCTGAATCGGCTCGTCTCGCAGGTCGTATTCACCTGCAACAATGCCTGAAGGGGCCGGAGCGCCTTGAATCGGGTCATGAACGCTGACCAGCTTGGTGCCATCCACGAAGGTAGCTTCGACTTGAACTTCCCTGAGGAGATGGGCGACGCCGTCCATCACTTGATCCGCTGACAGCACATGGCGGGCTTCCTCCATTAATTCGGCTACGGACTTACCATCACGAGCACCTTCGACAACAAAACCTGAAATGAGTGCGGCCGCCTCCGGGTAGTTTAATTTCAACCCGCGGGCTAGTCGTTTTTGCGCTAATTCCATTGCCAGAAAAAGCATTAATTTGTCTCTCTCCTGGTAAGTTAAATGCATCTTAGCCACTCCTTTTGCATTCAGATGTGTTAATATTCATAACATAAATAAGGTTTGACATCGATTGACTTGCTGCGCAAAGGTGTTTATTTTGGATAAATGTAGCATTAGAAAAAGAAATAGTCAATATTAATGTTATAATACATAACATATAGATCACGAGTTTTAACGAAACCTCATAAGGAATCGATTACTTTAGGCAACAAAAAGACCCCGATTGGGGTCTTTCCAAGTTTTATCTAAATTTCCCGTAATCTTTGATATGAACGTCAATCACGCATTCGACCTGCAGCTTTTGCAATTCTTGCCGCCAGTCCATCTTTTTCCATTGCTCATAGCCAATCCGGTTACGGACGTACCTGCCGATTCCGAGGCTGTCTATCTGATGCTGTTTCATGATCGAGATCATGGCATTTCCTTTTTTCGTGATATATTGGCTGATTCGCTGCTCCAGCTCATGCCGTTCGCGGTCATTGCTTAACCTGGCATCGCCGATGTATTCCAGTACGGACCCGGAAACCTTGACGTAAAACATCACTTTGTCAATGCCCTGGTCTCCGTGCACGACCTTGACTTTTCGTGAGCTGATCAATGAACTGAACATGACGACTTCTTTCTTGTCTTTAGGATCCTCCGATAGATCAATGTTAAGTTGACCTTCTCTGAACTTACCCTTCAGAAAGGAGAAAATCAATGCATCCTGCGGCTCGATCTTAGCAACATAGCGATCATCTTTAAATAAAGCAATTCCGTTCGTCGTAATGTAGTTCTTGTCATGCTTCTTAATTATTGGAGCAACCGGATCTACGCCCTGATCGAAATAATCCCTGGCAAAGTTGAACAGCGTTACCTTGGGAATGGTCTGACCGAGCGCCTCCTTTTCAAGCAGCATGTCGATATACCGCCCTGTTCGCGGATGCTGCTTGTAATCGTCTATTAACAGTTCGCCGGCATTTCCTTCAACCACGCTTATTTTTACTTGAGATGATATGGAAGGATCCCTGTACAAGGTATCCAGATGTCCGTGCAGCCCCTGTTCCGCCATCGAAAGCCCGAACAGGACGTTCCGCAATTGCCCGCTTACCAGCAACATGCCGGTTTGTCTGGAC
This sequence comes from Priestia sp. BR_2, assembly GCF_041954005.1. Taxonomy (NCBI): domain Bacteria; kingdom Bacillati; phylum Bacillota; class Bacilli; order Caryophanales; family Bacillaceae; genus Priestia; species Priestia sp. BR_2. The sequence goes on along the minus strand of NZ_JAVFHM010000247.1, from coordinate 71,781 downwards.
ATAATCATCTTCGCTTCTTTGCTGCTCTTGGCCGTTGCCGTCAGCACTTCCCGCTTAGAGGTTGTTTCCGGGTCCGCTTGCGGAATGGAGACCGATATCGATAAATTGCCATCCGGCAGCAAGTCATAACTGGTCGTCTGGATGAACCCCAGATCTTCCAGGATGCGTTGATCGCCGCAGCCTGCTAGAGGAAGGATGCATAAGAGTAGGAACAAGCATGCATATTTTTTTAACATTGCGCATCACGCTGCCTTTTTCTGCGCTGCCACAGCAGCAGCATAATTAGTATCAACGGCATGATGTAAGCAAACCCGATTTGGATGTAACCCAGAATCAGAAGCCACTCCCGGATTCGGTTCAATACGGAGGGTATGTAGGATATCAGCAGTGCTGCAAGAATGATAAAGAAATACTGCACATTCATCTTGATTTTTGGAAAGACACGTTGGGTGCTTTCGCCCGCTGCCCAGAAATAAAGCACTAGCGTAATGAGGGTCGTGAACAGGAAGAAGCCGTAAAAAAGATTCTCGATTCGCTCGATAAACGGAAGTTTGATATACGCCAGCAAATCCAGTAACGGGAACAGCATGACCTTCAGCATATCGCTGCCAACGACGCCAAACGAAACAAAGCCGAGGAGGGTATAGGATACCGAACGTATCAAATTTCCGTAGATGACGGCCCTGAACAATTTGGTTTTCTTATCGGTATAGGGAAACAACAGTAAGCATAACTCATAACCCAAGTATGCCAAATAGATTTGAAACATTCCTTCCAACATGTTGGAACTGTCTTTAAATATATAGGGGGTTAATCTTTCAATACGAAATTCCCCTGCATAATACAGCAGCAGCAAACTCATCCAAATGGTACACCAAAAAAAGACCGTGGAAGCTTTGGAGATATTGTACAATCCCTTGGTCAGCAGCATGAAAGCGAGGACATCGATTGCTATCTTGAATACCATCGGGTTGGTTGTCGGGAACGCAAACATCTGAAAGATCAGCACGTACTGCTTGGCGACGAGGCAGCCGATCAAAGCCCATACCGTACTGATCGCCAGATAGAAGGGGGCCAGTATGAACTTGGGAATGCTTTTCTCCAGAATGACGAAAATCGACTGTCCTTCGCCCAGTCGATACACCCAGTACATCTGATAAATGTTCAGACAGACCAGGATGGATGCCGGGATCGTAATGAGCCATCCGTTTGTGCCAAAATATTGGGCCTCTACCTGCGTAATGCTGAATACGTAGACCCCCGTTTGAATCATGTAGATGAGGATCGCAGTGTGAAATTGGGATAGTTTTTCCTTCAAGTTGCCTCACCTTTTCATTTTTAATTTGACCTTGTTTTTGGCTTTGACTTGGGTAGGCCGCTTGGCCAATGTGGAAAAGGGAAGTCTTAGAAATACGTCTTTCCAGTCATACGGCTCGAATGGTGCGATGGGTGTTAGATAGGAGGAGCCGACACTCGTCAAGCCGCTTAAGTGAATGACCATATAGGCCAAGCCAAGCGCTAGTCCCATATTCCCCCACAAACCGGCCATTACGATAAGCCCGAAACGGAACAAGCGAAAAGATGCGCTCATAACATAGTTCGGGATGACAAAGGAAGCGATGGCCGAAGAGGCGACGGAGATGATCAGAATATTACTGGTTAATCCGGCTTGCACTGCCGCCTGGCCGATGACGATACCGCCTACGATACCGATAGTCTGTCCAATCTTGGTAGGCAGCCTGGCCCCGGCCTCCCGCAGCAGCTCGATCGTCGTCTCCATGAGCAGCGCTTCGAAAATGGGAGGAAACGGCACTTTGCTTCTGGACTCCGTCAGCGTAAGGATCAGATTCTCGGGAATCATTTCATAGTGAAACGAGGTAACCGAGACATATAGGGCCGTCAACGTCACCGTTATCAAAAGGGCTGCAAACCTTAGGAACAAGGTCGCCGTACCAATGCTCCACCTCTGGTAATAATCGTCGGAAGACGAGAAAAATTCAAAAAAGTTGGCGGGCGCGGTAAAAGCAGTGGGACTTCCGTCCATAATTCCAACGACTCGTCCCGAAACCAGCTTGGAGGCAATGGTATCCGGCCGCTCTGAGGTCAAAAATTGCGCAAAAATCGAGTACGGATCATCGTCAATGCACTGGATCAGCATGTTTGTATCGTGAATGGCATCAATCTCTATAGCTTCGACCCGCTTTATTACTTCTTTGACGTATTTCTCATTCGCGATGTCCTGGATATACAGAACATAGATATCCGATTTCGTAACTTCGCCGACGGAAAGTTTGATGACCTTGAGATGAGAACTTTGCACTCTCTTGCGGATCAAAGACAGATTCGTATAGGCTTGTTCGGTAAACGCTTCATGCGGTCCGATAATGATGGATTCCGTTTCGGATTCAGCCACCGTCCGGGATGTCGGGAAAATAACATCGATCATGAAAGCTTGATCTTCATAATAAAACGCGGCCATACCGCTTAGAATACCTTCCACATAGGTTTTCGAATCCGTTACATGCTCATATTGTGATTGCTCCGTCAACAAATCGAGCGGGTTTTCGGAATTCAAAATGGGAGGAAGCAGATCCCGCTCCAGCCGATCCTCATTGACCAAATGGCTGAAATACATAACATGAAGGCGCCCGTGAAGATAGATCTTATGGACAAAGTCCGCCGAATCGTCAAACTGATCCGCGACATGCTTCAGCGTCAGCGAAACCTCTTCTTGGGGGTTGGGATCCTGTTGATTATATAGAGATGTGCCGGATTCAGAATGCTCATGAGTGACCAAAAAAATAGATTTTAATCTCTGTTTCATCCCCACGCGTACTCACCTCGGATTCAAACATAGTCCGTCACAGTGTGTGTATTTTTCAAAAGAATTATCCAACGAATCCCAAGTCAGGAATAAGAAGAGCGTCCGCGGGAATCTTAGGATCAGGTAAAGTCTGCCAATCTCTAGGAGGAGGAATAACATGCTGGGGACCCTATTATTCGCTAGCATTTTGTCGCTCGGGGTCACACCCGTTAATGATCAGGCGACTATGGAATCTTCGGAGTTTTCGTTTCAGCAGGCTATTTTTGAAAGCGGTGCTGGGCTGGCAGAGGAGGCGATAAGGGCTTGCGAGAAGCGTTTCGGCAGAGAAATCCAGCTCCCGCCGCAAGTGCCTGCCGTAGCTTTTACGCATCAATATGGTCGTTGTTATGGCACGCATGCCGGACTTGACGAGCATTTGGAGATCCATTATGGAAACGAATTTAAACCCGAGAACGACTACAGGATCGAGTTATATCCCGTTGAGAATAGACAGCAGCTGGAACACCTATCGTTTCAAGCATTAGAATTGACGGAGCAGACAACCGCTAAATTCTACAAGGGTCCGCTCAATACGCTGCAGCTGTTGGTATTTGAAAAGGCGGATTGGCAATATCTCATAACTACAGCAAATCGAGCTTCCACTGAGATCGGACAGCGTGAACTGACCGAAATTGCGCAGTCTTTGATTCATGCCGTGAACAGAAGAGAGCCTGCTTATGCCAAGTGGGGAACCTTAGCCGTCACCGAAACCAAGCGGAAATATAATATGGACGTCGTGGATTATTTGTATATGGGCAGAACCAAGATATCCAGTGTTTTGGCGGAGGAGAAGTTCAAACTGTGGCTTAAGAAAGGGAACGTTGAATTCGGCGTGTATGTCACGGTTTCGTATCATCCGGTAACCGATCAGATTCTATCGATACGTTATGAGGAAATTTAGCTGAAAATAGCAATTGACGGCAGGAATAACGCCATTTTCAGGAAAATAAAGGGCGGCTTTGTTGAAAGTGGTGTTTTCCTGCTGTTCAGACGCATGTATATGGTGTACCATATTTGGTGGAACTTGCCTCGTTGATTTCTACAATATGCGCGAGTAATAGCGATTTAGGAGTGATTCGCTTTGTCGTTTTTAGTCCTTAAGCTCCTATTTGTTCCCTTGATATCGATTTTTATCATGGTATCGTCGGTCTATCTCGGTTATCACACGTCCATTCCTTTGATGCTGCTCACGGCAACTTTGTTGTACGTATCCGTTGTTTTTGATCGAAAGTACGAATGGCTTCGTTATGTTCATTTTCTGTTTCTTGGGGCGTTTCACTATGTAAGTCAATTAAACTGGTGTATCCTCCTGTATTACATACTGATCATTAATACCATTCATAACAAAGAACGATTTAAGGAAACGATGCCGCTGTGCTTCCTGATCATTCTTCAGTATTCCTTAATCCGTCTGACTTACGTGCCGTTAACGAAATACAATGTTCTGGTCTCCGTGTTTGATTGTTTGGCTTCCTTTGTGATTGTGATTTCATTTCATTTTGTTAACTTTCTGGAATCGGAGAAAAAGAAATTATATAAGCAGAACGATTACTTAACGTACCATGATGCATTAACCGGTCTTCTGAATTATGACGGGTATTTGCATAAAGTCCAGCAGCTCATTGAGGTGAACAAGCCGTTTCAGCTGGTGCTGCTCGATATCAACAATTTTAAATCGTTAAATGCAAAGGACATTTCCACCGCAAATGAGATACTGATCAGGTTCTCGCGTGCTCTGCGGAGATTGTTCCTGAACGACATGCTGGCCGCCTCGCGCTATGCGGGAGACCGCTTTGCCGTACTGCTACCGGAGCATGTCAACATCGACAGCACCATGTTCAATTTTGAGCATATCGGCGTACAGGTGACGTATAGCATTACTTGCTACCCGCACGAAGCATTAACGTATCAGGAGATCACCAGCACGGCGGAGGACCGGATTTTTCAAATGCGCCGCAATTCCTGGATGAGAAGCCAGGAGGAGATGATCCGTACGGAAAAAATGAAGATGGTGGGGGAGCTCGCTGCCGGAATGGCCCACGAGATACGCAATCCGCTGACTTCGATTAAAGGCTTTATACAGCTTTCCAAAAATCAAAGTTATAATATACAGCCCTGGTATGAGGTTATCATGGGGGAAATCACGCGGGTAGGGGAGCTGACGGCTGAATTTTTACATTTTTCAAAGCCGCATGCCAGCAATATGAGGGTTGAGTCCCTATCGGATTGCATGACGCGCGTTTACTCCTTATGTGAATCCGAAGCGGCCTCGCACGGACATGTGTTTCTGCTCGACTTAAGCGATGAGCCGATCCAAATCGTGATGGACCGGGACAAGATCATCCAGGTACTGATCAATCTGATTCGTAATTCCTTCCAGGCGATGGAAAATACCGGTTCCGTTCGAATCTCGCTTAAAGCAGAAGAGGGGATGGCCGTTGTTCAGATCGAGGATACCGGCAAAGGGATCGCCGATGAAAATCTTGCCAAAATTTTCGATCCGTTCTATACGACCAAGGAAGAAGGGACGGGGCTCGGGTTGTCCCTTTGTCAGAAAATTGTAGAAGATCATGGCGGGAGAATTACGGTACATAGCGAACTGGGCATTGGCACAACGTTTACTTTGCGCATGCCCCTGTCCTAGTAAAAATGGTTGGTCATATCCAAAAAAATAACCTATGATAGAATAGTTGCTTAGCAATCAAGATGGTTTGCCAGCAGCATATCACCCATGCATCAATGTGTTGCAAGAGAAAGGAAGTATCTGTCAGTATGTCGATTTCCACCAAAGAAACCGGTTCAGCCATGGTCCTGACTCGCGGAAGGAGGCTGCAGTTTGCCTTGATTCTCGGATCCCTATCGGCATTTGGACCGCTCTCCGTTGACATGTATTTGCCTGCACTGCCTAAACTTTCGGAAAGTTTAGGGTCACCGGCATCGTTAGCCCAATTAAGCTTGACGGCATTTTTGCTCGGCCTGGCGCTTGGACAGCTCGTAGCCGGGCCGCTCAGCGATATACGGGGGAGAAAAGCACCGCTGATCATATCCCTGATTATTTATTCGGTCACCTCCTTACTGTGCGCATTTGCACCGACGATTTGGGTTCTGGTTGCGCTCCGCTTCGTGCAGGGAGCCAGCGGAGCAGCCGGCATCGTCATATCCAGGGCGGTCGTGCGGGATTTATACACCGGCTCGGAGCTGACCAAATTTTTCACTTTACTGATGCTGATCAACGGATTGGCTCCAATTATCGCTCCTGTATTCGGTGCCTTTATTCTGAATTTTGTATCTTGGCGCGGCGTATTCGTCGTCCTGTTTTTGATTGGATTGCTGATGCTGCTTGCCGTATGGTTTGGTCTTCCGGAAACGTTGAACAAGGAGAATAGAGCCAGCGGCGGGATCAGGCAAACCTTTCAAACCTTCGGTACGCTGGTTCGGGATCGCGTGTTTATCGGATATGCGCTCTCTCAAGCGTTCGTATCGGCCGCGATGTTCGCGTATATCTCGGGATCGCCCTTCGTGCTGCAGGATATCTTCGGGGTGTCTCCTCAAACGTACAGCCTATTCTTTGCCGTTAACGGGGTTGGTATCGTCCTATTCTCCCAAATTACCGGGAGGTTGGCTTCCCGCACAGGAGAAACCAAACTTCTGACGACGGGACTTGTTATTGCAGCCTTTGGCGGCACATCGCTGCTTGCCATTACATGGCTTGGCGGCGGACTATTTCTCATTGCGCCGATGCTGTTCCTGATCGTCTCTGCCGTAGGGATGGTTAGCGCAACGACAACATCCCTGGCGATGCAGAAGCAGGAAGCCCATACTTCAGGCAGTGCATCTGCATTACTAGGCTTGTTGCCTTTGCTCTTAGGCGCCGCCGCAAGCCCTCTTGTCGGGCTTGGAGACGGAACGACGGCAGCTCCTATGGGCACCGTCATCGGGATCGCTGAATTACTGGCCGTCAGTTCGTTTCTGTTTCTCGTCATGCCTATTAGCCGCAGGAAAGAGACAAAAGTCTCTTTATAAAATCGTCTTTTGCAAAGAAGCCCGCACGATGAATGTGCGGGTTTCTTTTTGTGGTTAAGGAAACAATTCTGAATGAATTACCTAGAATGCAATCATAATACCAAAGAGATGTGTAAACGGGCATAGCAGGAAAAACGCACGAAGACGAGGAAAACACAAAGATAAAGCAGGTGAACCCACTTGAAATGGATGTCGGTCATTAGCCTACTGTTCATACTCCTGCAAGGGACTGAACCGGAGAACGACAATTTAACGATTACCCAGGAAGGCAAAGTCATGGAAAGCGTGAATCGAAGCGAACATGCGCTTGATGTGTTCCCGCTGCTGGATATGGACAAATACGATCAATGGGTGGATAAACTTGATCGCAAGACGTATATGGAAGCCCGAAATGCCAAGATTGGCAGCAGCGGTCAGATCGTTCCGGGTCAGAACGGCCATCGTCTGGACCGACGCAAGCTATTGGAACAATACTATTCGTATTGGTACGGCACCGGGGCCTCTTCCATCGAAGCGCCGAGGTATCCGATATATCCGAAAGTGGACACCGAGCTTCTGGCTTCCATTCGCGTCAAGCCGATCGGCTACTATGTAACCTATTTTAATTCCAATAACAAAAATCGTTCCCATAACATCGCGTTGGCTGCTCAAGCGATTGACAGCGCAGTCGTATTCCCCGGGGAAACGTTCTCGTTCAATGAGGTCGTCGGCATGAGAACGGTGGACAGGGGGTATAAACGTGCCGGCGTGATCGTAAGAGGCGAATTGTCCGAAGGAGTGGGGGGCGGAATCTGTCAGGTTTCTTCGACGCTGTATAATGCGATTGACCGTGCAGGTTTGCAGATTGTGAAGCGCTACTCCCACAGCCGGAACGTCCCTTACGTGCTGCCTGGTCGAGACGCTACGGTTAGCTGGGGAGGCCCGGATTTTGTCTTTGAGAACGCCTATAATCAACCCATCCTCATTCGGGCATTCGGGAACGGGGGAAGAATGACCGTAGCCATATACTCTTCGGAACTCATTGAATATAAGCCGCGCAATGTACCGAGCATATCCAACAGCCTGCCGGAGGAGACCAGCGACACCAAGCATAATCCGGTAAGCGGCGATTAATCCGGGATTGGATGAAACGATGCCGGTCGCGGACGGGACGACCTATACCATTGCATGCACATCCACAACACGAGAACGAGATCCACGGCATCGCCGCCGTAATACATCAGCATTCCACCAAGCTTTGCCTGCTCGAAAGGAACGCCGTCGGGCGGATGGGCATATAAGTATTTGGAGAGTATCCCGTGTCCCGCCATGGCAATGATCAGGATGAACGCACGAAGCCGAAAGCTTCGGCGGTAGGGAACCACATCCACGTAGATCAAAGAAACCGTAAATAGATATCCGGCTGCAAACACATGAAAATGAACGGCTATATGAAGAATTAGGCTAGAATGCATGGCCGTGAACAACCCGGTGGTGTATAGGATCCATAAGCCGCCGATATTCAACAAAGCGGCCACCAATGGATGTGAGATACAGTGGACGAGCTTGCTCTTAAGCAATCGGCTTATCTTTCTAGCGAACAGCACGTTGATTGACCGAAGCAGAAGCGTCATTGGAGCTGAAAACGCAATCAGCAGCGGCCCGAGCATGCCGAGCAGCAGATGCCCAAGCATATGCACCGGGAAATTCGCAGGGGCAAGCTGGGCCAACGGGCCAGCCAGCGACAAACCTATGCAGGTCAATCCCGCAATCCAGCAAACATAGCGATGGGCAGGCCATATGCGGTGGCGTCGGTTGGAAACCGCAGCAGCTGTCCAATAGAGCAGAATTAGGCCAGCGAGGAAGAAACCCAAAATCCATTCCCAAGGGTGCCATACAGCAGCGCCTTCGAACATTCCGGCACCATGATGATGAAACGAATGGCTAATCATCTTAGGATGCGGCCTTCCGGGAAGGGACGCGGTTTCGAGTTCGTGCAATGAGTATGATGCCAGCGATGATCATGCCGGCAGCAATCAGATTCCAGACCCAGTCGTAGGGTCTTATATCGACGAAATAACGAATCTGATGCAGTCGCATCCACTTGTGCTGGATGATGCCGTCGTACAGCTGGAAAGCGCCACCGCCTAACAGAATGCCTCCAATCCATCGTTTAGCCCAAAACGCGTTCCTTCGGTGCAGATCGGCAATCAGAAACGAGGAGCCGATGGTAGCAAACCAGCTGAAAGCATGAAACAGACCATCAGAGACAAGGCCGATATCGCTTGTAGACTTATCGTAGAAATGATGCCAATGCAGCAATTGGTGAAATACCACCTCATCGATAAATCCGACCAGCCCTAACCCGAACAAGATGCCGGCCCATAGGTTGCGTTCGGCGTAGTTTGAGCGCTGTGTTTGATTTTCATGGGTTTTAGAAGACTTCATTCGTCTCATCCTCTTTCTGTTATAAAATTCTGAATGCCATCGTTTTACAAAGTGATACTTACTAACTTTACCCATTATTACCATATCCATAACTTAAACACCGGGTGGATAAAACGAGTGATATATATTATTCGCTTCGGTAAAGGACTAAAGCTCGTTGTTCATCAGTTAATTAGTTTACATATTGTTATATATGTTAACTGAATTGAACATATCCAAAAACAAAAGGCGAACCACTTTTAGGGTTCGCCTTTTTACTAGGTGTAAATATATTATTCTGCTGGATATTAAGAACGAAGTGAAATGGGGATCTCCTTCACGCCGCGCACGATCATACCCGGCCTCCATTCCAGCTCGTCGATATTGCCCTGAAGCTCGAAATCGGGAAAGCGGCGAAGGAGTGTGTTAATCGCGATTTCACCTTCCAGCCTGGCGAGCGGTGCTCCGAGGCAGAGGTGTATTCCCTTGCCGAAGGCTAAGTGGTGGCTCTTCTCACGGGTGATATCGAACAGATCGGGATCCTCGAATTGTGTGGAATCGCGATTAGCGGAATTTAGGGCGATGACAACCAAGTCGCCTTTTTTCATATGGACACCGTGAAATTCCAAGTCCTCCGCGGCCCATCGTGAAGTGCTGAATTCAACGGGACCGTTGTAGCGAAGCATTTCCTCAATGGCGCCATGAATCCGTTCCGGCTGTTCCTGCAGAAGCTTCCGCTGCTCCGGATGCTCGAATAATGCAAGCACGCCATTGCCGATCAGGTTCACCGTCGTTTCATGACCGGCTATGATCATCAGGGTAACGACGCCGTATAACTCCTGTTCGGATAAGCGGTCACCTTGGTTCTCGGCAATGACCAGCTGACTGATCATATCGTCGCCGGGCTGTTCGCGAACCTTGGCGAACCAGTCCCTCAAATAAGCGATGAATTCGTTCATATGCTGGACGACCTGCTCGTTCATTTCCTGATTGGAAGCGCCGATGATGGAATTGGACCATACCCGGAACTTGTCCTGATCCTCGGCGGGTACGCCGAGAATCTCGCTGATTACTATAATGGGAAGCTTAAAGGCATATTCGTCAATAAGATTCATGGTGTCTTGGGAGGAGACGGCATCCAACAGGTTATCCGCGATCTCTTGAATATGGCTGCGCATATCCGCGATTCTCTGCGGCGTGAAACCCTTCTGGACCAATCCGCGAAGCCGTTTGTGATCCGGCGGATCGGAGAACAGCATATTCGTGCTGAACACGCTGGTCTGTTCCGCGCCCATTGCCTTCGCGACGTCCTTGCTGAACCGGCCATCCTTGAGCGCTTCGACGGCTTCAGCATAACTGCTGATCAGCCACCCATGACGACCATCCGGAAATTGCAGCTTCATAATGGGATCGCTTTGCCTCAATTTCTCGTACACAGGATAAGGATTTTGCGTGAAATCATCTGTAAATAGAGTTGTTTTCGGAGATTCGTTCGCATTGACTTTCATAAGCAATAGTCTCCTCTCGATACATAGATTCTTATCCATTATATGATATGGAGACGAGGATAACCAAATTCACATGGTCTTGAGACCGACTTCGACAATATTTATCTATATTAATATATAAGAATACAGCTTTTAACTATGACCGATTTCATCATTCAACATAAGATATAGGATCTAGAATGTAAAGGAGTGATAGATTTGCCTACATTTGATAACGTATTGGTTACCGGAAACCAAACCATTCAACAAGATCTGCAGGTCAATGGCAATCAAACCATAGGTCAGAGTTTGCAAGTCAACCAGAATCAAACAATTGCAGGAAGTTTACAAGTAAATTCAAGTGAAACCATCCTGAATCATTTAGCTGTTGGCGGCAGTGCAAGCGTTGGACAAAATGCTAATGTTACAGGTGTAGTAACGGCAGGGCAAAGGTTGGTAGCCAGTAATATGCCTTCCGTACCGGCCGGAGGATCAGTTGCTCAGCAGGTTAGGTTCTATGCTACCAGTATTTTAGGTCAGCCGGGTCTCGTGTTAAAAGGGACCGATGGGTTTGATTATGTTATATTCATAGACAATTCGGGAGGAAGTGTGAATATCGGCATTCAGAGATTATAAGACATTTATTGAAACGTGATATTGAGCGGGAGACTTCATCTCCCGTTTTTTTGTATATCCGTCATTATATTCGGCTCTGTATAGAAGCCTGTAGTCTTCAATGCAGTTCGAACAGCTTCAAGATATTGATATTGATAATGCTTATCCGGTTCCAGGTACGTTCCTTCAGCCCATTCGTTCCATGCGTTTACGAATAAAAACTCGCTATTATACAAAGAAACGGCACGTTCGATTTGCCTTGTCAAATACCAACCGAATTTTTGGGGATTGGCTCCTAAGCAGCTTAATCCTCTTAATCCTAAACGAGGTGTATTGTCCCAATTCACATAAGCGCCCGGAAAGATTTTGCTCCGATCCCTGTGATGCGATCGATTTAATACATACTGCCATACAAAATCATAATCGAACACATAATGCTTCTCGTTGCCTATGTTCATATATGACCACAAACGATTTAATCCGCTATGCGCAAAGGTATAGTGCGGTTCAAATTCTAAATTAGCATCAAAGTAATCTTGTTTGGCCAAGGGGAATCCACCTAACGTCCGCACGAAATAGATGCCTTCGAGGCCATTTTTAACAGCTAGAATATTCCAATGTTTCATCATATCTTCACAGCATGATATTTTATCGGGACGGTATATGATGAAGATCGGCTTATTCTCTATCCGTATATATCGCTCATCACGGAAGGCATCTAATAGTGCGTAGAAGTGTAGTTCCCAATCGTCTTGTTCACCATATTCTTGCGGCATGAGAACATCATGCTCTCCGCCGTCCCATTTTCGTGTCCAAGGTTCATTCGCCCACGACAAACAAAACGGAATTCGAGGTTCCCCGCTGCTCAACACCTGTTTGAAAGGCGTTTCCAGTAGTTGTTTCCCCTTGAACCAATAATGATAATAGCAAAAACCGTATATGCCATAATATTGCGCTAGTTCCGCTTGCCATCTTCGGGTAGCAGGATCCGTTAAATCATAATAGTAATCTTCATATGGCTCTCTAGGCTGTAGGTGTCCCGGATAAATCGAATTGGCTTTTCTCGTGTTCGTCCATTCCGTAAATCCTTCTCCCCACCATTGGTCGTTCTCCGGAATCTGATGAAATTGCGGCAACAAGAAAGCAATGAGTTTCAACCGATCATACCTCCTAAAACAAGCTTATCATGTCAAGTTGTGCGAATTCATTGTTAATTGTGCATTACGACATGAAGAAGTTTTGACACGAGTTGAAGACAGGAATACTCGTATTTGCTTCCCCATAGAGAATTGGTGGCTACTTGTCTTTTTTGATCTACATGAACCATGTAATGGTTGAGTTTTTCTTGAAGTTCGTCGGGTGTATGGAAGGCAATTAGATTCTCGCCGGGACGCATAAATCCATATATATGCGGATGATCCTTTATTAATTGAAAAGCGCCGCAGGCAGAAGCATCGAACGCAGGGCGGCTCGAAGAACTCCAATTGATGATGATATCAGCACCATTATAAAAATATGATAATTCTGCATCTGGAGGAATGGGGGTAACCATGTCTTCATTTTCCCATCCTTTTCCTGAAATACGAACCTTCTTATTATTCAGCAAGAGCTGTATCCCTTGAAAATACTCTTGGTCGGCCGCGCCTGCATCGCCAATAATAAGGACGTCCGATTGATATTCGTCTGGGACAGACTTAGGAAAATAAATGGTTGGGTCTGCTGCAAAGGGCAGATGAACGACCTGCTTACACCCTGAGCCATACCAGTAGAAAGGGATATGGGACGTATTTTGGGTAAAGACATAATCGAATGCGCTAACGACTGGTTTGAGCGAATCGGAAGCTCCCGGTTCATCCGATAACCAGATTGCCGTTTTTAAGGGAATTGTATTAATTATGTTTAAATCTTCAGGCGGTACATCATGACCAATAAACAACAATAAATCAGGGTTATATTGAGACAGGAGGTTAGTAAAGCCTGGATAAGCTTTGATTGAAACAACCTCTTTGACCAAGCGATGGAATTGATCCGATATGAATTGTTCCGTTCGCCAAAACGACTCTCCTTGCAATGAAGACACAATTAAAACGCTAATTTTTTTTGTTTCAACAACAGAATGATTCGATTTCTGATTAACGACAATCGGATCAGCCGATTTCCGACCGATCTGGGCTTTGGGATTCAATGAATGTTGTATATTTGGGGGCATCATTTGGATGATGGCTTTACGAATATATCGTTGAGTTTTTCGATGAAGCCGCAATCTACGAGATGGAATACGCTTCAGTTTTCTCCGGTAATTGTTAAATCCTTTCCGCATTCTTTTCCTCCTGTGCCATACATGATCTGGTTATTTTATGTCTGTGCATGACGTTTGCTATAGTGCAGATGTACTGCACATGACGTAAAAAGGCGGTTATCCATATAAATCCCAGCGTTCGGATATAGGATATGACGAAGCTAGGAAATACGGGGTAAAACCGAATGGTCGAAATCTGATCTGCACAGGCGGGTCTTTTTGCGTTTACGGACGCTTACTAGGGGGAAAATCAGTGCCTTTTGGTCTACTGACTACGCGCATCAATCTTTGATATATTGGATCATATCTGAAGGGAAGAAAGGGGGAAATTGCCGGTGAAATCCGTTTCGGGAGAGAAGGCAGGGCTGTTGTTTCGATTTTTTATACCGTATGCCGTCATTCTGGTAGGCTCCCTATTGGTTGGATGGTTTGCTTATGGGAAAACCTCGGAGCTGATTGAAAACGAGACGGTAAAGAGCACCTCAGCGGCACTGCAGCAAATTCAGGAAGCGCTGGATCAGCGATTTGCCGAAATCGAGAACATCGCACGGCAGATGTCGAGCGAATCCAAGATCCAATCTTTTCAATTCGAGAAAGAACCATTTGCCGGCACAGGCCCATACCGTTTGTGGGATTTGGAAAAGAGCTTGTTTAACTACAAACTGTTTAATCATTTCATCGTGGATTATTACATCGCGTACAAGAACAGCAGCATGGTCATCTCTCCCCGCAAGGTGTATACGTCAGACCAGTATTATCGTTTGCTGCTGCGTTATGAAGGCCAATCGTTAAGCGAATGGAGGCAAGCATTGTTCGGGCAGTATCATTATAAAACGTATACGCCGGGACATTCGGTTGTTTATGAAGGCAAACCATACTCCGTCGTGAGTTATATGCAATCCTTCGGGAACAAAAGCAGCAGCGGGGTCGTTACGGTCCTGATTAACAATAGGCAGATCCAGGACATGCTCCGCAAAGTCGATCCGGAACAAGAGGGCTTTGCGTATATAGCGGATGCTAACGGAAACTTGATCAGCTCCATCGGATTGAAAGAACAGGATTTTATGAAAGCGCTTCCCATAAAAAGTGGCGATACCCATATCCGATGGGAAGAACAGGAGATGCTTGTGACTCAATCCACATCCGAATACAACGGCTGGAGCTATGTATCCGCCCAGCCCAAATCCGTGGTGCTCCAAAAGGTATATTATATCAAACAGTTGACGTTAACCATCTTCATTACAGCTCTGCTGCTGGGGTTAGGCGTAGCCGGTTATTTGGCATATCGAAGCAGCAGGCCGCTCCTCAAAATCCTTCAGCTGCTTCCTTCAACCCGATCGGAAGCAGCTCATACTGCTTCGCGTAACGCCGTTGATTATATCGGCCATTCCGTTTCCGAGCTGGTTGAAAGCCATGATACGCTGAAGGAGCGGTTGGAAGAGCAGATTCCGATGCTGCGAAACGTTCTGGTTGACCGTCTTCTGAAAGGGAGCTTCACGTCGATGCAGGAGCTGGAGGCTGCCATGGAACACGCGCAGGTCCAGCTCCGGGGATCTCACCATGCGGTGGCGCTTCTTCATATTCGAGGATACCATGAGCCATTCATGGAAGAAATGCTGATGGAGCTCGATATTGTCAAAATCAACATCCGCGACCGGATTCAATCATTATGCGGAGAAGGGGCGCTGCTGCATGACTTTGGAGAAAATCAATTGGTTCTGGTCTTGTCGGGAACGTCAGCGGACAAAGAGGATTTCACGATGCATATGCGAGCACATCTACAGTCGATCCATGAGCATTTGATTGGAATTTCCGGCACGGGCCTGTACATGGCCGTAGGCGAGTTCCGGTCCAATATTGCCGAGCTGTATCGTTCCTACGGGGAGGCCAAGTTTGTCCTGCATCATGCGGGATGGAGCGAGAAGTCTCCTATCTTCTATCATGCCGAGATGGTAATGCCGGCCTTTTCCTACTATTACCCGGCAGACGAAGAGATGCGGTTAATCCAGCTTGTGAAAGCCGGCAATCTGGATGAGACAAAGCAGCTTTTTCGGCAAATCAAAGAGAAGAACAGGTCGGATCGGCAAATGCCGATGGCCGTCGAGAAGCTACTTGTCCAGGAGCTTAGCGGTACCCTGATGAAGTGCAGCGAACAGACAGGGAATGATGGAAGCCACAGAACGGAGGAAACGGATGCCGTCATCCGAGCGTTAAATCCCGAGTTATCCCCTGCTGAAGGCATGAATATTCTCTACGCCGCTTTCGTTCGCCTCTGTCAGAAGAACGAGGAGAGGAAGAAGAGCCATAATGCTCATTTAACGAACCGGCTGCTGAGCTATATCGAGAAGCACTATGGGGAGAGCGATCTGAGTTTATCCGCGCTCGCCCGGGAAACCCACACTTCCGAAGCATATGTATCGTACTTCTTCAAGGAGCAGACGGGCTTGAATTTCTCGGAGTATCTTGAGAAGCTCCGCATGGATGAGGCAAAGCGGGAGTTGGCGACGAGCGACAAGCCGGTCAGCGACATCGCAGCAGCTTGCGGCTATTTGTCACTCAACACCTTCAGCCGGGCGTTTAAACGCGTAAACGGGATAAGCGCCACCGAGTACAGACGCCTTCACCGGGCCGGAGATTATGCTTAATCTAAAGAGATGCGTACTGCCGGATTGATGAATAACAGCCCATTCTAAAATTCTGAATAGTCGACCGGAACATGAAGATTTACGCGGAACAAGCCGGCTGTATATACTCCAATCACGGACCGGATCGGGACGAATCCCATTGAAGATTGGAGTGGTAACTGCTGAGTGGCTGGAAGAGTATCATCCGCAGCTGGCAATTGTACGCGCTTTTTTTGCTCCCGTTATTGTACATCATCATATTCAAGTATGTGCCGATGTACGGCGCGCAGATTGCGTTTAAAGAGTTCAACGTCACAAAAGGAATCAGTGGCAGTCCATGGGTCGGATTTGCCCAGTTCGAACGTTTCTTCCAATCGCATGAATTTTGGCGTTTGCTTAAGAATACGTTCTCGATCAGCTTGTACACGCTGATAGCCAGTTTTCCGTTTCCCATTATGCTAGCGCTCGGTTTGAATTATGTAAGAAACCGGCGTTTCAAGAACACCGTCCAGATGGTTACATACGCGCCTTATTTCATCTCACTGGTCGTATTGGTGGGCTTGATGCTGCAGTTTATGGACCCGAGAACGGGGCTCATCAATACGATGCTCGGCTGGTTCGGCGCAGGGCCCTATCATTTCATGGCCGAGGCCTCCTGGTTTCAGTCGATCTACGTGTGGTCCCATATTTGGCAGAACGTCGGGTTTTCCTGCATCATCTTTTTGGCAACGCTTTCAGGCATTGATCCGGCACTCCATGAAGCAGCCGTCATCGACGGCGCTTCGAAGATGCAGCGGATGCGCCATATTGACTTGCCGGGCATTATGCCCATCGCCATCATTCTGCTCATTCTGAATACGGGGCAAATGCTGGAGACCGGCTTCGAGAAAATCCTGTTAATGCAGAATGCGCTGAATTTGCGATCTTCCGAGGTCATCGACACGTATGTGTACAAGGTAGGACTGGTATCCCAAGCGATGAATTTCTCTTATGCCACGGCGATTGGCTTGTTTAAAGCGATCATCGGCTTCGTGTTGCTGCTGATCGTGAATCAGACGGCCAAAAAGCTGAAGCAGGAAAGTCTTTGGTAAGGAAAGGAGGACATGTATGCAATCACCTGCCATGAAGGAATCCGGCTCGGATCGCGTTTTTACGGTGGTGAACTACGTCATTTTATCCGTTTTCTTAATCGTTGTGTTATATCCGTTGATTTATGTAGTCAGTGCTTCGTTCAGTTCCAGCAGCGCGGTTTTATCGGGAAAGGTATGGCTGTGGCCCGTCGAACCGACGCTCGAGGGGTACCGTGCGGTGTTCAAAAACACGATGGTTGCCAAAGGCTTCATGAACACGCTGTTCTATACGCTGGCAGGCACCTCGATTAATCTCATTCTGTCCGTTATGGCGGCTTACCCGCTATCACGCAAAGATTTTCGGGGGCGCGGCCTGTTCATGCTGCTGTTTGTGTTCACGATGCTGTTTAATGGGGGACTGATACCGACCTATCTGCTGGTGAAGGATCTCGGCATGATTGACACGGTATGGTCGATGCTCATTCCCGGCGCGCTGTCGGTGTGGAACGTCATCATCATGCGGACCTACTTCCAGACGACAATCCCTACAGAATTGCTGGAGGCATCACAGCTGGACGGATGTACGGATTTCCGGTTCCTATGGCGCATCGTGCTGCCGCTTTCGGGTCCCATCCTGGCCGTCATCGCTTTATTCTATGCCGTCGGCCACTGGAACCAATATTTCAACGCCATGATCTATTTAAAAAGCGCGGATTTGTACCCGCTGCAGCTGGTGCTCCGCGATATTCTGGTGCAGAACGAGGTCAATATCGAAATGCTCGGAGACGCCAAAACCGCGGCGGCCCGGCAAGGGCTGCGGGAGCTGCTGAAATATTCGCTGATCGTGGTGACATCGGTTCCACTGCTGATCGTTTATCCGTTCCTGCAGAAGTTTTTTGTTAAAGGGGTCATGATCGGTTCGTTAAAAGGATAATACATCCATTATTTCAGGAGGGCGGGACGTTATGAGAAAAAGAACGCGGGTTATCATGGGTGCTATCACCGCATTCAGTATCCTTCTTGCAGGCTGTACCGGGTCACAGGGCCCGAAAGGCGCGGATGAAGCACAAAATACGGGTACCGAGGCAATCGCATTATCCGAACCGGGAACCTATCCGCTGGTTCAAGAGAAAACCACTTTGAAGGTGATGGTGCGGGGAAATCCGCTGGTCGAGAATTTCGAAACGAACGATTTCACCAAATGGTACGAAGAGAAAACGAATGTGCACATCGAGTGGGAGGTCGTTCCGGAGCAGAGCATGCAGGAGAAGCTGAATCTCGTTCTTGCCAGCGAGGACTATCCCGATGTCATCCTGGGATTGAACATATCGCCGGCGCAGCAGATGATTTACGGCTCGCAGGGCGCCTTTCTCCCGTTGAATGATTTGATCGAGAAGCAGGGGCCGAACACCAAGAAATTGTTCCAGGATAATCCGGAAATCCAATCCACGATTACCGCGCTGGACGGCAATATCTATGCGCTTCCGGAAGTGAATGAATGCTATCACTGCTCCATGAGCCAGAAAATGTGGATTTATAAGCCTTGGCTGAAGAAACTCAATCTGAAGATGCCGGAAACCACCGATGAGCTGTACGAGGTGCTGAAGGCCTTCAAAGAACAGGACCCGAACGGAAACGGAATCCAGGATGAGATTCCGCTGTCGATCTCACCAAAATCCTGGAGCTCCTCCATCGATGCGTTCCTGTTGAATTCTTTCATTTATAATCCGGTTTACGGCTCAATTTACAAGCATATATTCATAAAAGACGACAAGCTCGACGTCGCCTTCAACAAACCGGAGTGGAGGGAAGGGTTGCGGTATATGAACAAGCTGTATGCCGAGGGACTGCTCGCTCCGGAGTCATTCACGCAGGATGACAATCAGCTGATCCAGATCGGGGAGAATCCCGATACGGTCATTCTGGGTGCTTCAACCGGCGGCCACCAGGGTATATTTACCCAACTCCTCGGCGAAAGCGGCAGATGGTTGGAATATAAGACGGTGCCGCCGCTCAAAGGACCGAACGGCGTTCGCTATGCGGCTCTCGATTCCACCGGATTGAACCCGGGTGCATTCGTCATCACGAAAAAGGCCAAGCATCCTGAGCTTGCCCTGCGCTGGGCAGATGGCCTGTACGAACGGGAGCATACGCTGCGCAGCGTCTATGGCCGTCCGGACCAGGAATGGAGGGAAGCGAAGGACGGAGAGGTCGGCATCAACGGGGAGCCTGCGGTCTGGTCTGAGCTAAAATCATACGGTACGGTGCAAAATATTGCCTGGATACAAACCGGCCCGAGTTTGCGGACAAATGATTTCCGCCTGAGCGCCGTTGCCAAAGGAGAAGACGATCTGGAAGTCGTATTGTACAACGAGACGAAAAATAAATACGAACCTTACAAACCAACCGATGTCAGCACCGTTCCGCCGCTGTTTTTGACAAACGAGCAGGCGTCCGAGGTAGCGGATCTGTCCAAAACGATCAACGATTACGTGGATGAAATGATGGCACGCTTCGTGATTGGCGATGCCGATCTGGATAAAGACTGGGACGGCTACGTGAAGCAGCTGGAGGCCATGAATGTAGCCCGCTACCTGGAAATCTATCAGGAAGCTTACGATGGAAGAAGCAAATAAAGGAGGAATCATGCAATGAGGGTTGGTGTGAGCACCTACAGCTTGCTGCCGGCTATCCGTGCAGGCGAGATGACGGTGCTGGATGTGGTGGATTGGATCGCGGAGAACGGCGGACAGCACATGGAGATCGTGCCCTATGGATTTACGCTGGAGGACAATCCCGGACTTGCCGACGCGGTGCGTGAGCGGGCGGCCGAAGCCGGCATCGCATTATCCAATTATTCCATGCCCGCTAATTTCGTCCAGGAGAGCAGGGACGACTTCGATGCGGAGGTCGAACGGATCAAGCGCCACGTGGATACGGTCAACCGGCTGGGAATGAAGCATATGCGGCATGACGTAACGGCGTTCACGCTGCCGCCGGAGAAGATGGGCATCGATTACGTGGAAACCCATTTGGACATGATCGTGGAAGGCTGCCGTCAAATCGCGGATTACGCAGCCCGCTACGGCATCACGACCACAATCGAGAACCATGGCGTGAGCGTGCAGGCAAGCGACCGGGTACAGCGCGTGCTGCAGGCAGTCGACCGTCCGAACTTCAAGACGACCTTGGATATCGGCAACTTTCTATGCGTTGACGAGCAGCCGCTGGTCGGCGTGAAACGCAATTTGCCGCTGGCCTCGCTCGTCCACGTGAAAGACTTCTATTATCGTCCGTTTGATCAGGATCCGGGCGGGGGGAAGTGGTTCAGAACCTCCCATGGCAATTACCTACGAGGTTCCATCTTCGGGCAGGGGGATCTGGATGTGCGGCGAATCCTTCGACTCATTAAAGAATCCGGTTATGACGGGGATATTACGCTGGAATTCGAGGGCATGGAGGAGTGCAGGGAAGGAACCCGATTGGGTTTAGACAATTTGAAGCGGTTATGGGAGGAAGCGTGACAGGAGAAGCGCCAGAATATGTAAACGAAAACCATTAAAATACACAGGCCTGCCTTGGAGCAAATCCGGGCAGGCCTGTTTGCGCAAATCGATAACCGAAAGCAGCTCTGTACGAACCGATAATCACCTATATCTACTAAAAATGGATTCGGGAAGGGACAAAGACGATGCCAAAGCCCAATTTCAGTGATTGACAATTTATGGGTTGCGTTTAGTATTAAACTGAAGGACAAAATTCATGGTGAATTTCACCAGCCAAGGGGGATAATATGAACCAAACCACCGTTCCTTATAACGAGATTGAACCTAAGCTGCAGACCGGAGATCTTCTGCTCGCTCATGGTGTAGCCAAGGGAAGTCTTCGAATTGAAGCGCTGGAACATTGTCCGTGGTCACATGTTGCGATGGTCGTACGCGCTCCGAACGATGAAGTGCTGTTATGGGAATCCACGTCGCTCGATAATCTGGAGGATACGTGGTTACATATCAAGAAATCAGGTCCTCAGCTCGTGAAGTTACGCGATCGATTGTCAACCGATGTCAGCAACCATTACGATACGATGTTTGCGATTCGTCATTTGCATGCCGATCGAACACCCGAAATGTACGAGCTGCTGGATCATTTTATCGAGCAGGTGCATGATGCCGTGTTTCCGGATAAAAAACAGATGTATTGGGAGATCATCGAGGGCAAATTCGGCATCACTACTTCGTTCCGCGACTTCTTCTGCAGCAAACTTGTAGCGGAAACCTATATCCAACTAAAGCTGTTGTCCCCCGCTAAAGCACCCAACAGTTACGAACCCAAAGATTTTACATCCAAGCGACATCTTCGCCTGCTGGGGAATGCCCGGTTAGGCGATGAAATTTATATCGATGTTGCGTCCATTCTCGCATGAGATGGCGTAAACACGCGGCTGCCCTGTTTTTTTTTACCTGATCTTATCTTTAGCCGGCCTTTCGGATATTGCAACTGCGAAGTCGTCCGTGAGCGTGCAGAACGGTGAGCTTCAGCTGGAAGAATGGGATTTCGGCACAGACGGGTCCATTGCGTTGAACGGAAAGTGGGCATTTTATTGGAACCAACTGCTGGATCCGGACGATCTGAAACAAGGGAGCTTTCCTGCCGTAAGTGCATACGTCGATATGCCCGAGTATTGGACGAATTATTCGTTGAACGGCAGGAAGCTTCCAGCCGACGGATATGCAACGTATCGTTTGACGATTAGCGGGCTTGATTCTGAAGAGCCGATTGCACTCAAGCTGCGTAACATCTATTCGTCATACGCCCTATGGGTCAACGATACCCTGGCGGCATCGGCCGGTAAACCAGAATCTACGCACGAGGCATCCATTCCGAAGTACGGTCCGTCTGTAGTCGTACCCGTTAAGCCGGACTCGGACGGACGATTGACGCTTCTGGTTCAGGTCGCCAATTTTACGTATCCCAAGGGCGGGATTAATAACGCCTTTGAGCTTGGAGACGCCAAGCAGCTGCAGCAGGAGAAGTCGGTAGAGCTTGTAAGAGACAGTCTCGTCATCGGTTCATTGCTGGTGATCGCTGTGTATCATGTCATCTTGTACGTGCTCAGGCGCAACGACGTTACTCCGCTGTATTTCGGATTATTCTGTATGTGCATGGCAGTTCGAACGATGCTGGTGGGTTCGAGATTTATACTGGAAATATTCCCAGCGTTCTCATGGGTTTGGTTTGCAAAAGTATCGTATTTAACGATTTACGTCGGCGAATTATTTTTGATCTCATATATATATCACTTGTTTCCTCAATTTCTATCCCGCAAGGTATGGCGTTTGACGCAGTTTTTCACGATATCTTTGACCTTACTGGTGCTTATAACAGATATCCGGGTGTACGATTACTCACTGATCCCATTTCAGATCTATTCCATCGGGCTTGTTCTCTATGCCGTTTATGCATCCATTCGGGTAGCAAGGCAACGACAAGAAGGGGCTGTCCTCCTCATACTCGGATTTACCCTGATTTTCCTGACGGCGGTCAATGATACCTTAAACCGTAATGGAGTTTTTACAACGCCAGCGTTGCTGCAGTACGGTGTGCTGGGGTTTGTATTTTTGCAGGCATTATTGCTGTCCATGAAATTCTCACGGGCATTTTCCCAAGTGGAGCGTTTGTCGGAGCGTTTGTTGACATTAGATAAACTGAAGGATGAATTTTTGGCGAAAACTTCGCATGAGCTGCGTACTCCGCTCCATGGCATTATCGGTCTGGCCGATGCATTGATTGACGGAAGCTCCGGCAAACTGCCATCGCCTGTCATCGATCTTTTGCGGCTCATGAAGGTCAGCGGCCAGCGGCTTGCCCATTTGGTCAACGATATATTGGATTTCTCAAAGCTCAAGCACCAGGAAATCGGTTTGGTCCTCGTGACGGTTAACTTGCGTCTGGCCGTCGAGCTGACCCTTCAAGTGCTCAACCCATTAGCCGAGAAGAAAGGGCTTCGACTATCCCATCAATTGCCGGACGATATGTACGTGATGGCCGACGAGAATCGGTTGCAGCAAATATTGCATAATTTAATTGGAAATGCGATTGCTTACACGGAAACCGGGACGGTTACCGTCACGGCAAAGAGGCTGCAAGGACAAGTTTCGGTTCAGATAACCGATAGCGGAATCGGCATCGCAGAAGCTGATCTGGACCGTATTTTTGAATCATTCGAGCAGATTAATCCTCTGGATCGATCTCAACAAGGCGGTACGGGGATCGGGCTCTCGATTACTAAGAAGCTGGTCGAACTGCATGGCGGAAGGATTGGAGTAACCTCCGGTGTTGGAGAAGGCTCAACGTTCAGCTTTACGCTCCCCATGGCTGGCGAAGGAAAGCCGAAGAGCCCTCCTCTGCCCGTCGCAGATTACATTCCGACAGAGTCATTCCCGCATTGGGAGATCGTTGAGACTGAGCGGGAGGCAGCCTACTCCAATAAACAATTGCCTTCGGTGCTCATCGTGGATGACGATCCGATTAACGTCCAGGTACTCTTGCAGTTCCTGGCGGGAAAATATTCACTCAGGTCGACATGCAGCGGACAAGAGGCCCTGGAATGGATCCAGAATGGATACAAACCGGACATTGCGCTTCTCGATGTCATGATGCCGTACGTATCCGGACTCCAATTAGGTGAAGAAATACGCAGGCATTACAATTCTGGCGAATTGCCTGTCATCTTCCTAAGCGCAAAAAGTCAAATGACGGATTTGGTTGCCGGTTTTGAACACGGCGGTAATGATTATCTTGCGAAACCCGTCGACAAGCAGGAGCTGTTGGCACGCCTTGAACTGCATCTCCAACTGGCACGCTGGAATGCAACGCTGGAACGCGAAGTGGAGGCGAGGACCATTGAGCTTGAGCATTCTTTGGAAGAACGGGCCAGAGCATTGTCGGAGATATCCGTGCTCGCCGAGCGGAACCGAATTGCCGGCGATATTCACGATCACGTAGGGCATATTCTAACAGCCAGCGTCGTTCAGTTAGAGCTCGGTCTGAAAATGTCTTCGCAGAACGCACCGGAATCGACGGAGAAATTGAAGCATGCGTCCGACCTGCTCCGCAAAGGGCTTCATGAAATGCGGAAATCCGTGCATATGCTTGCCGAGGAAGCGACTGCTTCAGCAACGTTCCGGGACTCCTTGCTGCAAATCATTAACGACTCCCAGCAATATGCGGAAGTCAACGTGGAGCATAAGATTGAAGTCTCCGACGGAAGTCTTGAGCCGGAGGCCGAGAAGTTGATCCGCCATGCCTTGCAGGAGGGGATCACGAACGGTATTCGTCACGGCCATTGCACGTTCTTCCGGTTTGAGTTGATCGAGATAGAAGACGCTATCCAGTTTACGCTCGAAAATAACGGGCTGCCCTTTACGTCCAAACGGCTTGGATTCGGATTGACCATGATGCGCCAAACGACCCGGCGAAGGGGCGGCACCTTCCAGGTCAGCACGAAGGATGGAGCAGGCTGTGTGTTATTACTCACCATGCCTCGTTCCGCGCTTAAGGAGTGATCAGAAATGTCAAGCATAAGCATACTCATTGCAGAGGATCAAACCATTGTCCGTGAAGGCCTAGAGGCCATTATCAATATGGAGCCCGAAATGGAGGTCGTTGCTACGACGGACAATGGGCAGACCGCTTGCGAGCTGGTGGAGCAGCTGCGTCCTCAGCTTGTGTTAATGGACATCGAAATGCCGGTTATGAACGGAATAGCGGCAACGCACCAGATTAAGCAGTCTAATCCGGATACGATCGTGCTGATCCTCACGACGTTCACCGAAGAGGATTTCATTATAGAGGCACTGGCCAAAGGAGCATCCGGATATTTGCTTAAAGACTTTACGTCCCATAAAATCATCGCCTCGATCCGCGAGGCGATTCGTGGCGAGCTGATGCTCCCTTCGAAGGTGGCGGCAAAGTTGGCGGCCCGGTTAAGAACGACCGGAGTTCCACAGTTTCCGGTGCAGAACTATAATCTGACCCCCAGGGAATTGCAGATTGCAAAGCTGATGACGGAATATAAGAACAACCGCGAGATCGCCGATATGTTATATATCACGGAAGGTACGGTTCGCAACTACATCAGCGTCATCTATGAGAAAATCGGCATGAATGACCGGACCAAGGCTATTCCGCTGCTCAAGCAGGTACTGAGGGATCCGGATTGACTAAGCAAGAACACCGCTTTCAATGAGAGCGGTGTTTTTTGTCATGTGTTTCCATGAGTATAGGGTTTGGCAGTCTATCGAAACAGTTACTTCTGTCATATAAAAGCCATACACCTGTCATGCATTAGTCATGATTCGGTCATATCCAAACGTTGCTGAACTGGGGCATGCCATCAATACGATCCCGTTCAGCATGTTATATGAGATGAACGCAAACATTAGGTTGTACATTTCAACCCGGCTGATATATGATATAACGTGGATATTCATTATCCGCTTTAAATATGAATAGCATTTTAAACCAAATCCATACCGTAAAACGAGGTGCTGTTTATGCATATGAAAACCGGCGTGGAACAGTCCGTATATGCCCTGGTTCTGCTCAACATGCTGCCGGACAGGGCGGTGCTGCCTGGGGAAGCGATTAGCCAGCAGCTGGGAACTTCCGTGACCTATTTTCAGAAATTGTTGAGAAAGCTGGTAACCGCTAATCTGATCACGTCCGTCCCCGGCATCAAGGGCGGATTCAGATTAAGGAAGAAACCTGAGGATATTCGTATATACGACGTTTACCTCGCGGTGGAAGGACAGCAGTCCCTATACTCGTCCCATGGAATTCTCGTAGACATGCTCGACCTGCAAAATGAAGAGAGCTGCTGCCTGCTATCCGATTTGATGGAAGAAGCCGAATCTTCCTGGAAAGCTGTATTAAAGCGAGAGACCATCGCTTCGTTGTCGGAGGAAATGCGCGGAGAACGCTTTAAGGACAAGGTTAGCGCCTTGGAGGAATGGATCAGCAGCAAAATGGTCATCTAATCGAATCGAAGAAGGGAAGATATCATATGAGATTAAGCGTACTGGATCAAGCTCCCGTCACCAGCGGCAACACGGCGGAAAGCGCATTGATGAAAGCCGAAGAACTGGCTGTTCTGGCCGATGGATTGGGATACAGCAGAATGTGGATGGCCGAGCATCATGGAGGACATACGTTTGCCAGCTCCGCCCCTGAAGTGACGGCCGCCCGGCTTGCGGCAAAAACCGATCGGATACGCATCGGCACCGGCGGCGTCATGATGATGCATTATTCTCCACTGAAGCTCGCGGAAGTATTTAAGACGTTAAGCGCATTTACGCCCGGAAGGATTGATTTCGGCGTAGGGCGCGCGCCCGGCGGCGATACGAGTGCCATGTACGCTCTGTCCGAAGGGCGGCAGCTGATGCTTCATAACATGTATGACAAGCTCTCCGTCACCATGCAGCTTCTTCGCGACCAGGTGCCGGAAGATGAACTGTATGCCACGAATGCCGCTGCGCCTACGGGAGTCGCCCTGCCTGAAGTGTGGCTGCTCGGCTCCAGCGGCAACAGTGCGCTGCAAGCGGCAAAGATGGGGGTCGGTTACTCCTTCGCACAGTTCTTTAACGGAGCGATGAGCATAGACATATTGGACCATTACCGTGATAACTTCCAACCATCCCCGTTCATGGAGAAGCCTGAAATTAACGTATCCTATATGGTAACGACAGCGGAAACAATGGAAGAAGCGGAGTATGAAGCGCTGCCGCAGGATATTTTCCGGCTGATGATGAGCAAGGGCCGAATTACGCAGGTGATGACACCCGAAGAGGCTCAGAATGTATCTTTAACGGAAATTGACCGGATGGCTATCCAGGAAGGGCGCAAAATTCATCTGGTGGGAGCGGTAAAAGACATCGCGGCCCGCTTACAGGAAGAGCAAGCGCACTACGGATTCCAGGAAGCGATGATATGCAGCATTCCGCATTCGCAGGAAAAGCGGCTGGAGGTATATCGCCTTCTCGCACGTGAACTGCTGTAAATCATGGTTTTGAGAGGACAGGCGGAAGCCTGTCCTTTTTCGATTGATGAAAATATCGTATCCCTTAGAAGCGTGTTGATGCTAGAATAGTAAAAAATCGTTTATACATAAAATCAGCAGTTAGGAGAGATTATGCCTTTTACATTCGCGCATCCCGTCATCACGATGCCGTGGTGGAAGAAGAAGTCGTTACCGGTGTCCGCGCTCATTATCGGGTGCCTGGCGCCGGATTTTGAATATTTCATCCGTTTTCGGGCGGCTGGCGTATGGGGGCATGAGGGTCCGGGTATTCTCTTATTCAATCTCCCGATGATATTGCTGCTGTACGTTGTGTTTGAGAAGGTCATACGCCCGGTTCTGCACGTCTATTTACCTTCATGGTTCCCGTACCGCTGGCAGCGGGATGGCAAAACTCCAGTCTCTCCCATAGGGTGGCTGGCCGTAATCCTCTTAGGACTGGCAGGCGTTGGCACGCATCTGCTCTGGGATCAGTTCACGCACAAGGGAGCATGGATCGTCAATCAGATTCCGCTCCTTACGGAAAAGGTGCATATCGGTGCCTTACAAATTCCGGTGTACAAACTAGGCCAACACGGCAGCACCCTATTTGGCTTGGTCCTGACCGCATGGTGGATTCACCGTTATTTGTACGTATCGCCCACGAAAAGAGCGCATGCGCATCCGGTTATAACCTTTTGGTGCGTATTCGTTACGGTCTATATCCTTGCAATGTTCGCGGCCATGATGACGGTTGTAGAAGGGCGGGGACTGTCCTATGTATTGCAGCTTGTCGTCCCGGCCATTAGCAGCTTTCTGCTCGCACTGCTTGTAACTTGTCTCCTATTTTGGAATACGGCCAGGCGAAAATAACGAATCCAGCAAATAAACCAGAATTCATTGTGTAGGAGGGGCCAATTTATGGTAACCATTAAGCAGTACACCCTGAAGGGGATCCATTTCTTAAATGAAGATGCACTTATGATTCATGAGCAGGCCGGGTTGTACGGCGTGTTAGACGGGGTATCCTCCGTGGTTCCCTACCTCAGCGACAAGAAGGAAACGGGAGGGTACCTTGCCGCTCAAGCGGTGAAGAACTTTTTTGAATCACTGGATCAAGTGGGGCAGATTGCGGAGCATGCTGCGGCAGCAAACGATAAGTTAAGAGAGCTTATGCAGCAAGCCCATGTCGATATGGAGAAAAAAGACGGGCTCTGGGGAACGGCTCTTGCTCTCGTACGAATTCAGGAGGAACGGGTGGAATTCCTGCAGACCGGTGACTGCATGATCCTTGCCGTGTACCAGGACGGGGAGGTTCGACCGTTAACCTGGAGACAAGTCGCTCATTTGGAAACTCCAGCCATCGCGAAATGGGAGGAAGGCGTGAATCAGGGACTGACCCGTCAAGAAGAACTCCTCGGCACGGTAATAGATATCATTAGGGAGAACCGCTTTAAGAGCAACGTGAATGGAGGATACGGCGTCTTGAACGGGGATCCCCGTGCCGTTGATTTTCTCGAATACGGAAAAATCAATAGATCCCGATTAGCCCACCTGATTCTAATAACGGATGGTTTATTCTGGCCTGTGAACGACGTGCCGAGTGATCGATCCTATTGGGACTACATCGCGCAGCGTATACTGTTAAAAGGCCTTGAGCAGTATACGCATGAATTACAGGATATCGAAGAGGCTGACCCGGAATGTTTAACCCATGCAAGATTCAAGAAATCCGATGACAAGACGGGCATGGTGATTCATTTTAACGACCTATAGTTGCTCTATGACCACGCTCCTGCATTATGATAAAAGATTCCTCCGAAACACTGACATTAAGCTGGGTCAAGTTGATGCACAGACTCGGGTATGATGTTTACGGTGCGCATGGTAACGATGCCGGTGCCTTAGTCACACCGGAGCTGTGGCTATCCTGGATGCTAAACACATGATCAGTGTACATCTTACAGGAGGACTGGGCATCACCATGGGAGATCCGAGCGAACTGGAAGGAGCTAGTGACGAAGAGCTGGCTGAAATGACTCGTTTGGCTGAGCTGTTTGCAGGAGGCAGTGGTTATGCCCCTTATCTATCCAACCGTCAGTTACGGACTGCACGATTCGCCGGTCGCCGCGCTTGCTTACCTTATCGAGCGCTATAAGGAATTTGACGGATGGCCCAAAAATGACATCCCTCGGGAACCTATCCATAAAGATTTGCTCTTTACTAACGCTACCCTATATTGGTTGACGAGACTGCAGCCTCCTCGTCGGACGTATTATGATGGAGCAGCCGGGATGCCAACAGATCAAACGAAGGTACCGACAGGGGTTTCCCTCGGAGGATGCTCGATCTTCCGGCGAATGGCCGAAGCCAATAACCATATCGTGCATTGGTCGAATCTTGAAAGCGGCAGCCATATGGTTGCCATGTCCGATCCGGATTCACTCGTCAAGGATATAAGGGAGTTTTTAGCAAGCTTCGCGGCCAATCATAACGGTATACAAGCATCCTCTATCAACCATCCGATATAATAAGCGTGCTTTGCCTAACAACATTTTCATGTCCGAATCATATTTTATTGTAACGGCATGAAAGCGGGAGGTATGCAGTTTGGGCCGAGGAGTGCAACGTAAACGAAGACAGCAAGGGAAATCAAACAAAGCTACGGTTAAACAATTGGCGTTTATCGCAGCCATTTTGGTATTAATCGCCTCAGCCATAGGCCTCTACGTTGCTTATGATGACTTGTTTGAGGATGAAGATGTGGAAATTATCGTGTAGCCAAGTGCGTACGATCAACTTTACAAACAACGTTTATTTCATCTTTATCATATATGACATAGGAAGAAACATGGTTCAAAGCATAGGTAGCCGTTATTGATTCCAAGAACAGGCTGCCTTAATCATGGGTTCATTTAACGGCAGATCGTCAGGATCCTGCCTCTTTTTTGGTCGTAGGCGCAGCAGGTCCATTTTGATGAGGGAGCAGCTTCATGCCGGCATGATTCAGATGGACTTCGACATGAACCTTTTCCAAAGAACCTGCATCCATCGGTTGGGCAGACGACTGATTGATTTTTTTCCAAAGCCGGGTGTCTTTCTTAAACAAAACGTGCTCCAAGCTGTACAGATCTGTCTTTGAGGCAATTCCATTTTTATACGTAGATATAATCTCCTCCCGTACTTCCGCGGCCGCCTGGTTTTCCATTTCGGTTTTGTTCATGTCGTCGAGCGCTTCTACCACGTTACCTCCTAACTTCACGTTGATGCGGAATCGGGGCATTCCGTTGACAATGCTCAATTCCTTGCGAACTTTAGGATCCGACAATACGACGATCCCCGCGTATTCGCCGCTCTTATTCGTAATCATGACGGGAGAGCGTTTCGTATCGGTTTCCATCCAGCGCAGACCGGTGAGCTTGTCATTGGTGAAAAAGCCTTTCGATACTTCTTCGGATATAGCGTATACTCCGTTAATCACCAGCTTCGGATTTTCTTTTTGATTTAGACTCCAGGTTCCTTTATTGATCGATAGATTAGGAAGCAGCACCGTGCTTGCCGGTTCAGTGATCAGCGCCATGAAATCAAAATATCGAATCGGTACGATATAGGATCTCTGTTTATACTCTTCGGAAGGATCATGGGCTAACGTATTTAACGGGGATAGATTGAAGAAAGCTGGAACATTAAACAATTGTTCGATGGAGTCTTTTGTTCCAAATACCCAGGGCGTCATACGGATTTCTTGATATCGGCCGATCGTATCCAGTTTGGTTAGGACATTCGATTGTAAGACGGTATCACTGATGAGAATACAAGAGATATGGCTCCAGCTTGTCCGTAACTGCGCTGAATCATAGATGGCATTGACCGCCATGTCAAAGGTTTTGCCCCTGGTTTTGGAAGTCCATACTTGAGGGGGGGTATCCGTTTTTCCCGATTCGTTTTTGGCCACGGACGTAAAATCCATCATCTGGGTGTAAACAACAAAATCACCGTCCTCTTGGTCGATGCCGATGGCGGTGATGTAATTCATGTCTTGTATCTCCTTGATGTCCCAGCAGCCCGTTAACATATTGAGCATAACCGTTAACCATATTAATTTTAGGATATTGGTACAGTTTCTCATCTCACGTAGGTTCCCTTTCTTCAGATGTGTTATCTATATTCTGCAGCATTTCCGGTCGGTTTTTGTTGAAAGCCCACGGTTTTTTCAAGAGGGCATTCATCAAATCCTTGAAGGTCAGCGGCGATAGAGGAGCAAGGTACGAAAGTCCGAAGGATTCCAGTACGGAGAGGTATGCAACAAGACTGAATATTCCAATAAAGAATCCGAGCATGCCGAGCAAGGAAGACCATATCAGCACATAAAGACGAATAATGCTGACCGTCCCGCTTAGGGTCTGATTGACCAAGGTAAACGTTGCGACTGCAGTCGTCGCGGATACTACCAGCATGGTTGGCGACGTCAGGCCCGCACGGATGGCGGCATCACCGATAATGAGACCTCCTAATACTGCTATGGTTTGACCAACGGCTTTAGGCAGTCTGACCCCGGCTTCCCTGAACAGTTCGAACATGCCCAGCATCAATAAAATTTCCATTGGCGCCGACAGCGGTAGCCCGAATCGGGAGACCGTGACGGTCGCAAGAAGCAGAAAAGGAAGCTGATCCATGTTGTAGCATGTCAAGGCAACCCAAAATCCCGGGAGCATAATGGCAAGAAAGAGACCAAGCAGCCTTAGAAGCCGTTCAAATACAACAAAGTGGTAAGGAAAATAGGAGTCTTCCGGCGATTTTAACAACTCCAGCAAGTTGCAAGGCGCAATCAATGCCATCGGCGACCCATCCACAAGGATGACAAAGCGTCCTCTTAGCAAGCATTCCACGACAAAATCCGGCCTTCCAATGTAGTCCATGAGCGGAAACAGGGAGAGGGTCGAATCGGAAAGTGCCTCCTCCAGCTGACCGCTGGTTACTAGGGCATCGACATGGATGCTTTTTAAGCGCACCTTTGCCTCGTTGATAACTTCCGGGCGTATGATATCGGAAATATACAGAAGGGCTACTCTGGTCTGGCTGCGATCGCCAATCATCATTTGCTCATTGTGAAGCGTGGCCGTACGCAATCTTTTTCGAACGAGTGCCACGTTCATGTTAAGATCTTCCGTAAAAGAGTCGCGCGCCCCTTTGATGGCCACCTCTGTATTGGACTCATCAGGTTGTCTATTGGGAAGCGAGGCAATATCAATGGAATAAAAGCACTTCTCTTTTGAAAAAAATAGGATCATTCGTCCGGCAAACAGAAGTTTAACGACATCGGCAGGCTGCTTGATTTTGCTCCATTCCATCGATTTATCCAGTTCTCTGGCTAAAGGTTCCCAATCCTTGAAGTGTTCCAGTTTTTCTTCCAGATCCGGCAGCACATATTGTGTCATCAGCATGGTATCAACCATCCCTTCGCTATACAGCAGCAATACGGGGATAGCATCTTCATGATTTCCTGGGAAAGATTTGATGATGACATCCGCGGAGTTGGCAAACATGGATCGCAGGGCTTCCTCATCCAATGCGTCGGATGCAGGTTGCCTGTCCACTGCGACCGAGGATGGTTTCTTTTTTCGGCGGAACATACTATTTCGATTTCTGTAGTTTGACATCATCTACCCTCCTTTGGTATTAGCTCGAAATGTGACAGCAATGGCAATCAACAACGTCAGCGAAGAAAGGAAGACAAGGTAGGACGGCGAATATTTGCCCAGCACGAATAACTCGATTTGCCGATCGATGACCGGGATCAACGAGATGATGGATGTGGTAATACCCATCCCTAACAGGTACCACAAGCGCCGTTTGGTTTTTTTAAAGGAAATGCCGTCCGCAATAATAAACAGGAACAGGGATATACGAATTAACGTCCCCGATATCCATTGGTACAATGCCAGAAAATCGACATGGGTGATATATTTCGTTATGGTGACCAGCATCCACTGCTCGTACGCAGGATAGCGGGATTCCATGGCGGGAACAGGACCGAATGTAGCTATAGCTCCCATCAACGGTCCCAGCGTGAGCCCTCCCAGCAAAATAGACAATATGACGATCGAGAGGTATTTCATCCTTCGTTTCATGTGATGCTGAAGATAGATCAGCACAATCATTTCCATGAATCCACCGCCGGCCACGAGCATGCTCTTGAGCATGGGCGTATAACCTTCCAAGAAGAGCGGCGTCAACAAGGTATAGTCTTTATATTCCAAATTAGAAACGGCAACAAAATGGCCCAACACCCATACAATGGGAAGCAAGATTCCCGATATGATGGCTATCGAGCGAATGCCGTTATTCGCCACATACACGCATAGGACGATAATGGTGAGCGAGACGACTGTTTTGGGTGTTTGCGGCAGGTAGGTGACCTGAATCCACGTCACCGTTTCTCGCAAAATCACCATGGACATCCAGAAAAAATAGAGCGTTGTTAAGCTAACGAAGATCCAGCCTATCACGGGTCCGAAGCTGTCTTTGAACCATGCGAAGATGGATTGTTGACCGGTGCGCTTCATAATGAAAAACAAGATATACACCCAGCCAATATGCAGGATCATGGTTAGCAGCGTGCCCATCCACGCGTCCCGGCCTGCTTTCTGCAGAAGAAGCGGGATCAGGACAACGTGATTGGTGATGCCCAAGGACAGCAGCATGATGAAGTAAACGTCGATTAGGGATATCTTTTTGTTTGCGGCCATAATACTAATCTCCATATGAGGGAATACATGCTAATTCGATACAGTGAGTATTCACCATTTGCCGTTTTTTATGTATGGAGCGATGAAGCACGGCCGTAATATGGCTGCGAATCGTATGGGGAAAGGATCTTATCGCCATGTGATCGTGGACTGCAATAGAGTAGGGAAGAGAGCCGGTCCTCAGATCGGCTGTCGAAACGATGTGGTTTTTGCGATTACCCAAGAAATAATTCAGCCTCTTCTCCAGGCTCCGAGCAGGCAAGGAATTGTATTTCCTTTTTAAGAGGTGAAGAGATGAGAGGTGCGAGGAGAGACGAAGTAAAGGCAAATTCAGTACGATTTTATTGGAGGCACAGCTCAGATTGCAGGATGATGAAGGATAGTAGAGATTATTATTTAATGGTATTAATCAAATAATTCACGGCATTAACTAAATATATTTAATGATATTAATTACATATAGTTAATGCCGTGAAGTATAATGAAAGACCCGGCCATTAAGACGGGGAAATACAATAATAAAACAGGCAGCGCAGACCCGATTGGATTGGGCCTGCCGCTGCCTTAAGAAATATGCAGTCGCTTAATAAGACATCATCATTTCTTGCTTGCCGGCAAGCCGTAGCTTTCACGGATCAAGGAGAAATAGTGATCGGCGCGTACAACTTTGAAGTCTGCTCCTAGCTGCTCGGTTAGAGCAAGCGCATCCGACGGAGTCATGCTCCAGGCAAGCATGCCGAGGGAAACGAAGAGCGGTGACTTGCCGTCCCAATTCGCCTTGGCCTCATTCAGGACCCGCAATCCGTCCTGCACGGTGCTGATCCCGCGGATCGTTGACACGGGCAGGCTGTCGCCTACGATTTCAACCCCGTATCTGTCTTCATAGCTAATAAATAAACCGGGTACGTTATATTCCTCCTCATATGCTTTTGCTTTAAACGGTGATAACGGCACATTTTGACTATCGACTCGATTCAGAACATAAGGGATCGTCATTCCCGTCTTTTTCAGGTATTTCTCGGTAGACCGCAAAAACTGCTGAAAGCTTGCATCCGGCCATGGGCTTGGGTAAAAATATCCGGCACCGGACGGCCCGGCAATCAGCAAATCGTTCTCTGTAGCCGAATTGAGATAATAATTCAATATCGCTGGAGCACCTTCATAAAGCAGAGGACTGGAGGTCCAGTTGATCGGGACTTTGCCGCGAGCCGGGTCATCCCACATGACGCGCATGCGATGCTGGTTGTATTGGAAGTTGTCGCCTTCCGTAAAAGTATACGTTACATAAATCTTGTTCTCCAGAGCTGGCTGCGGAGGTGTTTTCGCCAGCTTGAAGTTTGGCTTGGTTCCCGAGAAGACGGTCAGATTGCTGAACCAGTCGGCCGCCAGCACATAAACGCCATATCGGGAAGCGATCTCGACCGAGCTGAACTCGCCTTCCACATCGTTGCTGAACCAGCCGAGGTACGGGGTACCCGGCTTCACACCGGACAGGATTTTTTCGAACAGCGCTTTTTGCTCAGGGACATTGGAATCCAGCCAGAATACCATCGCTTTGTTGGCTACGGCGTAATCTCTTAAATAACCATAGGGTTCCTGCTGCTCAGCTGATAGCGGACGGATATTTCCCGCGGAAACCTTATACTGGTTCCACATATCCACTTCGGCGATCAGGTTCTTGGTTCCGGCAGGAGGGGTGAATTCGTACACAAAATAACTGCCGTTATCGGCGAAGCGGTGACCGCCTTGTCCTTCACCGAACTTGGAATTTTGCCGATCATATAGATAGGCCTCTTCTTCCGGTGTACCTGCGATGAAACTCGCGATCACGTTGCCGTCAGCCTTGACCGTTACTTCGTGTACGGCAGGGCCCCAACCGTCCTGGGTGAAAGCATCGTCAAACCGAAGATATACCTCTGATTTTCCCAAGAGAGAGGATAAATCAAGCTGGTAAGTATCACGATTGCTTGCATCGCGAATCTGCTCCTTCTCCTCTGCAATCGTTACAAACGATTCCGGGAGGCCGGAAGGGATTCGGATCGCCGTATCCGGATCCAGTCCGACTAACATCTGATGATTCGTCTGCTTCCACAGATTCTCGTACTGCCAGGTGTAAGCTTCGAGCCGGTTATCGAATTTGCCGCGCAAATCATCCAGCGTCTTCAAGTTATAAGGAGCTTTGGACAATTGGGCGGCCAGCTCCGGACTGGCAACGACAGCCTTCTTCAGTCCTGCGAGGGTGGTGGCGACATTAATCGTGTCGGGAACTTCCGGATCATATACAATCATGCCTTTAGCTTCGCCACGATAAGCAGCGAATACGTCCCAATAGTCTTCATGAAGCGTATAAGGCACGTTTATATCTTCAAGCCAGGTCATTTTCCCTTCTTCCTGGGACTCAATCAAATAGATTCGGGGCTGTTCCCGGTTAACGATCCCTTGCAAGGTTCCTAACAGCAATTTAATGTCACCTGGCGCATCATAAATATCTGCGACATCCAAATGTTTCGGCTTCTTGAAACTTGGCAGTTCGCGGTTATTGGAACCGTCAGGTTTGGCTGATCGTGCATCCGTATCCGAAGCATAAGCTGCGCCGCCGCTTAATGAAAAAGCACAAAGGATGGCTAAACAGAGAATCGTGAATCTACGAGCCATGGCGAATTCACTCCTTGTTATGGTCTGTTGTCAATTGGAAGCGCGTGCTCATCCGTTAACATTCACCCCTCCTTTTTGGCACCATCATCGTGCAGCACTTCGCTTACCAACACATATTTAATATATTCAAATATAACTTTACAAGAGGTTCGACAAAACTTCCTATGATTCTTGCAAATCAGGCATTTTAAACGCTATCCTATCAAGGTATTGTCGTAATTGGCCGTTGTTAGCTCATGCTTGTTTATTGCGCTTGTATGTGTAAGGATATATTATATATTTCAAATATCATGAATGAATTGGTGATGTGATTAGAATGAGTACAAATGATCGAATTCCGTTGTATCAGCAAATCCAGGACTATATCCGACACGTCATAGCATCAGAAAATATGAAGCCCGGTGATCGCATACCGACAGAGAAGGAGCTGATGGACCAGTTTCATGTCAGCAAGATAACGGTTGCCAATGCGCTGACCGGATTAGCGAACGAGAAATTGATTGCCCGCGTGCCGGGCAAAGGAAGCTTTGTTGCAGAAGAAACGGACTTCTTACCCGGAGCGCAGCCGTCGGCTTCGTCGCACAGGGGAAGAGAAAGGACGCTGGCAACGGGCATGATTGGCGTGATTATGCCCACCATTCATGATTACTTTGCCATGAGACTCATTGAGGGGATCGAGCAGGCTCTTAGTGACGAAGGTTACCGCAGCATGATCATGCTGACGGACGGCAAACTCGACAAGGAAAAAGACGCCATCAAGGATCTGAAGGCTCTCGGAGCCGAAGGCCTGCTTATTTTCCCGATCGACGAGGAGAACTACAACGAGGAGATACTGGGCATGAAGCTGTCCGGTTTTCCTTTTGTGTTGATCGACCGGTATTTGCCTGGCGTCGAGACGCATTATATTGCGGCCGATGGAAGGCGGGGCACCAGGCTCGCCGTTGAGCATCTATGGGAGCTTGGGCATCGTGATATCGCCATCTGCTCGGATTCTCCCCTTCAGACCGTGACGGTTCAGGAGCGGATCGAAGGGTACATCGATGCATTGAAGGACAAAGGCGCGCTCATCAATCCGGCGCATATGATTACGGATTTCAAACCGCTGAACGTGCTCAAGGATGCGGAAGCCCACCCATTGTACCGATACATCCGAAATCGCATGGTAACCGCCTATATTTCGCTTAACGGGAGACTGGGCGTGCAAATCTATCAGATGGCAAAGCAAGCGGGGCTTAGGGTGCCGGAGGACGTATCGATCGTCAGCTTCGACGATCCGACTTCCATCGTGGAGGAATTCAGCATTTTCACCCATGTCAAGCAGTTTGAGCGGGATATGGGATATCAAGCCGCCGGCAAACTTCTGGAAGTGCTGCGCGGCACAGGAGAAGCCAAGAGTTACAGCAAAATACTGATTGAGCCCGAGCTTGTGGTTCGCCAAACATCAGGCCAGGTTCCACGACCTTAATATTCACGCCAAGAATAAGCCTTTTCCGTCATCCAACGGAGAAGGCTTTTTTAATTCGAATAAAAAACATATTGAATATATTAATATTATATATTATATTCTAGAAAATGATGGAGGTTATGAAGCGACAGTACATTTAACCTGAGCAGGGAGGTATAAAACGTGCCGAGAGATCGCAGGGAAGAACGAACCGGGTTTCAAGAGTCTGCACCGTATCACCCCGACTATGATCTTCAGACAGACTTCGTGATGGTTTATGGGATTGACGAAACCATGCCCGAGCGGATTCGGAAATGGAAAGAGAAAGGATACGTCGTCCATCTGATGACCGGAGTCGCTTGGGGGCAATACAACAGCTACCTGGACGGGGAGATAGACGGCGTACCCCATTGGGATGAAGCCCAGAAGGATCGCCATGGGGAGATGATCCTGCATGGCAAACAACCGGTCATTCCTTACATGGTGCCTACGATTTCCTTTGGCCGCTTCATCGCGGACCGAATACGCATCGCGGTGGATGCGGGCGTGGAAGCCATTCATCTGGAAGAGCCTGAATTTTGGGTGAACGGAGGTTATTCGGAAGCGTTCAAACGGGAATGGCTGCTGTATTACAAGGAGCCATGGATTCCGCCGCATGCTTCGCCAGACGCACAGTACCGGGCTTCCAAATTGAAAGCGTATTTATATACCCGCGTGCTCGACCGGTTATGCGCAGAGATGAAGGATTACGCGTTAAAGCGTTATGATCGAATCCTTCGCTTTTACGTTCCGACTCATAGTTTGATCAACTACACCCAATGGCGAATCGTAAGTCCGCAATCGGCGCTCGTGGAGCTCCCGTCCATAGACGGGTACATTGCACAGATCTGGACGGGGACCTCCCGGACGCCGAATGTATATGAAGGGCTGCGGAAGGAGCGGACATTTGAAACCGCTTACCTCGAATACGGCGTGATGCAGGAGCTGGTTCGGGGAACGGACAGACGCATGTGGTTCCTGCATGACCCGATCGAAGATAATCCGAACCACACATGGGCGGATTACAAGCAGAACTATCTAAAAACCGTGGTCGCATCACTGCTGCATCCCGGGGTCTCCCATTATGAAGTATCGCCATGGCCGCGGCGAATCTTTAAAGGGACTTATCCTTCCGAAGACCGTTCAGGCAAAGAGTCCATCCCGTCCGACTATGCAACGACGCTGCTCCAAGTCATGCATACGCTGGGCAACATGGACCAGAAAGTGATCGAATCGGCGGAAGACGACTTGCAAGTCGGCGTTCTAATTGCAGACTCCGCGATGTTTCAGCGAATGAAGCCTGAGCCTGGAGCGCCCGATGCCGGGAAATATGACGGTACGGATCCCGAAGGTTTTCAGGAGGCGGGCGACACGGAGCTTCTCGATTTCTCTCCGTTTTACGGTCTGACGCTGCCGCTGCTGAAGCATGGCATCCCGGTTCGCACGCTTCAGCTTGATAATGTCAGGCGTTATCCGGGTTATTTGGCTCCATATCGCGTCCTTGTGCTGAGCTATGAATTCATCAAGCCGGAGTCTCCTGACATTCATAATGCCCTCGCGCAGTGGGTGCGGGATGGCGGCGCACTGATCTATGTCGGCGATGACAGCGATCCGTACCACGGCATACGCGCCTGGTGGAACGCGGAGCTCGAGAGCGGAGCGTTCGGCTCGAAGTACAACTCCCCGCGGGAGCATTTGTTTGAGCAGCTTGGCCTGAAGGGGAAAGCGGAAGGAATCCATCAGGCAGGAAAAGGCATTGTATGCTGGCTGGATCAGCATCCGGCCGACCTGACCTTGTCGAAGGAAGGGGCTGACCGGCTGCGCCGCTCCGTCCAGGCTGCGATAGAAGCGCTTCTCGGCACGGTACCGCCCTGGCATGCCAAGCATTATTTCAAGCTGCAGCGCGGTCCTTATATCATTGCTTCGGTTCTGGAGGAGTCCGTCACCGATAAAGACTTGACGATCTCGGGTCCTGTCGTGGACTTGTTCGATTCGAAACTCTCCGTTCATGATCAAATTACGTTAAGCCCGGGGAAACAGGCGCTTCTCTATGATGTTGAAGCCGGTCGTCCTTCCGGAGGCAAAGTGTCCATCATCGCAGCTTCCTCCAGAATCGAGGAGCTCGACCAATCGGACGCCGGGTTCCGATTCACAGCCAAGGGACCGGCCAATATGCAGGCCAGCGCAAGGCTGTATTGTCCGACCGAGCCGGCGTCCGTCCAGTACGTCATCGGAAATCAAGCGATGCCTGCCGACTGGGTATGGGATCGGGAGTCGTTAACCGTCCTGCTGCAGTACGAACACGGTGCGGCGAACCAGGCCGTGATTCAAGTGGATTGGATACCCCAATCCGTGACGGAACCTGCAGCCGACTGATGCAATAGAGAGGAGCAGATCATCATGCCATACGAACCGATAAGGCTTGAACCGTTGAAACAAATGTTAAACAAACTCCGGGAAGCCATCTATGAGCCGGTTGCCGAGTTGGAAGTGACGGCATGGGTTACGCCTGAACCCGTATCGTACTCGGATCGAAAGACGGGAACGAAAATGACGCTTGTCCATGGACAGCGATGGGGGGACCTGTGGGACTGCGCCTGGTTCCGTTTTGCCGGGAGCGTTCCGGAGCATAGCCGGAAGGAGGACCTCGTCCTCCTGCTGGACATTAACGGCGAGTTGTGTTTGGCGGATCCGAACGGATCGCCAGTACAGGGATTGACCACCGTGAATTCGGAATTCGATTTTTCCTTAGGGCTTCCCGGCAAGCGTGTCGTCCGGCTTCATGACATGTTCCTGACCGGATCGGATATTGAAGTTTGGGCCGATGCGGGCAATAACGATCTCTTTGGCAAATACCGGGGAGGAACTTTGAAAGAAGCCGTCATCGCCAGCTGCCGGGAAGATATCCGGAGCCTATATTACGATGTCGAGGTACTCATGGAAGCCGCCGAGCAGCTCCCGGCGGGAACCGCCCGCAAAGAGAGAATCTATCAGGCGCTGTATGACGTTTCGTTACGGCTCACGGATTTCTCGCCGGAGCGCGTCGCGGAGGCGAAGAAGAAGTTGGCTGAACCATTGAGCTTGAAAGGCGGCGATCCGGTCTTAACGATCAGCGCCGTGGGTCACGCGCATATCGATTTGGCCTGGCTGTGGCCGATCCGCGAAACGATCCGGAAAGGCGCCAGAACGTTCTCGACCGTCCTTCGCATGATGGAACGCTACCCGGACTACGTGTTCGGGGCAAGCCAGCCCCAGCTATATGACTGGATGAAGCAGCATTATCCGGCACTGTATGAACAGATCAAGGAACGGGTGCGCGAAGGAAGATGGGAACCGCAGGGAGCCATGTGGGTAGAATCGGATACCAATGTGCCGGGCGGGGAATCACTGGTTCGTCAGATCCTGTACGGGAAGCGATATTTTCAACAGGAATTCGGGTTGGAGATGAAATCGCTCTGGATGCCGGACGTGTTCGGTTACTCCGCCAGCCTGCCGCAGCTGCTCAAGAAGTCCGGCGTGGATTATATGATGACCCAGAAGCTCTCATGGAGCGAGTACAACCGGCACCCTCACCATTCCTTCCTCTGGGAAGGCATCGACGGCTCCGCTGTACTGACCCATATGCCTCCTGAAGATACGTACAACAGTCCGGCAGCCCCTCGTTCCATCGCCAAAGCGGAGCGGGAGTATTTAGATAAGAACGTATCCGGCCATGCTTTGATGCTCTTCG
Organism: Priestia sp. BR_2; assembly: GCF_041954005.1. NCBI lineage: Bacteria > Bacillati > Bacillota > Bacilli > Caryophanales > Bacillaceae > Priestia > Priestia sp. BR_2. The sequence continues at coordinate 29,723 of NZ_JAVFHM010000247.1, read as the reverse complement.
GCATTGGAGACGGCGGCGGCGGTCCGGGCGAAGAGCATTTGGAACGGCTGGCTCGCGAGAAAAACCTGCTCGGTTTGTCTCCCGTTCGGCAAGAGCCTTCGTGGAAGTTCTTCGAACGGTTGAATGAAGAGCGCGAGTCGTTCCAGACGTGGCGCGGGGAGCTCTACCTGGAGAAGCATCAAGGAACCTTGACCAGTCAAGCCCGGAGCAAGCGTTACAACCGGAAGATGGAGAAAGCGCTGCGCGAGCTGGAGTTTGCTTCCGTGCTGGCAGCCCGACTAGGGCGGGATTATCCAGCTGAGACGCTGGAGACGATCTGGAAGGAAGTCCTGCTGTATCAGTTCCACGATATTCTTCCGGGATCTTCGATCAAGCGGGTGTACGATGAGTCGCTGGCGCGGTATGAAGAGCTGCTTGGGCAGACGGAAACCATGATTGCCGACACCTACAGCTATTTAGCTGACCATATAGCACGCAGTGACACGGCTTCCGCGCAAACCGTCATCTTCAATTCGCTGCCTTGGGAGCGGCGAGAGTGGCTGCGCATGAACGGACGCTGGCATCGCGTGCAGGTTCCATCGATGGGATATGCGGTTTTATCGAATGACGCCGTCCAGGAAGCGGATGGAGAAGCCGCATCCTCCTCTGAAATCTTGACTAAAACGCCAGGGGCGGGCGCAGACGCTGCAGCTGCAGCTGAAGGACGAAGCCTGGAGAACGACAAGGTCATCGTGTCGTTCGATCAAAACGGGGCTATCCTGTCGGTTCTGGATAAAGCGGAAAACCGCGAAGTCATCCAGCAGGGACGATTAGGCAACGATCTTCGTGTGTATCATGACGGCGGGGACGCATGGGATTTCCGCCATGACTATGCGGCGAATCCGGGTACACGGTTACACCTACTGAGCATGCGGGAGCTTCGGGAGGGGCCGAGGATCGGGCTTGTCTTCGAGTACGGTTACGGGGAGTCCTCGCTGACCCAGACCGTCGTGCTGACGGCGGGCAGCCGGCGCATCGATTTCGAGACGGACGTCGATTGGAGGGAGAATGGCAAGATGTTAAGAACGTCGTTCCCCGTTAATATTCGCACGGATCAGGTCCACTGCGAAATCCAGTTCGGCAGCCTGAGCAGACCGACTCACCGCAATACGCTGTGGGATTTTGCGAAGGATGAGATCTGCGCACATCAATGGGTGGACTTATCGGAGCCGGATTATGGCGTCGCGCTGCTCAATGATTGCAAGTATGGCCATCGCGCCATCGATAACGTGCTGGATCTCCATCTGCTCCGCAGCAGCTCCTATCCCGATCCGGAGGCGGACCGCGCGGAACATCGATTCACATATTCGTTATATCCGCACCAAGGGAATCATGTGCAAGCCGAAATCTACCGAAGAGGCCATGAACTAAACGTCCCGCTTCGCACGGTGTCCTTGCCTGACGTATCGGATCAGGAGACAAAAAAGCTGCCTTTATCCCAAGCGTTTCTAAGGCCCGATCATCCGCACATCATGGTGGAGTCCGTCAAAAAAGCCGAGGACGGGGACGATATCATCGTTCGTCTGTATGAAACTTCAGGAACGCATGTGGGCACGTCGCTTCGGCTTGGATTTCAAGCCGCCGATGCCTGGATTGCCGATCTGATGGAGAACCGCCTTACGCAGCTGAAGCTGAACGAGCCGTCTGAAATCGCGCTATCCTTCACGCCGTTTGAAATCATCACGCTGCGGTTGAATGTACCAGAACTATAGAGGAACGGGGCGGCATCGCCGCCCCATGTGAGAAAGGAGAGGTGGGAATGTGAACAAGTCACGATGGACAAGCAACCGAGTATTCAAGCGAATTTGGCAGCACAAGCTCTTTTACTTGTTCATGCTGCCCGGCATCGTCTGGTTTTTTCTGTTTTCCTATGTGCCCTTGTACGGAATTCAAGTTGCCTTCAGGGACTACACCTTCATAGGCGGATTTACAGGCAGCCCCTGGGCCGGATTCAAGTACTTCGAACAATTCTTCAATTATTATCAGTCCGGGGACATCATCCGCAACACGGTCATCATCAGCCTCATGAAGCTGCTGATCGGATTTCCGATGCCGATCATTCTTGCGCTCCTGCTGAATGAAGTCCGGAAGATGAAATTCAAGAAGACGATTCAGACCCTGTCTTACTTGCCTTATTTCGTATCCTGGATCGTGGTCGTCACCTTGATGCAGCGGCTGCTGACCCCATACGGCGGTCCGGTCAATGACCTCTTGGGCTCGTTCGGGGCCGAGTCGATCCAGTTTCTGAACAATCCAACCTGGTTCTATCAGATGATTGTAGGTTCCGATATCTGGAAGAACATCGGTTGGAATTCCATTATCTTTATGGCCGCCATTGCGGGCATCGACCAGCAGCTTTACGAAGCTGCCAAAATGGATGGCGCGGGGCGCTTCAAGCAGATGTGGCACGTGACGCTTCCAGGTATCCGCAATGTGGCCATCATATTGTTTATTCTCGCGGTGGGCAATTTGATGAGCGCGGGGTATGAACAGCTCCTGCTCCTGAACGGACCGGCGACTGCCAGCATGGGCAGCGTTCTGGACGTGCACGCCATCAACTCCGGTATCCGGGAAGGACGACTCAGCTACGCCGCGGCCGTCGGGCTATTCCAAAGCATCATCGGGCTCATCCTGGTTCTGACGGTCAATCGGATCGCCCGCAAAGTCAGCGATGTATCCCTGTTCTAAGGAGGTGACGTAATGAAACGCAAATGGTCTTTCTTCTCGGTGTTTAACTACACGTTTCTCGCATTGATCGGCTTCTCCATGATCTACCCGTTCATATACATTTTGGCGTATTCCTTGAATGACGGCAAAGATTCGATGATGGGGGCCATCTATTTCCTTCCCCGTAAATTCACGCTGGAGAACTATGCCCAGGTGTTCGATAACGCCCGTATATGGAAGGCATACCAAATTACGCTCATGCGCACCGTGCTCGGAACATTCCTGCATGTGGTGCTGTGTACGCTCATGGCCTATGCGCTTTCCAAGAAGACGCTGCCCGGCCGTTCCTTTTTTACCTTCTACATCTTTCTGCCGACGATTTTCAGCGCCGGGTTCATCCCGTTCTTCATTACGCTGCAGAAGCTGCATCTGATCAATACCTTTTGGGTGTACGTGCTGCCGATGCTGTTCAATTTCATGCACATCGTCATCATCCGCACCTTCCTGCAAGGCATACCGGAGGAGCTGGAGGAATCCGCCCGCATTGACGGTTACGGCGATTTTCAAATCTTCGTTCGGATCATACTGCCGCTCTCGGGACCGGTGCTGGCAACCATCTCCCTCTTCATCGGGGTGGCCCATTGGAATGATTGGTTCTCGGGCGCATACTACGTATCCAATAAAGATTTGATCCCAGTGCAGACCTTATTGCAAGAAATGCTGACCGAAGCAGAAGCATTATCCAATTCGATGCAGCGCGCGGCGCAGCAGGGTGGTCAGACGGTGGGCGGAACCAGCGGGGCAGGCGCGACGCCCGAATCGCTTCGCATGGCCTTGCTTGTCATCACGGTCTTCCCGATTCTGTGCATTTATCCGTTCCTGCAGCGATATTTCGTAAAGGGGGTTATGATCGGTTCGGTTAAAGGTTAGGTCATCCTGACCCGGAATTTGTCCAAAGCTTTACCAAGATCATTGATATCCATATTCCAGGAGGCGATTGGTTTGAAGAGGATTTGGTCGAAAGGCGTATCCGCATTGCTCGTGTCCATCATGGTTGGAGGTTTGCTGATCAGCTGCACGAATTCATCAGGGAACGGAGATAACGGAGAAGGCGCAGAAGGAGAGAATTCATACAAACTCAAAATATTACACAATTGGAATGGCTCAAACGGTTCCGATGCGATGACGCCGGTCGAAGAAGTCATCAAGGAGAAGACGGGCGTTACCCTGGAGTGGGAATATACCAAGGGCAGCGAGACGGAAAAGGTCAATCAGATCTTCGCGACCCAGGATCTGCCCGATATCTATACCGGACCTGCCTGGGGCGGGGAACTGGACGGAATCATCAAGGCGGCCAAAGAAGGACAATTGGTCGATATCTCCGAGAAATTGAAGGATTATCCGAACTTGTCCAAATCCATCGCGGAAGAAAATGTCCCGCCGGCATTGTATGAAAAAGCGATTAACGCATACGACGGCAAAAAGTATCTGCTGCTGCAAAATCAGCCGGCGACCAACGAAGATGGGATGGACTGGCTCTACGGCTTCTATGTGCGCAAAGACATCGCCGAGAAGGTTGGCGTTGATCCGCAATCCGTCGTGACGAAGGACGATTTCTATAACTTCCTCAAAAAAATCAAGGATGCCAACTTGCAGGAGAACGGCCAGCCGGTCTTTCCGCTGGGCGGTTTCAGCAACGGCTGGGCCGTCGGCATCGGCAACACCATGTTTTATTCCGGGGCGAGTTACGTAGACAAAGGCGACGGCACGCTCGAGCATAACTTCTTCACCAAGGGCTACGAAGAATACACGCTGTTCTATCGAAAGCTGGTTGAAGAAGGGCTGATGGATCCTGAAGCCTTCACCCAGACGGACCCGATCGCCAAGGAAAAAATCAATCAAGGCCGCATCGCCATCCTGGCCGCGCACTACCCGGCTATCCTGGATGCTTCCAAGGAATATGTCTCATCGCATCCGGGCAGCGACTACATTCCGCTCGGCCCACTGGAGCGCGCTGACGTCGAACCGGACAGGCCTGTCGATCTCGGAATTCAAGGCAACAATGTGACGGCGATCACCAAGAACTGTAAAGGCGCTTGCGTGGATGCCGCGCTCAAGTTCCTCGACTTTATGGCTTCCGATGAAGGCTTTATGCTGGCTAGGTACGGGGTGCAGGGCGTTCACTGGGACATGAAGGACGGCAAGCCTGTCGCGAATCAGGAATGGTTTGACAAATTCAGCACGGACACCAACATGAAGCTGCGCAAGAACGAAGGCATCAGCATCGGCCTGGAATCGTTGACAGGGCTTGATCGCATCAATTCCGCTGCGGGAGGAGACATCTGGGCGGAACAAGAAAGGCTGGACGCGATGGAGAACGCTCGCAAAATCCTCCGTCCGAACGGCATTCAGGTCATTACGGCGTACAACCCCGGCGATGTCATCACCAAAGCGCCGGAATGGGAAATGCTGAAGCCTTCGATGGATCGGATGGGCGATGCGTGGAAGGAAGCGGTTTTTGCCAAGTCGGATGAAGCCGCCATGAGCATTATCAACGAACTGCGGGATCAGCTCCGAAAGACCGGATACGATAAGGCGATGCAGTTTACGAACGAAAATCTGAAGGGGAAAGACGTTGTGACCGTTCAAATGCCGAACTAATCATATCCATGATCAGGGGAGCCCGTTAATTAGGAAGGCTTCGCATGACCTTGTCATCCAAGGGGGCGAAGCCTTTGCTGTTTATTGAATCAATATTTCCAAATCGCAAGGAGATCCAGGCAGCTTGAAGAATAAAGAAGACATGAAGGAGTTGACGTTAGATGACAACGAATTTCAGACCCCCATCCGTGCCGCTGGTAACCGTAGATCCTTATTTCAGCGTATGGTCCGCAGCGGACCGTCTGTATGACGACCATACCCGGCATTGGACGAACAAGATTCAGGGCATGACGGGGGTAGCCATCATTGATGGCGTACCGCGACGATTCATGGGAAAAGTTATCACGCAGGAGCCGTCAGAACAACTTGAGCCTGAAGCCCTTGAGCAAACCGATCTGACGGTTGAGCCCGTAACGACCCGTTATACGTTTCAAGGGGAAGGCATTGAACTTCAAGTTCAGTTTACCACCCCGCTTTTGCTGGACGATCTCGATCTGTTATCCCGGCCCGTCACCTATCTGACCTTTCACGTGCGTTCATTGGATGGGCAAGCGCATGACGTTAAGATTTACATCGATGTAACGGGCGAATGGTGCGTCCATACGCCGGATCAGCAGGTGACCTGGGAGCACCGCGTGATCGACGGACGATTGAATGCGATGTCGATGGGGACTGTCGAACAGCCGATCCTGCAGCTTGCCGGTGATGACACCCGAATCGATTGGGGGTATATGGTCCTGGCGGTGCCGCGTTCATCGCGGATACAGACGGTGATTCATTCGGTAACGACCCGGGAGCAGTATGTTAGGACAGGTCAATTACCTGCCCAAGATGATGTGCAGAAGCCGCGCCCCGTCTTCGATCACGTTCCCGTCATGGCAGCCGAAATCGAATGCGGGACCGTCGGGGATGAGTGGGTATCCGAATATCTGATGTTTGCATATGACGATATCCATGCGATCGAATATTTCCGCAAGCCGCTGGATGCTTATTGGAAGCGGAACGGATGGACCTTCCATGACATGCTGTTAGCGGCAGCCGATCAGTATGAAACGATCATGCGGCGATGCGAAGGATTTAACCGCGAGCTCATGACCGAAAGCCAAGCCGCAGGCGGCAATCGGTACCGGGATATTTTGGCGCTGACCTATCGGCAGGCGATTGCCGCGCATAAACTGGTTGCTGACGAAGCGGGCCGCGTGTTGTTTTTCTCCAAGGAGAATTTCAGCAACGGGTGCATTGCCACGGTCGATGTCAGTTACCCGTCGATTCCATTGTTCCTGAGATATAACCCTGAACTGATCAAGGGCATGATGCGTCCGATTTTTAAGTTTGCGATGAGCGATGAATGGACGTTCGATTTTGCGCCCCATGACGTGGGCACGTACCCGAAAGCCAACGGTCAAGTGTATGGCGAGAACAAGCTGGAATACCAGATGCCGATTGAGGAATGCGGTAATATGCTCCTGATGGCGGCTGCGGTATGCAAGTATGAAGGAAATGTGGAGTTTGCCAGGGAGCACTGGGAGCCCCTTACCGCTTGGGCTGGGTATTTGCTGAAGAATGGACTCGATCCGGACAATCAGCTGTGCACGGATGACTTCGCCGGACATTTGGCGCATAATGCTAATCTGTCCATCAAGGCGATCTTGGGCATTGCCGCATACTCCTACATGTGCGATCGGCTCGGCCTCCCGGAAGGCGGAGCTTATCACGAAGCTGCACGGAACATGGCGAATGAATGGATGTCCATGGCCGATGCCGGCGACCATTACAAGCTTACGTTCGACAGCGCCGGCGATTCCTGGAGCATGAAATACAATTTGGTGTGGGATCGGCTGCTGGAGTTCAACCTGTTTCCAACAGAAGTGTCTGCACGGGAGCTGGAATATTACCAGCATCTACAGAACCGTTACGGCCTTCCCCTGGACAGCCGCGATACGTATACGAAATCCGATTGGCTGGTATGGTGTGCAGCCATGAGTACCACGCAGGCCGGGTTTGAGTCCATGATCGCGCCCCTATGGGATTTCATGAATGAAACCTCCGCTCGAGTTCCGGTGACCGATTGGTATGACACCATCAGCGGCAAGCAAATGAACTTCCAGAATCGCTCCGTCGTCGGGGGATTCTTCATTCGATTACTCATGTCAGGATCCAGTTCAAATTCGAACAAAGACAGGTGATGTGTGTGAACAGCCTTCATGTTAAGGAAGAAATCGAAATGGATCTCATGCGGTTGAAGCTGCAATTCCAGAATCCGGACGCAACCTACCGCCCGCAGCCATTCTGGTTTCTGAATCACGAGCTCAAGGAAGTGGAGCTGGAAAGCCAGATTCAATCGATGTTTGAAGCGGGCGTCGGAGGCGTTGTTCTGCATGCGCGTCATGGAATGCAAGCCTCATACCTCTCGCAGGCTTTTATGGAAGCTTTGGAATTCTGCACCGTGGAATGCCAAAAACGCAACATGGTCGTCTGGCTGTACGATGAGGATAATTGGCCAAGCGGGACGGTGGGCGGCAAGCTGACGCGACAGCATCCGGAATATCGCATGCGTTACTTAAGAGTGGAGGAAAGGCGTTGTTACGGCGGTTCCGGGCAAGAAAGCTTGAAGCTGGATTTTGCACGCTATGAGAATAATGAGCTGATTGCCATTCTGGCCTATCGTGCCGTCGAGTCTGACGGGGAATGGCTGCTCCATGAAGAATCCGAGGACCTCACGCATGAATGGGGACGGGATTGGACGCCTCCGAATGCGGAAGACTCTTATGTCGTGCTGGCCTGCTGGTCCTGCGAAATTGCGGAAGGCATCACGTTTGCCAATGGGTACTACTTGGATACGTTGAATCCGGAGGCGGTCCAGGCGTTCATCCGGATGTCCTATGAACCGTTTCTGTCTTTGCAGAAATATTTCGGAACGACGATACAAGGCGTCTTTACCGACGAGCCGGGGCTCATGATCCACGACGGTTTCTTCGGGGTGGAGGCGATCCGGACGGCTGTTCACGATGTAGGCGCTACCCTGCCTGGCATGGTCTTTGCTTGGTCTGAAGGAATGGGTGAGCGGTACCGGCAAGAGAACGGGTATGATCTCATCCCGCGATTAGGAGCTTTGCTATATAACATGGCAGACGGCAGCCGGACAACGAAACAGCAATATTATGATACGATTACGCGCTGGTATGTGGAGGGGTATCATCAAGCGATTTCTTCATGGTGCGAAGGGCATGGACTGCTGTACATCGGTCATACGCTGGAGGAGCCGGTCTGGGGGCAAGCCAGGTCGCAAGGCAATCAGACGCGCGTCCTGCAGCAGTTCCACTATGCAGGCGTGGATTATTTGACGCCCGGCATCGGCACAAAGGAGAATCCGCACCGGATCGTGTCCGTGAAGACGGCGGCTTCCGTAGCCGGGCTGGATAATAAAGAACGCGTGATCTGCGAGGCCTTTGGTGCCAGCGGTCACGGCTATTCCATGCGTCAAAGGCGGCTCGATGCCAATTTCATGGCTTTCCTGGGCGTTAATCTGTTTATCCCGCATGCGTTCTATTATTCGTTTGCAGGGTATCGGAAAACCGATTTTCCTCCCACGGAATTCAAACATGCGCCGCATTGGCCGCATTATCGTGCTTTTGCCGACTATCTCGGTCGATTGAGTCTGCTCGGCGCAAGCGGAAAACGAACCCCGGAGGTTCTTCTATTATCGCCTATTCAGTCGGTGTACGAAAATATGTTCGCATCGGGACGATCTAACCGGTTTCCTTCATCCGATACCTTGTTCTCGCTTTTGTCGGATCGCATGCTGCGCCATTCCATTGATTATGACTATGTTGATGAATGTCAGCTTCGTAATGCTGCCCTTGTTGATGGAGAAGGGGTACGATTCAGTGGTGACGGGAACGTATATTCGGTTTTGGTTATGCCCGAGGTGGAGGTCATGTCAAGGGACATTGCCGTTCTCCTGGTTGCCTATGTAAAGCAAGGCGGAACGCTGGTTGCCGTAGGGGCAATTCCGCGGCATAGCGAGTCCGTGCGCCAGGACCCGGAGCTGGCAAAGCAAATGCATGAGCTTTTTAGCCCGAATCCTCAGCATGGGGCTTTACGCCCCGTTGGCAAAGGGCAAGCTTTATTTTATTCGTTGGAGGACAAGGACCACGAAGACACATTGATCGAGGATCATCTCGATTCCGGAGAAAAGCGGATACTTGCCGATCCAGAGATGTCCGGAGGCCGTATTAAGGAGCAGGCACCAGATCTGCTCGAGCCCTTATGTGAAACGGTAAGCGGGTTATTAAAGAAAACTGCTGCCTTACGATGGAAGCTGATTGAAGGACAATATGAGGATTTGATCCATGTAGAACGTGTGTTCGGTGACCGTGTATTTGTATGGTTTATGAACTGGGCGGAGCATGATGTTTCCATGAAGCTTGATGCAGGAGAAACCGGGAACCTTATGGAAGAGTGGGACTTGGAAAGCGGGAGCATTCGCCGGTTAGTAGGCGATTCCATTCTTACCTATGCACCTGGAGAACTACGAGTTCTATCGGTTGGACCTGAGGAGTGCTCAATTAACGAAATAGAACAAACGTTCGGCAAGGTGCAAAAAACCGAGGATATTATCGTTCTCGAAGATAAGTGGCGTTTTCAGTCTCTTGAACCCAACGTTTTATTACTGGACCAGTGGCAGGTCACGCTGAATGACCGAAACTCCAGGATGAACGCTACGATGCCTGGGCAAGTGAACACGTACCGTACAACGTTTACCGTGACGCAGGCATTGATCGAACAATTGCATTCTCCGAATGGCGGAGATCATTCGCATCCACCAGATGTCCATCCATTAGCGAGGCTTGAGTTGATTCTGGACGATGTGGAGCAGAAAATACCGGCCCATATCGGCTTCCTGCAGCGCAGGCGCAATGTTGAAATCTTCGTGAATGGCGTCAGGCAGAATGCGCTGAAGACATCCGATTGGCAGGATTCAAACTATGCTACCCTAGATATTACGGCTCATTTGGTGGCAGGCGAGAACGAGCTCGAGATATTGACGGTTTCCTTACTGGAGCCGATGCCTGCGATTTCATTCCCAGCCTATTTGATTGGGCCGTTTGAAATAGAAGATGGGGTGAGGTTAAATGCGTGTTCGGAACATATGTTTGGTTCTTGGGCTTCTGCCGGCTATCCTTATTATGCGGGAGCGGGTGATTACTTCCAGGAGGTAGACCTGACTGAGGTCAACTTAGCGCCGGACGAGGAGTTATGGCTGGAAGCCGAAGATATTAGGGAGACTGCTTGCCTATATGTGAATGAAACAATCGCTGGCATCCGGCTGTGGCCGCCGTATCATTGGAATATAACGCCGTATGTGGAACAGGGGATCCATCAACTTGCCATCCGTGCAGCCAATACGCTGGAGAACTTGTATGGTAAGAATGCTTTACCTTCGGGGGTGAATGGACAGGTAAAGTTGGTACGTCGAACTATATCCAAAGAAATGTAATCTTAGAAGAAGCTCATCGAAATGACTACAACGAATGCAGGTTGTAGTCATTCTGTTTTTAAAGGTTTACATAATATAATATATGTAACCCAATGGATAAAGACCTTGCGTATTTCGAGTTACAAAGACGTTGGCTTATTTCTTCAATTGGACATAAGATAACGATGACTATTCTTACAAATGTATCGATTTGTCATAACATTCTCTTAATCAAGAAGGCTTACACTTAAGTAGTTTTTACGATTGATATCAACTCGGAGGTGCCATGAAATGCAGCTAAAGAAGAAAACCATCATGGTTTTGGCGCTCAGCTTGTCCATCCTTTCGCAAGGCATGGTTGTTCATGCGAAGGCGGATGGGGCTAAGTTTAAGCCGGAAAACAACGGCAAATGGATGACTGGGGAGTATCACGCGCATACGTATCAGTCCGATGATGCCAGTCAATCCTTGCAGGAATTGCTGGACAACGGGTTCGAAAAGTACGGTTTGGATTGGATTGCCGTTTCGGACCATCTTAGAGTTTCTAAACGGGATGATGAGGGAACTCCTCTTGCCGGCGGACCTGTTCCGTTCTCCCAAGGAATGGCGCTGTATCAGATCCCTAAGATCCAGCAGCTCCAGGCAGCAGGGAAATACAAGAATAACATTATCTATTCGGGTTTTGAATGGGACATGCCTACATACGAACATGTGGGAGTCGGCATTATAGCAGGCTCGTTCGGTTCAGAGGCGAGCCTTAGGGCAGCCCGTCAGTTCGAGTATCTATTTACGGATCGAGATGAAGCGATGTTTGATCCCAAAGAAGTCGCCGATTGGAAAAAAACAGACAGCCGGGCCTACACGACGTCCGAAGATGCCCGAACGGCACTGGCCTGGCTCCAAAAAAACTACGCCAACAGCAGTTATGCATTGCTCAATCATCCTTCCAGAAAAACCGTATATACGATCGCTGACATACGGGATTTCAACAACATCGCGCCGAATGTCGTATTCGGGATGGAGGGAATGCCCGGGAATCAGATGGAACCGGATCGTGGCGGACTTAATTTAACTACGCCGGAAAACAGAACCTACGGCGGCGCTGATTACATGATTGCCAAAGTTGGCGGCGTATGGGATGCGCTGCTCGGCGAAGGACGCGAATTCTGGAACTTTGCGAACTCGGATTCTCATTTTGAGATTAGTGACAACCGTTTATACTCCAGCGGTTATTGGCCGGGACAATACGCCAAAAATTACACATGGGTGAACGGAAAGGATATGCAAAGCGTGCTGAACGGCATGCGTTCAGGCCAATCGTTCTCCGTGCACGGCGATTTAATCAACGCCTTGGATTTCCGCGTTCGCCACGGGAACAAGCAGGCCGAGATGGGGAGTAAACTTCAAGTGAAACAAGGGAATCCTATCGAAATTACGATCCGATTCAAAAGTCCGAAACAAAATAACAACGGCGACTCCGTAGCCGTGGATCATGTCGATTTGATCTCGGGTGATGTCACCGGTAAAGCACAACCAGGTACGGCGGCATACAGCAAGAGCACCAACGATTCGACCAAAGTGGTGAAACGGTTTACGAGCAAGGATTGGACAACCGATCGGGATGGATACAACGTGATCACTTATCGGACGAAAGCAACGAAGGACCAATATTTCCGGTTAAGAGGGACGAACCTTGGCGAGAATGTTGACGGAGAAACCCGCCATGGCGATCCGCTCATAGATCCGAAAACGGACATCGAAGACAACGAGCAGCGCTTTGCGGAAATTAATAAACGGAATTACAGCGACCTGTGGTTTTATTCTAATCCGATCTTTGTCAGCGTTAACGATAAGCCGGTTAAAGCTCCTAAACAACAGGGGAAGCATTCGTAAGACGCGACTTGCGCTATATTCAGAAGACTGCCGATTATCCGGCAGTCTTTTTCATTTTTCAACTTTTAAAGAAGTCTGAGGTCTGAATTCCTATCTGGCTGCAACTGAAATCGCTAAAGACAAATGGCATACCGTTTGAGATTGGCGGGTTTTCTGTCGTTACCCTGCATCACGACTGGCGAAACCTTTGTTACCCGCGGTGCATAAGTTTTGCGAGAACTTCAATAATATAGAAGGAACATCATGCCTTGAAAGATATGGATCTAGGCGAGTAGAGACAAGGAGGCAACCTAGCCATGAATATAGCTGAACAAAAATTGCTGGTCGCCGCGCTTGGCGGTGTGAATGAAATTGGCAAAAACATGTACTTCATACAGTACGATCAAGATATTGTGGTGATTGATTGCGGCTCGAAATTCCCTGACGAAAACCTGCCCGGCATCGACTTGATTGTTCCCGACTTCACCTATTTGCTGGACAACGCGGATAAGGTCAGAGCCCTTGTCGTCACTCATGGACATGAAGACCATATTGGTGGAATTCCCTATTTACTGAAGCAGCTGCCGATCCCTGTGTATGGGACGAAGCTTACGATTGAGCTGATTAAAATCAAGCTGAAAGAGCATCGTATTCTGCGTAATTCCGAGCTTCACACGATCGACGCGAATTCCACTATTCAAGCGGGTGCCATCCATGCCTCTTTTTTTTCGACCAGTCACAGCATCCCGGATTGCGTGGGCATCGTTTTTCAAACTCCGGAAGGCAATGTCGTCCACACGGGAGATTTTAAATTCGACATGTCTCCCGTGAAGGGACCTTATCCCGATCTGCACCGTATGGCAGAAATCGGCAAGCAGGGCGTGAAGGTGCTGCTATCGGAAAGCACAAACGCCGAAAGACCCGGGTTTACCCCTTCGGAACGCCTGGTTGGCGGTCATATCCTGGAGGCTTTCGCCCAGGCCAAACAGCAGGTATTCATCTCCACATTCGCTTCGAACGTCAACCGTGTCCAGCAGATCATCGATGCCGCGGTAGAGACGGAACGGAAATTGATTCTGCTCGGCCGGAGCATGGTTAATGTCGTTGCGGTGGCCAAGGAGCACGGGTATCTCAACATGCCCGATGATTTGCTGATCGATGCTGGAGACAGCGAGCGTTATCCGCCGGACCAAATCGCCGTGTTATGCACGGGAAGCCAAGGAGAGCCTATGGCAGCCTTATCACGGCTAGCCAACTCCAAGCATCCCCATATCGAGATTCTGCCGGGAGATACCGTCATTATTGCTGCAGGGGCGATACCGGGTAATGAGCGGAATCTGGCTCATGTCATCGATAATTTATATGTGCTGGGAGCCCAGGTCATCTATGGATCGGGTGCGACTTCAGGGATGCATGTATCCGGACATGGCAGCCAAGAAGAATTGAAATTGATGCTCACTTTGATGAAACCGGACTATTTGATCCCCGTTCACGGTGAATTCCGAATGCTCTATCAGCATCGTCAGCTGGCCGAGTCCGTGGGAATCCCGAATGAGAACGTGTTTATCGTTCAGAATGGCGACACGATACAAATCCAGCAGGGCATGGCATCGTTAGGTCCCAAAATCCCTTCAGGCAACAGCCTGGTGGACGGATTGATGATCGGCAACGTAGGCAATATCGTCTTGCGGGACCGGAGGCAGCTGTCCTCCGACGGGATGCTCATTATCGTCACCACGCTCAGCAAAACGGAAAAGCAGATGGTGGCCAAGCCCGAGCTTATATCCAGGGGATTTATCTTCGTAAAAGATTCGGAGGAATTCATGGGTCAGATCCACGATATCGTCTCGTCTTCAATGAAGGATTTGACTGAAACCGGATCCACCCAATGGAATCTGATCAAGCAAACCTTGAAGGATCATGTCGGCAAATTCATATACAGTGAGACCAAGAGGAGGCCGATGATTCTGCCCATCATTATCGAAGTTTAAGCCCTTTGAATATAAAAAGCACAGCCTCCAATAGGCTGTGCTTTTTTTTATGCGTATCGATATGGGGTTCAACCTAGGCATACACCCGGAAGCCGGCAGCTGCATACACTGCCGATAAAGAAATCGCTTTAAGGTGTTGATCTTTCATTCACGTCTGTGAAAAAAAGAATAACACATAATCCGGATTCATCCACATAACCATGTACAGAATGGACATGAACGTCTTGTCCGATTGCCGGAATGGATCCGGTTACTAACGAAAGGAGGAGGATCGGTTTGTCATCCACCCCAGAAGGGAAATGGACTGCGGAACATGGAAAATGGGCAAAACGAAAGTTCAGATTTACGCGCAATGACTGGATGGGCTATCTATTCAGCGCCCCTCTGATTATCGGCGTCATCGTATTTGCCATTTATCCCATGTTTGCCGCACTGTTTATGAGTTTTCATCAGACATCCGGGCTCAATTTATCCGGAAACTGGGTGGGCCTGAGCAACTATCGTTACGCGTTAGAGGATTCCTTATTTTGGCAAGCGCTTACAAATACGTTCGTCATGGGGATATGGTCCGTATTGCTAGGGATCGCGCTTTCGTTTGTTCTGGCGAGCCTGATTAATAATCTGAAATGGCATCTGGGACGCAATTTTTTCAAAGCGGTCTATTTTCTGCCCAACGTCGTGTCCGGCGTAGCTACAAGCTTGTTGTTCTCCTTCTTGTTTTTCCCGTCCAAGGAAGGCCTGATCAACTTCGTGATTGGTTTGTTCGGCATCGATCCGGTCGGCTGGTTCACGAACCCGGAAGTCGCGCGTTACAGTATCGTGCTGATGAGCTTGTGGGGTGCACTAGGATATAACACCATTATTTTTCTGGCCGGTTTGCAAAGCGTCCCGCGGGATCTCTATGAGGCTGCCGAGGTCGACGGTGCAGGCACGTACCGGAAATGGTGGTATATAACGATTCCCTACTTGCGTCCGATCTTTGTGTTCATGCTCATCATGGGAACCATCGGCGGAATGAAGCGGTTTACGGATGTATGGTTAATCGGCGGAACCGCAGGTAATCCTGGGGGAAGCTTGATGACCGTGGTGCTGTATATTTACCGAAATGCATTCCTCTCTTCGCAGATGGGGCTGGCTACGGCCGTATCCTATCTGTTATTCGTCATCATACTCATCTTAACCGTGTTCCTCATGCTGCTCAACCGACGTAAAGACAGCTTGGATTAATCCCACTATCCATTTTCGGATCCGTAGGGGGAACCTTATTCCAGAAGACAGGAGGGTAACTATGAGCAGTTCAGCCTTGCCCAAGGAGCCGGTGCGCCGTAAACGAATCACGCTTCCACAGCTGATGCTAACGCTGGTCCTATTGGTAGGTTCATTCATTATGATTGTGCCATTCTTATGGATGCTGGTAACGAGCTTCGATTGGGCCGCACGGTTAAATATTTCATTCCCGCCGAAAATATGGCCGGAGGAGCCTTCAATCCGAACCTATGAAGCCGCTTTCACGAACATCAATATGTTCCGATATATCGGCAATTCCACGCTTGTCAGCGCAGGGGTCATTATCATCAGCTCGTTGTCCGCATTATTATCCGGTTATGCCTTATCCAAGCTTCGCTTCAAAGGAGCTAATTTCGTACTGCTGCTGGCGCTAAGCACGATGATGATTCCGTTCGAAATGACCATGATTCCGCAGTATCTTTTGTTCAGTAAACTCGGGTTGGTCGACAATTATCTGGCATTTTATTTGCCGGCCATGAACTATGCGTTCGGTACTTTTTTAGCCAAAGCGTTCTTTGATCAATTGCCCAGCAGTTTAAGGGAAGCGGCCGTACTGGATGGAGCCAAGGAAATTACGGTATTCAGCCGGGTTTATCTGCCGCTGTGTACGCCGATTATCGCCACCATGGTCATTCTGCTGTTCTTGGGCGTATGGAACGATATGCTGTGGCCGCTGCTGATCTTGAAATCGGCTGCCAAGTACACGATCCAGATCGGTTTAGCCATGTTTACGTACAACAACGGTATTAACCAACAGCCATCCATTATTATGGCGGCCACAACCACGAGCCTCATTCCGGTTATCGTCGTCTATATGTTCCTGCAGCGCTATATTATCGAAAGCATTGCGCTGTCCGGTATCAAGCAGTAATTCAGAAAGTAAAGCTAAAATTATGCGGGGGTGTTGACGTGATGAAAAAAGCTGTGCTGCTGATCCTGTCATTCGTGCTGGTGTTTACATTGGCCGCTTGTTCAGGCAGTTCAGGTAAAGATGTGACAGGCGGCGTTACAATTGAAAAAGTATCGGATATGGAAGGAACGGTTCGCGTTGCGCTGGCAGGCTGGCAGCTGGATAACGGGATCGATGCGCTGACAGGCAATCCGACGATCGGGCTCAACGAATATTTGGATAAAACGTTCAAAAAAATGTATCCGAACATCAAGCTGGAGGTTTATCAAATCCCTTGGGAGAACGTAAAAGCCAAACAAACGGCCATGCTGCTCTCCGGCGATGCGGATGTCTTGTATACCGGGGGAGCCTTTGCATCGCAATGGTACCAGGAAGGGCTGCTGCGTGACCTGGACGATTTGATTGCAAAAGATACTTCGTTTGACCCGAGCATCTATCTGGAAGGCATTATGAATAATTCCTACAGCACCAAGTCGCCGGACGGAAGCAAACAATTTGGGATACCTGCCGTGCTTGGCCGCCGGATGACGATTTATGATAAGAAGCTGTTTGAAGACTGGGGCGTTGAAACACTCTCGGCACAGCCGGGACCGGACGAAATTCTGGAGAAAGCCAAGCAGATGACCGGCAAAAACCCGAAAACCGGTGAAGACAATTTCGGTTTGTATTGGAGCGGCAACTCATTAAACGGATCCACCTTTGTTGCATTAACCCTTGCATATGGCGCCAAAGGAGCGGAAGGATCGCTGAAGGACATCAAGAACATCAAGTGGCACCTGAATACGCCGGAAATGGTCAAAGTGATGGAATGGCTGAAGGAAGCCGCACAGCTGCCACCGGCCGGGTTCGTGAATGCCCAGGGTGCCGAGAACTTCGGACTCGAGAAAAACAATATCGCCATCGCGCTGGATTCCACCGGCGGCTCCACGATGAGTGAATACCGGTCGAAGCAGAACAAGGAGCTGCTGGACCGTTTTGAACCTGTGCTGAACATGGGTCCTAAAGGTGAAGGCTGGGTGGCGGTTGACCCGTTCATCATGGCGAAGAATGCCAAAGATGTGGATGCATCATGGGAAGTGTTAAAGTTCTTGACCAGTTACATGACGCAAAAATACATGTATGAAAACTTCTCCAGTACCCCAACGCTCAAAAATGCCGATTTTGTAACACCGGAAGACAAATTCGTCAAAAAGGCACTTGAGATCGCGGAAGTCGGCCACTCCGAGCTCATGGATGAAGCCAATCCGTTCTATATGAGCGACATCGCTCCAGCCATAAACGGATTTATCAGCCAGGCAGCGTCCGGTAATGCTCCGGATATTCAGAAGTTTCTGGATGATCTGCAGGCTCGTGCCGAGAAGTGGTCTGCGAATCTGAAGTAAAAACAGGAGGGGACTGCACAGGTGCATGGGTTTGATAAGCGTGGTTGACTTACACGTTGTCCCTGACTTTGACGAGACGGGCTAATCATGATGAGTATATGAGCCGAACAGCACAATATATTCCAATATTATGTGAATCGTGCATTGTCCCGATCATGCGGGAGAAAAACCGACCGAATATGGCCGGTTTTTTTATATTCCAATGCGGATAAAATAACATATAATGGTAAATCATTAAGATGTAGAGAGGGGAGGGTTCATAAAAAAAATTAGGATGATGGATGATAACAAGCAAGCACTAAATAGTTCATAAGATGAGCATTTAATAAAAATCAAATCGATTAAGAACCAACGAAACATTAAAAATGTCTTCAGTAGCGAAATTCCGCTAAAATGTGAAGCGAAATCGTAATAATAATGAAACAACCAAAATTCGATGATTATGATGATTTATAATGGCACATGAACAAACTTGAACAAAATGATCGATTAAGGACGATATTAGACTGAATTAATCGAGAGTTTGATTAAAGCCTTTAGATTAGATGAATTGTAATTCAGACGATTGAATCTAAATGAAGAAAGAATCCAATTGGAAAGTTAAAGTTGTTCGATAAAATAGAAGATGCGCAAAGTAAAAAGGATTATAACGGCTTAACAAAATAGAAAGCAAAAACTAAGCAGATTCATACGAATCTAAATGAAAATCAGCTGTGGCGATTCTTTTCTCAACATCTGTTTCACAAAACTCGTATTTTGTACATATGTCAATCTTTGTGGTGGCCAACGCAATGTCCCTCGACAATTGTTGATAAAATAAAAAAGCCGCTCAAATAGCGACTTTCAATGGGACCATGTTCTTGTATCTCGACAATTTTGGTTTTCTCAAATATTAAAACCATTAATAAAAATATTGAACAACTATAAGACCGACAATAATAACAATAGTTAATACTAAAGTGCCTTTCCAACCTAAATCGACTATACTATACCGAGCCCTACTATTTCCTTGATTCATATGACCAAATGGATTATTTTCCAATTCTTCTTGTCTTAGTCTTTCTCTTGTTCTTTCAGGAGTTTCATAATCTTTGCTCATTGTTTACGTACCCCCTAGGTTAATAATTTTAATTAGATATCCAATACCAATTTATTGATGCAGTAGTATAATAATAACATTTTTATGTTATTTAATGGGATTTAATTGAACATTGAATAGATCTTAAACTATCCTGCCTCCTGTTGCGATGCGTGAATATGTTGTTATTTGCTGTTGGAGGCTTCTTCGGATCTGCTTGCAAATTCTCTTATGAGTTCCTCTGTACTAGTTACTTTAACACCTATATTTCTCATTTCATGAATTCCCTTATCATAAACGCCTGATATTGCATCCTCGATCATAACCACCTTAAAGTCTCTTTCACTTGCTTGATATATACTTGTTCTTGGACAGTTCGGAAAATTGCACCCAATAAAAATCAGTGTATCTATATTCTTCACTCTCAAAAATGCTTCTAAGTTCGTTTGATAAAATGCGCCCCATCTTGGTTTATACATTACCCATTCATTATCTGCGATCAATTGTATTGTTCCTTGAAGGAGCTCCTTGTCGTCTAACTGAACTGAATTCTTCGGGCTAATCATTTCAACTAAGTCTGCTCCCGTTGATCCTGGTGTTACAATTCGAACGCCTGTTTCAATTAATTCTCTGCGGCAGATATCAACATTCGTTCCATCTTCCTTATATAATCGAATCACGTGGAATATCGGAATGTCTCTACTTCTGCATGCATCTAATATTAACTTCATGTGAGGCAGTACATTAACAGTACCTGCAATTTCTGCTACAGCCCCTGGCAAACTAAAATCATTCTGTGTATCAATTGTAACAACCGCACAATTGTTATAATCAGGGTATGTATATTTACTCATCATTGACCATCCTTCTAAAATCGTATTTGCCCCAATTGCATATAACGTTCTCAGTATTCACGACGCTCGACGAAGTCGAGTGTGTCCGGCTGCATCAACTTCCATGCCAATTGCATCTGTCCGGACCAAGGGGCCGTAAGGCCCGAAGCGTGAATATAATGTTATCGGATGTTAATGCCTTCCTTTGTTAATGCCTTCCTTGTGATGCCTCCAATATAAATTTAAAATGTTCTAAACCATTCTTAATAATTTTGTTTTCCATAGATTCTATTTCTTTAATTAAGTCTTTCATATTACTCTTTGCCAGGTTATAGTCCTCTAATTCAATGTCATTACTATTTAAAACCTCTTCAAGTTCATCTTCATCCTTAATATATAAATTACCATTAGGAAAAACAATCACATCTAAATAAAGATCATCCCAAAAAGGCACTCCTTGATCACTAATCCCAATATTCTTAGATATATCGAAATACCATTGAATTATTTCTTTTTTCTCATTAAGCATCGTTGTAACACAGTAATTTGATTCCGAGGGGAAGTGCTGCATCCAATAATAACCATTATCGGCTATACAGAAAAGATGTTTTGGAAGTTATGTCGGGGGTGTGAAATGAAAAGAAAACATGCAGACCGATTAGACTGGCATCGAATATTAAATAAAGATTTTGTATGTAGGTTTTTCGATGAAGTCGAATTTAAAGGACATATTACCTTAATTACTATTCATCAAGTCAAAGAACCATTAAAAACAAGTATTGAAGATAAAGAAATAGCATTAATTTCCGATAACGTCTTATCTACGAACTTCGTAAATTATTCCAAATGTAGAGTATTCGTGAATTTATTAAACTATCCTGCCCGTTAGCTTAATGAAATTGCATGGAAACATAGTTAGATACTTATCTAATCGGTAATCGGCTCATGTTCCTTTACGGCAATCGGTACAAGTTCTTGTTCTCGACTCGGGACATGAACTTGCACCGATGAAACAAAAAAGCCGCTATAATAGCGACTATCAATGGGACCATGTTCTTGTCCCCAGACAATTTGGTGGCGTCGTCATGATCCGCAAATAATTCTTTTGCGGTTGCAAACAAAAAGATCTCTAATGTTAAACATCTCAATACTCTTTCCGGTACCCAAATACCTTGGCATAGGTCCAGTTAATCAGCAAGATCTAGTATACGACCGCGTACATCCTTCTTCCGGAATCTTTGCCGTCATTACGTAAAGCTGAGCAATGGACTTTTCATTCACCGGAGCACCTCCAACCTGAAGAAGCATTTGATCCAGCTTCGCAAACTGGATCTCTTATACCAAACCATTTCGCATATTAATTATACAGCAATTGGAAGTATCCTGCCCTTTAGCACAACGCGGCTGCCGATCATACGGCAGCTTCTCCCTGGTCGTTTATTCAACTATCGTTTCCCGTTAGCTTAACCATTCAGAACGAATCGTTGAACATATCGCTACCAGCGATGTGTGATCTGACACGTCTGTCTAATAAAATAATAGATTCAAGCGTTATCCGAATTGATAAAAAAACCTGCATTCTCCTTAACCCACTCTGCGAACGTATACGGTTTGTGTCCTGTTACTTCCTCCACTGTCGACAAAACGGTATAAGCAGATTTAGGCGGATTAAGGTGCCAACTAATCACGTAATCTATTGCATCCTCCTGAACACCCATTTTCCTCATCTGTTCACGTTCTTCTTCTTCAGAGCTTTCGATAAATTGAATTTCACGTCCAATAACCTCACTGATTATCCGAACTTTATCTTGAACCGACAAACTCTCAGGCCCTGTTAATGTATATATTTGACTTGCATGACCTTCCCCAGTTAGTGCAACCGCTGCGACTCTTCCAATATCGGCTTCATGAACAGGAGCAATCAGTGATCCTCCGAACAGGTCTCGAACAACCCCCTCGGAGCGTATAGAGTTCGCCCATTTCCGTGCGTTTGACATAAATTCAAAAGCTTGAAGCTGAGTCCACTCCAGACTGCTTGACTCAACCGCCTTCTCAAAAGGGCCCTTCTCTCCGTTCCACAAAACTGTAACCCTTCGCACCCCGGCCTTCTCAGCAAGCTCAACGATTTCTGGTCCTGTTTGTAACGGGGCATATTCGGCACCTGTTGTAATTAAATGCATGCCGCTGATGCCAACCAACG
The DNA here is from genome assembly GCF_041954005.1 of Priestia sp. BR_2. Taxonomy (NCBI): domain Bacteria; kingdom Bacillati; phylum Bacillota; class Bacilli; order Caryophanales; family Bacillaceae; genus Priestia; species Priestia sp. BR_2. Next base: position 7,324 of record NZ_JAVFHM010000247.1, on the reverse strand, counting down.
CAGAAACTAGCGTACTTGGATCACTTAAATCTCCCGCGACAACCTCTACACCATGAGGAAGATTGGCTTGCTGCGGATTACGTGTCAATGCACGTACCTTTTGCCCCCTTTGAAGAAGTTGGTCCACGACATGCCGTCCTACGGTTCCCGTTGCCCCAGCAACTAATATAGTCATTTATTATCCTCCTCCCGTTTTTGTACCATCCGATTGATTTTTTCAGCCAAATTTAACTTCGCTTTGGTTAAAGCAGCTAATTGTTGGTTAATCTCGTGCATTTTCGACTGATACATAAGCAGCAATTCCTCACAATAGACGTCTTTATCTTTGTGCTCCTGTTGCTCAGGAAATCTACAGAAGAGAATGTCCCGAATTTGGTCAGTTGTCAGCCCTAAATCTAAATAAAGTTGAATTGCGTTAATGGATTCGATCGCCTTTTCGTCATATTCTCTATAATTATTTTCTTGACGAGATGTTTTGATCAATCCTTTCTCCTCATAATAACGAATCGAACGGGCACTAACGCCAGTTATTTTTCTTACCTTTCCGATCTTCAAAACGATCACCTCATCGATTAGGAACGTTAGCTTTATTATAAAGCTTCACATTAATGTAAAGGTCAAGAAAAAAGATTAAATAAAAAAGACCCCCTTAGGGGATGGCAATTAGTCTAGTCATAACTCGCAGGATGTTATTCGGTTTCGTAATATTTGCTGTGTTAAACTGCCCGTTAGCTTAATGAATAGCTTTAAAATTCAGTTAGATATTTATCTAATCGGTAATCGGAACATGTTCTTGTCCATTACGGCAAAAGGTACAAGTTCTTGTCCTCGACTGGGGACAAGAACTTGTACCGATAAAACAAAAAAGCCGCTATTCGTTTTAGATTGTAGGGCTCCTATCGCGTTCTAAAATATTAAACATTCATTTGTCTATCGCATTACCGATCTTGCATGCATAAGCTAATATTATTAATAGAGGAGGTGAAGACGCTATGTCTAAGTTTCTTAGCTATCTCAGCGGAGTCATTGGTGGTTTCGGCCTAATTTACGTCCCAGTATCGGAATTACTGCCAAGCCTGGAACCTGTACTTGACACAGTAGGCATCATATCTGTGATTGTGTTCTCCATCGCCTTAATCGTCAATGGTGTGCGTTCCTTGATAAGCAAAGCGTAACGGATTAGCTCGCTACTAAGATAGAGATATATTGACATTTGGGAATAGGGTGCCCAGAGAATTTATGAAAACAGGGAGCAGCCTGCCGCGCGGCGTTCTGCTCCCTAGTTATTGCACTTTCGTTTCCCGATAGCTTATATATCGTGCATCACACTTATGTCCATTACAGCAACATGACAAAATATTGTAAGTTCCACATAATTGGTAAATTATACTTATTGGGAGGGCTATTAGATGTACCAATTGTTCATATCAATCAATCGGTTAAGATTCATAATCATAGTCTCCTTTATACAATAATTAGGCTTCAAAATGCCTCATTAAAATCTTTAATTGGTGCAATGACTGACTTTTGTATGGATGACCTTGATGATGCTGACAATGCGCCTTTATTATAGTACAATCTCTACATCCAATTTTGTAGGTGATTGATAATGCTAGTGCTTGAGCTGAAAGTTCCCCCATTCCCCCTGCTAGCCACGGTCGGCCATACCTTATGGCCGCCGGGAATTGTCCATGCAAGGCGTCAATTTGATGTTTTTGACATTATTATTTGCGTCAGTGGCACACTCTATATGGAGGAAAACGGGATTCAATATGAAATCAAAAAAGGCATGGTATTGGTGCTTGAGCCTGGAAAAATGCATCGCGGCTATCGCCCAACTGATACAAATACGGAGGTGTATTGGATTCATTTTGAATATCCGCTATTGTCGAAGCCTATGCTAGTCGATAAAAACAATTGGCAGCAGCCTCTGCTGAACAGGACGGACCAGGATACCGAGGCTCTTCTAGGCATGGTGGACATCCCCAAATTTACCGGGATAGATTTGCGTACGGTCGTCCCCCTTCTGAAGGAAATGATAAAAGTACACAGCATCCTTTCAGCATACCGCTCCTACGAGCTGCAAATTTTATTTGGCAGATTCCTCATTGAAATTCAAAGCAGCATGAAAAAAAGCAGCCCACAGGCCCGATCCCTTTTTCTTGGGGAGAAAGTTGCCTCCTATTTGGCGGATTGCTTAGAAGATCCTTTTGATTCCGTACAGATGGAGAACGACCTGCATTACCACTTCGATTATTTGGCGCGCTGTCTGAAACAGTATTCGGGAATGAGTCCTCTGCAATACAGGCATCGTCTCCAGATCGAACGCGCTAAACAGCTCCTAGCGAATTCAGAACTACCTTTAATCCAAGTCGGTGAACAATGCGGATTCCGTGACAACAATTATTTTACGCGCCTATTCAAACGCCAAACCTCGTTTACACCTGGAGAGTACCGGAAGCGGTATCAGGTATTTCGAGTGGATTAACACAAGAATAAACGTCCTCCCAATTGAAAAAAGCGCTGTTACCATTCAATGGTCAAGCGCTTTATTTAAGCTGTGTGCTTCGTTAATAATGATCAAGTTATTTTCTAATCAGCCAGTTTGCTGGAATAGTTTGGAGTTCCACCGGATGACGATATCGTTTTCCGATTTCTTTAAAACGTTCTAACACATTCGCATCCAACAAGCCGCGCTGATCTGGAGCTCCATTTAATAAAAATGACACGTTATGGTTGTTCGCATCCTGTACTTTATCCAATACCCAATCAGTGGTTTTGAGTTCCATTTTCGTATCCGAAGCTCTCCAAAACCACGTTTCAGTTAAGATATTGCAGCTCGCACCAGGACCTGCAAAGGATTCTTCAATTTCTTGCCCAGCAGCATTTTCATAAAAAACGATATCTGTATGATCCAAAGTCGATTCACAGCTAATATTCATCAATAAGCACTGAGGCTGCAAACTTTTCACGAGTTCATTAATTTCTTCAAACGGAAGGTCCTCATAATTAGGGCCTCCCCAATGGGCGTTCCATCCGTCAATGATCAAAAACGGAAGTTCGCCATAGTTTGTCAGCAATTCTTCGATTTGATTTTTAATGAACCGCTTATCTTCCGCTGTGCATTTTTTTCGACCGATTTGATGATGCAAGTCTAGCATAGAGAAATAAAGACCCGCATTAATACCTTCCTCCCTAAATGCATCAAGATATTCTTTGACGACATCCCTTTTGTCGGTTGCATTACGGATGCAATGCTCCGTATATCGGGTAGGCCACAAGCTGAATCCTTCATGATGCTTTGCTGTCAGTGCAGCGAATTTCATCCCCGCGGATCTAGCCGCTTTCGCCCATTGCGCACAGTCCAACTGCTCAGGATTCCAGAGTTTTGGATCAAATGGGAATCTGCGAGGTTCATCATGATTCTCATGCCCGTATTCCCAATCCTTAATTTCCGTTTCAGCAAACTGAAATGTAGCACTATTAAAGTGAATAAACATCCCGAGTCTCTGATTCACAAACCATAGTTGTCGTTGTACCAAATCATGATTATCCAAATGATAACCTCCTCTATTTCCGGTGAATACTCACCATCATATGATATCTACCACTTTAATGGATTATCATCCTTGATACATCTATCAAAAACGACATTTCACCATACAATTTCTACTTTTCTTTAGGATTTTAACGATTTATTTATTCTCGCGGCGAGGTAACGAACCCACTGAAACACAGCAGTAATTAGATGCTTATCTAATCGAAAATCGGCCTATTATTTTGTCCTTTAAGGCAATCGGTACAAGTTCTTATCCTTGGTACTGGACAAGAACTTGTACCGATACAACAAAAAAAGCCGCTAAAATAGCGACTTTCAATGGGACTATGTTTTTGTCGCCCAACATTCTCTGGGTTTTATGAAGGATAATTAATTTGTCTGTTTGGATATCGTCCCGAAATATTCCACAACTACCTCACGGAATTCGAGAGCAGCCCGCGAAATGTACCGACTCCTGTGCCATAACAAAGCGATCTCCCGTACCAATTCATGATTCTCTACTTTGAGATATTTGATATGTTCCCCAGAATGCCTTGCCGTACTTGGTATAAAGCCTATGCCAATTCCCGCTTCTACTAGAGAACTTAGCCTTGCAGGTTCGTCACCCTCATACACATATGTAGGTACAAATCCAACCGATTTGCATATAGAATCCACCAGATCACGAGTACCGTAGCCTCTTTTTACACCAACAAAACATTCATCCCTTAGATCAGTCAAAGATATGCTGTTTCGGTTAGCAAGCCTATGCCCTGTGGGAACAGCTACAAGAATCGGGTCGATGAACATGATTTGACATTCAATGTCTTCCCCTTTTATAGGAGGCGAGGACAAGCAAAAATCAACCTCTCCTCTATGAAGAAGCGTAACCATTTCCTGCGTGGTGAGCATTTGCACATGAAATTGGATATCGGGACGCTTGTTCCGAAACTCTCGAAGGATCTGAGGCAATGTGCTTGCGGTGGTCACCGCCAATTCGAGTGTGCCATGTTCTTGGCTGGACACATCGCTAATCTCCTGCTTCCCCTGTTCCAATTCAAACAACGCCCTTTCAGCACGGCGATAGAATCTGCTTCCAAACTCATTCAATCGCAGTTTCCTTCCTATTCGATCGAATAACGGGACCCCCAAATCCTCCTCCAAGCGCCCAATCGTTTTGCTTAGTGATGACTGAGTGACATGCAGACTTCTTGCTGCTTCAGTCATATGTTCCAAACGAGCTACCTCGAGAAAATATCTCAGTTGAAGTAGTTCCACTTTACACCCTCCTCTCATTCCCTTGAGTCAATGAAATCATAACATAAAATGCATTGGAATAAATAAATGATTTCAAGTACGATGATGACACTAATATACAGAGTGGGGGATTGAAATGAGTATTCGCAGTAGGTGGTTGATGATCTCCGTTGGACTAGGGATTCTATTGAACCCATTAAATTCTTCAATGATTTCAGTTGCTATTCCAAGGCTACAAAATGTGTTCCAACTCGACTTTACAGTGGTATCCTGGATCATTTTTTCTTTCTACATTGCGAGTGCTATCGCTCAACCTATCATGGGAAAAGCCAGCGATTTATTCGGTAGGAGGAGGATATTTCTTAGCGGGCTTGTTGTATCCTTCATTGCATCATTATTAGCTCCACTATCCCCAAACTTTGGTTGGCTCATCGTGTTCCGCATTGTGCAATCCATCGGAACAAGCATGATGGTTGCGGTTGGAATGGCCATTGTGCGAATTCATATTACGGAGAAACAAGCAACTGCACTGTCAGTCTTGTCCATATTCCTATCCGGAGCGGCAGCGGTTGGCCCCTTCATTGGCGGGGTCATCATTCACTGGTGGAGCTGGCCTGCTATTTTTTTGGTTAATATTCCGTTCGTGGTGACAAGCTTTCTATTAGCTTGGAGGCATATTCCTAAGGATGATCCGTCTACGACATCCGTTGCTCGCAACATGTCCTTTCGCAAATGGTCAGATTTGATTGATGCGCCAGGAGTTCTGCTATTCACCGTGGGTCTGGTTGCTCTGCTCGTTGGATTATTGTCCGCAAAATCATCTGGTCAAATTTCATTTAGTAACGTTATTGTCGGGCTGATTGGCTTCGTTGGACTGGGAGCTTTCGCGCGACATGAGTTAAAAGCGAAGGCACCCTTTATTCCTTTACGCACATTCGCTAAATATCCTGCAATGACTTGGGTCAATGTCGAATTCATGGTCGTTAACTTGCTTTTTTACTCTCTCTTTTTCGGGCTTCCGTCCTACTTGCAAATCGTACGTCATGTCAGCGAGTTCCATACCGGGATGCTCATGCTAAGCTTAGGCTTGTGCTCGCTCGTTGCTTCTCCAATGGCAGGACGATGGATCGATAAATCAGGACCCGGGCCAGCATTGCTTATGTCCGGAATGCTGATGACATTTGGGTCCGTATGGATCGTGATCATGACACTGGATCAGACTTCACCGGTTATCAGTGTGTGTCTGGCTTTAGCTGCATTCGGTATTAGCAACGGGTTAAACAGTGTCGCTATGCAAGCGGCCTTATTTAAAAGTTCACCAAAAGAAATTATAGGTGTAGCATCTGGAATATTTAATACCTCAAGATACCTGGGAACCATTCTCTCTTCATTACTCATTAGCAGCGTAATGGGAGATAACTTCAGCTTCGAGGGATTTCGAGTACTTGGGATTATCCTCACGTTAATTGCATTGTCCTTGTTATTCGTAAATTGGCGTCACAAGGAGTCCGAGCAGCAGTTGCATGAGTCCTAGTTATCTGACAGATGTAGCTTACCCTTTGTTACCTCAACAGAAAGCTGTAGCTGATCGTGAGAATCGGCTAAGCAGAATACTAATTAGATATATACCTAATCATAAATGAGAACATGTTCTTGTCCATTTCGGCAATCGGTACAAGTTCTTGTCCTTGGCTCGGGACAAGAACTTGTACCGTTAAAACAAAAAAGCCGCTATTATAGCGACTTTCTATGGGATCATGTTCTTGTCCCCCGACATTAAAATATAAAACCAGTGATAAAAATTCTTTTACTTAAAAATATTGGGCAACTATAAGACCAACAATAATAACAATAATTAACACTAAAGTGCCTTTCCAACCTAAACTGCTTACTAAATCGACTAGACTACCAGATTGAGCCCTATTAATCCGTCATTCATATGTCCCAATGGATTATTTTTCAATTCCTCATGTCTTAGTCTTTCTCTTGTTCTTTCAGGAGTTTCATAATCATTATTCATTCTTTACCCACAAAATAATAAATTTTAATTAGATGAACTGGTCATCGAGCTGACTCCAAACGTGCTTCCTCTCGTCTGGTGTCATCTTCCCAAGAACGGTAGTAATCAATTTTATCCCGCAGAATATCCAAAGTTTGATGAATCGTTTGAACCTGCTGGATTAATTTCCGCTCATGCTCTTCTAGAAGTTTTCTGCGTTGGGGAATGCCATCATTCCCCAATCGCATCATATCAGCGAACTGCTGCATAAGTGCGATCGGCATTCCTGTAGTCTTAAGCTTTGCGAGTAATACGATCCACTCAAAATCATGTTCCCGATATACCCGATGACCATTTTGGGCACGAGGTATAGGGTCCATCAGACCGATCCTTTCGTAATAACGAAGGGTGTGTACGCTTAACCCCGTCAACTCAGCTGCCTGCTGAATGGTCAGCTCTTTACCGATCATAACGAGTCCGCTCCTTTTAACATCCGTTTATAAGCTGTGAGCTCCGATACACTCCGGGTG